>JAFQHO010000052.1 GCA_017397925.1 Ruminococcus sp.
AGTTGAAATGATTATCATGATACTTTCCAATCTATCAGACATTCCCGAAAAGATTCTGAAAGAGTACAGAAAAGAGGCTGTTCGGAATGTTCGTCGTACCAAAGGCAAACTGAATTTGGAGGAACTGATACAGCGTGATAACTTCGGGATTGCAGAGAAAAATCTCGAAAGGCCTGAACCTCAAGAGACTCCGCTGCCCGACGACAGCTGGATGTATGAAGCTTAATAAATGCATGGTATGCGTGTTTCACGCACCCCTTTGCAAAGGACGGAACGAAGCGTTCCTCTCTTGTGCCGTTAGCCTGAGTAACGATTCGTGACGTAGGATCAAGAAACAGCTGACCTTGCAAATCACCGACTCAGGTACCGTTTCGGTAGTCGAGGTATCATGCAGGGGGAGTTGTTTCACCGCCCCCTTGCTCAAGCTGACGGAACAAAATGTTCAGTCACAAACAGTAATCCAGCCGCACTGCTTCGGTGCAGGTGGTATGACGGTAAACAATTCGTTCACCGTGACGGGACGAATCATCCCGTCATAAAAAGAGCCCACGTCGTGAAACGGAGCTGTTGACAAACTCGGAAAAATCTCGACTTTTCTGCTAAAATATGGTATAATAGAAGTAAAGAAAGCGAGGTAATTAGGATGCTTAACAGGAACGAAAACAGACAAATGAAAATGTGTTTGGTAACTCTTGAAGATCTTATGCCACAGGAACATTTTCTCCGTGATTTGGATAGATGTGTAGATTTCAATTTCATTTATGATAAAGTTGAAGCACTGTACTCAAACACAGGTCGCCCGTCTGTTGATCCTGTTATGCTCATAAAGATGATGCTCATCGGTTATCTATATGGAATAGAATCAGAACGCAGACTTGAACAGGAAGTCCGTGTAAATATTGCGTATCGTTGGTTTCTCGGAATTGAACTTGACGAGCCTGTTCCGGACCACTCTACAATCTCACAGCTTCGCCGCAGGAAATTCAGCGGAACAACAATATTTCAAGATATATTTGATGAGATTGTACGCAAGTGTATGGAAGAAGGGCTGGTAACGGGAAAGCTTTTGCTTACCGATTCCACACACATCAGAGCCAATGCACGAAACGATTTAAGGGAAGTGATTGAGGTTCCCGACACACCATCTGAGTATATGCAGAAGCTTGACCGTGAAGCGTTTGAAATGGGACTTATCAAAGAACCTGTCGTGTATCCCGAAAAGACAAAATCTGTTACAAAAAGCATCACTGACCCTGACAGCGGATTATTAAATCGTCCCGGAAAACCAAATGCTTTTTGTTATCTTGACCATCAGACGACTGATGCTAAAAACGGCATTATCACTGATGTTTTTGTTACACCTGCAAATGTAAACGACTGCTCTCCGCATACCGAAAGACTTGAACATCAGATTGATAAATTCGGTTTTGAAACAGAATCTGTTTGTGCCGATGCGGGATACGATAACGCTGAGGTTTACGATGCAATGCTTAAAAGAAATATCAAGACATACATCCCACGAAGACAAAAGCCTGTTGTAAATTGTAATTATGAAGAAGACTTCAACCCTGGTAATTTTCAGTATGACAGTAATAAGAATGTGTATATTTGCCCTGCCGGAAAGGAACTTCATTATCGTTCTTATCTCAAGCAAAAGGGATATAAACGATATGTTGCTAAAAAGAAAGATTGCATGAGCTGTCCGTATAAAGAGCAATGCATCGGAAAGTCAAATAATTCACGAAAAATTGAGCGCAATATGCATGAAGAAGCTCGCAGAGAGCAAGCTAAGAACAACGGAACAACAGAATATTACGAAGCGATGCGACTTCGGAAAATCTGGTGTGAAGGAAATTTCTCCCACCAGAAAGAGCAACATAATTTAAGACGAACATTCAAAAGAGGCATTGAAAAAATAACCGAGCAATGCCTCCTTTCGGCGTGTGCATTGAACTTAAAACGACTGGTAAAGGCTATGTGAGTAGCCCTTTTTTATTGCCTGAATACAGAAAATATGCTTCAAATTCTCTTTTGGCATTTCGTTTATCCCGTGAAAAAGTGGGTTTGTCAACAGCTCCGAAACACGACGCAGGCATAACGAAGCAAATAGTCGGGGTGTAAGCAAAGGATGCCCTGATTCAGGGCTGCTTTACAGAGAACACACAACGTAGTCAACTCAACAAAAGCGGTGGGATCGTGAAACACGAGCCTATCGAAGATAAAACCACTGCCCCGATTCAGGGCGGCGGTTACAGGTAATCCAAATTCAAATCAAGCGGCGGGGCGTGAAGTACGCCCTACCCCCAAAAATAAAAGCTGACGTCAGTTCGGCTGACATCAGCATAAATCTCAGGAGGATAACGATATGAAAAACACTGTAAAGAATATCAATGACAAACAGGACAAGCAGATGAACGATGCAATTGCATCCAAGATCGCAGTTGAAAATCACAAGAAGTACACTGAGCTTCTTCTGAAAAAAGAAGTTGAAAAAGCAATCAGGGGAGAAGATATGCCGAGAGAATAACCGTATTTATTGGTCATGCACAAAGTCGACGACAAATTGTCGTTGAGTTTGATGATTCCATTTTCATGAAAAAAAGAGTAAAATTGAGGTGAGCAGATGACAATTATTGAAATCGAAAAAAAGGAACTGCGTAAGTCATTTGAGAAGAAGCCGTACAAGGTGAAATCAAAATCCAAGGACAGCACAGGCGAAACAATCTCCAACCACGTTTTCTTTGAAATGCTCTGCAGCACAATGAAGGAGGAATGCAAATGACAGCAATAGAACGAATTAAAAGCAGAGGAAGAGTTCCTCGTGCCGCACTTTACGCAAGATTTTCTTCGGATAATCAGCGTGAAGAATCCATAGAAGCACAGCTCCGTGCCATGCGTGAATACTGTGCCCGTAATGGCGTTGCAATCGTGGAGGAATTCTGCGATCGTGCACGCTCGGCAACAACCGATGACCGCCCCGAATTTCTGAATATGATCAGCACATCAAAAGAGGGACACTTTGATATTGTCCTTGTGCACAAGTTGGACAGATTCTCCAGAAACCGTTACGACTCCGCTTATTATAAGCGTGAGCTTCGTAAAAATAATGTTACTCTTATGAGCGTTCTTGAAAATCTGGATGACTCACCCGAAAGCATTATTCTGGAATCGGTGCTTGAGGGTATGAGCGAGTACTACTCCAAAAACCTTGGTCGTGAGGTTATGAAAGGCATGAAAGAGAGTGCCCGTCAATGCCGCTATACAGGAGGTCATGTGCCGTATGGCTTCAAGGTGAATAAGGAAACCTACCGCTTTGAAATTGAAGAACATGAAGCGGAAGCCGTGAGAATGATTTTTCAGGGAGTATGTGACGGTCTTGGTTATGCGGAAATCATTGACAAGCTGAACTACTTAGGATATCGAAACAAGGCAGGTAAACCCTTTGTGAAGAACAGCATCACCGAGATGCTCCGCAATGAAAAATATCGTGGAGTCTTTATCTTCAACAGAGCCGCCGCCAAAACGCCCATGGGCACACGCAATCACCACAAGAGCAAGCCTGACGGTGAGATGATACGCATCGAGGGCGGTATGCCAAGAATTGTCGAGGATGATGTATTTTTCAAGGTCAGCGGTATCATCAAGAGCCGCAGTCAGAGAACAACAAGTCTGAGAGCAAAGGAAACCTATCTGCTGACAGGCAAAGTCGTATGCGGATACTGCGGCAGTGCATTCACTGGAAACTGTATGCACTCAGGCAGAAACAAGCGTAAGCATGTCACCTACAAGTGCGGAGGTAAAAGTAAGCGTGGGGAACTTCACTGCAATGCAAAGGATGTGAACCGCAACTATCTGGAGCAATTCGTGGTACAGCAGATCAGTGAAATCATCTTCTCTGAGGACAGAATCCCTCTGATTCTGGAGGGCTATGAAGCGTCTATCGCCATGCTGAATCAGCAGTCCGATTCGGTGCTGAACACGCTGAAGGAACAGCGTCAGGGCATTCAGACGAAGATTGACAACATCATCTCTGTAATCACCCAGTCGGGCAGTCCATCGCTTCTGGCAACCCTTGACAGGCTTGAACAGGAGCTTGCACAAGTAGACGAGAAAATAGAAGCTCACGAGCAGTCAAGTGGCTGTAAGAGCGTAGAGCCTGCCAAGGTCGTTGCTGCATACCGCAAAGCACAGCAGATGTTTCTCGATGGCACACTGCCACAGCGCAGACAGCTCATCAATCTCTATGTCAAGCGAGTGGTTGTCTATGATGACTACGTCCGCATAGAGCTCCATAACGTTCCCGGCAGTCTCAAGGGGAACGACGCAAGACTCACTGACGACAGTGAGCCTTGCGATGTACATATGATTCTGGCACGTTTTTCACGCAAAAAAATTCACGCTTTCATCCCAAGGGACAAAAACGTGAGTAAAATTGGTGGAGGCGAGGAGAATTGAACTCCTGTCCGAAAACCCATTCATACAACTTTCTACGAGCGTAGTTTATCTATTAGAATTCCCCGAACAGACCGCCGATAAACAGGCTGAAAGCTCAGGTAGTCCGAATACAATCAAGCGGAACGGACACTCCGCAGGATCGTTCACCGTTAGTCGATGCCCATGTGAAAGCCACGGTACTCAATCACAGGACAGAAGCAGACTTAAGCTGCTACCAGTGCACTATTTCTAGTAACTGTAATGTTATTTCTTGCGTTTATATTTAAACGTGGCGCAGTTTAAGGAGATTACACCGCAGCTCCGCTCGCTTATCATACTTCAAGATCCCCGTCGAAACCTTTACGCCCCCATAGAATTAAGCATTATAAGGGAAGTATAATGTACATTTATATTATATCACAAAGAAATTGTGTTGTAAATAGTTTTCACATAATTTTTAAAAATTAATCACTGTCATGTCTTAGAAATTGACAAAAAATAATAAATCTTTCGTTGTTTCGGCAACAGCGAAAGGGAATTGTTACAGCAGATAATATTATGCATTAGCAATGCTTGTATTTAGGGCATCTCTAACCCCCTTTTTGAGGAAAAGCAGCTATGCATACCATCTGCTTCGTCACCTATCTTGGAGTGCGGCAGCACGCCTGCGAAATGTTTCCTTGCAGTTGTCATAGCTATCTGCTTTTTCTTTGATCAAACGGGTTTTTAGAGATGCTCTTTAGCGAATTATTGAAAAATCTCAGAGAATACTCTGATTCGACGAAGCGCTATTATGGTTTTTATCGTAGTTGAGAAAATGTCTGTACCCTGAATTGACGCGCTTCATATGCATAATAAGCTTGTCGCTTGCAAGTGCAATAAATTCCGAGTTGGTTGGACGGCTTACGAGATTTTTTGCATTACAGCCGAAAAATTCGCTCATTGCCTCCCGATCATTTTTATTCCACGCCATTTCAATAGCGTGCCGGATTGCTCTTTCAACTCTTTCAGGGGTTGTCTGATATATTTCAGCAACGTGCGGATAAAGCTCCTTTGTCATATGTTCAAGGTAATTGTAATTCTGCGCACATTCCAGTATAGCTGTGCGGATATATCTGTAGCCTTTTATATGTGCAGGAATACCAACACTGCGTATAAGATTTGTAACAATAAGTTCAGCATCATCGCAGTCTGAAGAAAGATGCTTTATTGCAACAAGCTTGATAATATCGTATATTTCCTTGTTTTCAAACGGCTTTGATAACGTATATGATGCACCGCATTCAATAAGCTGACGCTCAATATAACTATTATGGATTTCAGAAATTACAACAAATTGGGGTATTTTATGGAGTATACTCCGTACTTTAATAATAAGCTCAATGGCATCTGAATTTTTAAGGGTGAGATTTGTAATTACCAGATCAGGAGCGTCTTTTATTATTGAGTTTATTATGATGCTTTCATCGTTTTTTCGAGTATAAGCATATATGTTGCATTGGTTGAGATAAGATGCGAGATTAACTCCGAATTCTGCACTATCATCGCAGATTAGAGCTTTTAATGTTGTTTTATCCATATTTTTTCATCCCGTATTAACAGATTTTTTGATTTCTTTGTTTATTATAACATAAGAATCAAAATGGTAAATTATGGTAATTATTCATAAAGAATAATTAAACCAAATACTGTTACAAATAGACAAAATAGCTTATAAGAACACAGCGCAACCTATTGCGGTGTTGCTTTAACTTTTTGTCAAAAGGCGATATGACATTAAATCCGGAAAATGTTTTCGGTGAAATGATTTTATCATATTAATGTTAAATCTATAACACAAGATTTGTAAAATATATGTAAAATTTCAATTAGTCTTGCGGGGAATGTCCGTATGACCTAACTGCGAATATTTCCCGTAATTTATGTTAAATATTACCTCGATAATTTTACCACATAAAAGCAACAAAGTCAATAGGTTAAAAACTATTTTTGTTAATTTCTATGTATCTTCTATATTTTAACAATATAATATTCTAAATATTTAATAAAAATATTCATTTTGCACGTATCTTGAGCTATATTAATTATATATTGCGGAATATTCACACAAAATAGCAATAATCGTCGAATTTTATGTATTAAATAGCAATTATTTTATTGACAGGAAGTAACGTATTTGTTACAATGTTAATATAAAAATATATTTTAATCTCAAGGGGGAATTATCTATGAGAAAGGCATTAAAATCCGTTTTGGCAGCTGTTTCAGCCGTGGTAATGAGTGTAGGTACATTTACACCGCTTGGCATTTCAGCGGCTGATTCCGAGTACTATCGCGACAGCTTTGAAGGCAGCGAGTGTAACTGGACAGGCCGCGGCTCGGCATCAGTTTCTGTAAGCAGCACAGCGTATCAGGGGAGTGGTTCACTTTTTGTTGAAGGCAGAGCTGAAAACTGGAACGGTGCAACAAAAGCTTTAAGTACCGATACTTTTATTCCTGGACAGCAGTATTCGTTCAGTGTGAACGTAATGGGACCAAATGAAAATAAGGAGAATACATTTCATCTTACTTTGCAGTATAATGGAACTGACGGAGAGGCACATTATGACAAGATAGCAAGCGGTACCTCATATGGCGGAGAATGGATTCAGCTGTCAAATAAAAGCTTCGAAATTCCTGCAGGTTCGTCGGATTTATCTATTTATGTCGAGACCGAAACAGGAACATCTGATTTCTACATAGATGATGCGGTAGGTGCAGCAAGTGGCACTGAAATTGATGGTGCAGGTGCGGCAATTCCGCTTACACGTGGAGATGTCAGCTGTGACGGAGTAATTGATGTTTTTGATGTTATTATAGCCCGAAAGTGGTATGTAGAGGGATTCGGCAATGGCAAGGCTTCAAAGAATGCCGATGCTGATAACAACGGTGAAGTTGCCGTAAACGACCTTGTACTCATTGCACAGTTTGTAATGGGCGATATAACAGAATTTCCACAGGGTGAGCCTGTTATACCTCCGGAGCCTGAAAAGCCTCCCTTTGACTATAATGCAAATCTCCAGTATAAGGCAGCTCCGGATAAGTATATCAATGAGCCTGCAAGCCAGCAGGGTACAATTGTTAAGGAGACTTATAACGGAATTAACGGTCAGAAGAGTCTCCACGTATACCTCCCATACGGTTATGACGAAAGCAAGAAGTATAATATCTTCTACATTATGCACGGCGGCGGAGAAAATGAAAATACAATTTTCTTTGATAAGGACGCTAAGCTTGGCAATATTCTTGACCATATGATTCAGAATGGGGAACTTGAACCTATGATTGTAGTTACTCCCACATTCAACGGCGGAAATTGTACAGCACAGAATTTCTATAATGAGTTCCGTCAGAGCGTAGTTCCTTTTGTTGAGGGCAAGTATTCCACATATGCAGAGTCAACTTCTGCTGAGGATATCGCGGCTTCAAGAATGCACAGAGCTTATGGTGGTTTCTCAATGGGTGCTGTATCAACCTGGGCTGTAATGCAGAATTGTCTTGATATCGTAGGTTACTATATGCCTCTCAGCGGTGACCACTGGTCAGGCAACTCAGGCGATGATAAGGCACGTTCTATTGCAGGAGCTATTGACAATTCAGGACTTGCAAAGGATGAATATTTCATTATGTGTGCAACAGGAAGCGATGATATTGCATATCCTAATGTAACACCTCAGATTGAAGCTATGAAGAATTACTCTCAGTTTGTTTATACATCTGATTTCTCACAGGGTAACTTCTACTATATGGTAGCACCCGGACTTACACATTGGTGGGGCTATGTAAGACATTATGTTTACGATTGTCTGCCATATTTCTTCCACGAATAAAATTATGTTATTAAACCGCACAGGACGCACAATCTTGTGCGGTTTTTTGTACACCGTACAAGCTGCTTTACAGATGTGCCTGTAGTATGCCTGTGGATTTTAAGACTTGCTATTCATCCCTCTGTATATATAACGCACGAGACCCCAAAAAGGTCACATTTTTTTGCAAAGTTTTTCTATATAAATTTCTCATATGATGCATATGATTTGATTATACCAATTGGTAGTGTATTTAATTTTGTTAAAAAAGAAACGCCCTCGCAATGAGAGCGTTTCAGATGAATTATATAGTGTGCTTTATTATTCCTGATTGGTATTTTATACCAATCCCTTAAACAACAGTAGACAAATCTAATGGCATAAATGCCGTATGTCATCGTTGGACATCCTCACCATACGGCAGTATGCTTTCGTCGTCCGCCTTGACATACAGCATTTCTGCTCATCATCTTTGTCTACTAACATTTTAGGAATTGGTATTAAATTTTCAGGAAGTTAGCCTTCAAGCTGTTCAAGAAGTTCCTTGTTATCGCCGCGGTCAAGGAGGTAGTAGCATTCGCCGTTTGCAATAATTGCAGCAATGGGCTTTTCGCCAAGAACTATCTTTGTACTTCTGTTGAGAAGTTCAATTGACGTTTCATTGGATGTAACATATCTGCCTTCATCATGATAAACATAGCGGACTGATGTGATTGAATCAACAATTGTTTTTTCATCAGCATCGGAATAGTAGTAATAATCGTTTACTTCGCTGTAATCAGCTTCAAAGATAGCTTTTGCATCTGAATGGAATACAGGATATTTTTCATAGGATATTGTAGTCAAATCTTCAACTGATACATCACCCACCTGGAAACCAAGTTCTTCAAGTACTGCAATTGTATTTTCAAAGGTTTCAAGTACGAAAGCGCCGTCTAGTGTACCGTAAAATTTTGCGTTGAGTAGGTCATCCTCAGTCATAGCTGAAAGGTCGTTGTAATATGCAAGGCGTATAGCATCAAGAATTGCCTTGTCAGCAGGTTTACCCTGATACTCACCTGTTTTGTCATAGAATTCAATGGAAATATTTTTTTCGATATCACCATATACTTTATTTACAATGTTATACTGATAAGTGAACATTTCGTTATAAGTTTCTTTGGCATACTCGTCAGAAAGGAGAATTGCCTTTGTAAGCTCTCCAAGCATACCTGAGGGGAGTCTGTAGTCTCTTGTGATGGTTGAACCTGTATAGGTTGAATAATCGATGCTTATATCTGAATCTTCTAAGTTGTAATACCTGAGGTTGTTTACGGTATTATAACTGTAATTTTCCTGATTGAAATGACGGTCAACAAGCTCCTTGTGAAGCTTTACAGTTTCTTCAATAACCTTTCTGTCGCGTATAACAAGCTCTGATGAATCAAAGTAAGAAATTGTTACGCTTTCAACAGACGCGGCGGATGGGACGTTTTTAGCCATTCCGAAGCCCTTTGTAGCTGTGAATACATTGCACAGAATTACAACAGATATAACAGCTGCTGCAAATCCGATGCCTGCCTGCCAGAATTTCTTGAAACCGCGGCGTGTGATAACCTCCATAATAAACCAGCCGATACCGCAGAGAACAATACCTGCCGCAAGGAAGCCGTCAAGGGTGAAGAACAGTGAAAGTATACAGAATACAGCCATTGTCATTATTCCGTAGAAGGCTGTCTTGTATACATATGGCTTTGAAACATCCTCAGCCTTTCTGTGGCGGTAAAGGAGATATGCAGCTGCAAGATATATTGCAGATACAATAAGTGTTATAATTATCCATTTTGCGAAAAGGAATGATGCGAAGGATTGTGTTTCGCCATTCCTTAAATTAAATGCGTACATTACAAAAAATGATGCTGCACCTACGGGTGACGTGCTTGTGAAGATATTCTTATAAACAATACCACCAGGGTCAATACCGTAGGGATAGCTTTCGCAAAGTGCAACCCATACACAGGCAACTGTTGCAGGGATAAGCACATTAAAGGCAATTATGCTGAAAATAGCTTCAAAAGTGTTTCCGCAGAAGGTAATTGCCAGTACAGAGAGGGTGTAGAACAGTATCATTGCAACAAGGACAATGGATATGTATCTCAGTACTAAATGGAAGTTTTCCCAGAATTCTGCCATATTTTTTTCACCGACAATTGGTGTACCTATGCCAAGTATGGCGATTGCAAGGAGTATACCGACGATTGCAGGGACGAGATACATTGTAAAGCCGGAGAGATAATCGGCGAAAAATCGCTGTGTACCGCTTAATGGCAGGGCGTAGTTCATATCCGTAATGGATTTTTTGTAAAGATAATTAAAGTGATTTAGGGCGATTGTCATACCAAGAAAAAGGCTGATAATAATACAGATAATACCGACTACCAAAAATGCGCTGCATCCTGAATAAATCTGGGCTACATTTTCGTAGGGTACATCAAGTTCGTCAATGTAAGCAGCGATAAGTCCAACTACCGCTATCAGGGGAAGTCCTAAAAGCTCCATAATTATGTGGATGATAAATGTTCGCTTGTTTTGTCTGAAATCGTTTTTGTATCGCTTGCCGAAAAAGCTTGTTTTCTTACTTGATGTCGTTGCTGTCATATCCAAGCACCTCCAGTTCATAGATGAAAATTTCTTCAAGTGTCAATGGGATTATTTCAAAGAGTACAGGCTTTTTCGGTGCGAAATAAGCTTTCAGCACATCAGCTTCGCCCTTTGCAATAATATAATAAATACTCTGGCTGCGTTCAAAGTGGAGTATTTCCAGTCCCGACTCTGCCAGATGTTCACGGGTGTACTCAACGGGATTTCCGTTTTCATCAGGTGGAAATACAGCCTGTATTTTATGAACGCTTGACGTAACGCTGTCAAGGTCACGGGAGAAAAGGATTTTTCCGCTGTGGAGAAGTGCAGCTGTATCGCATACCTCGTTAATCTCGCGGAGATTGTGGGAGGATATAACAGTTGTAAGCTGACGGTCAAGCATTGCGTCAACAAGCATTTTCTTTACGATAATTCGCATAGTGGGGTCAAGTCCGTCAAATGCCTCGTCAAGGAGCAGGTATTCTGTTTTGCAGGCAAGTCCTATAATAACGATAGCCTGACGTTTCATACCCTTTGAGAATTTGTTGATTTTCTTGTCAATGGGAAGATTGATACGCTTTCTCAGTTCCTCAAAGGTTTCTTCTGAAAAGTTTCTGTAATAGCTTTTGTAGTAGTTTTTCAGCTCTTTAAGGGTGAAATTGCTGAATTGTACTGTTTCATCGTTGATGAAGAAAACTTTTTGCTTAATTGCAACGTTATCGTATACTGATTCGCCGTCAATTAATACTTCACCCTCCTCAGGTTTATAAATACCCGACAAAAGACGGAGTATAGTCGATTTTCCCGCACCGTTGGAGCCTAAAAGTCCGAATGCGGTACCTTTTTCAATTTTTAAATCAACATGGTCGAGTGCGGTATATGTATCGAATTTTTTCAGCGTGTTTTTTAATTCAATCATTTGTCTTCCTCCTTTGCGAAAATTGCGTCAATATGTTCTTTCAGCGTTTCGGCGGATATTCCCTGCTTTTTGGCTGAAAGAGCTGCTTCGTCAAATTCTTTCAGTGCTGCCTCATGAAACATAGTGTTATCAAGGGCGGCAATGAAGCTTCCTCTGCCCGGGACTGAGTAGATGATTCCTCGTCTTTCAAGCTCCTGATAGGCTTTGGCTACTGTGTTGGGGTTTACTCTTGCATCCTTGGCAAGTGTTCGGACGCTGGGCAACTGAGAGTTTTCTTTGAGAGTACCTGTTAATGCAAGCTCTGTGATTTTTATATAAATCTGCTCGTATATCGGTACTCTGCTGGTGAGGTCAATTGTAAACATAAGCTCTCCTTTCTGTCATTAGTGTACTATGATTTGTAATACAGTTATTACACTTAATACTATAACACACATTTTTTTCTTTGTCAAGTGTTTTTTAAAATTTCTGCAAGAATTTATGTCTTTTATTTTGCCCTCTATATAATACATTCGAGTAAAACAGGAAAAAAAGGACATAAATTTTGCGATTTTTGATATATTTTTATTTTTTAACATAATTTTAGATAAATAAAAGGGCGGAAAATCCGCCCTTTTTACATAAAATTACGTAATATAGCCGTTAAACTTTCTGCTGCCATTGCAGGGTTTTCGTATGCTTCATTCAGCATTGCATCTGTATTTTCTTCGCTGTATTCAATTTCTTTTGAATAGTTCTTGGCGATTTCTATGCAGTCATCCTCTGAAAGTCCGCTTTCAAGCCATTTTAGCTCCCACAGAAAAGTAATTACTATCGTACTTGTTACTGCTAAAGCAACTGCAGAATAGAATTCACCGTCAAAAATGCCTTTTAGAAGATACCGACATATGTAATAAATGGCAATATTACGCATATATTCGGCTATCTTAGGATTTTTTTCAAAGAATTTCTGTTGATTTGATATCAGGTCATCCGCATTTTCAACTGCGTTTTTTAGCATAGGATGCCATTTTTCATCCATTGTTTCAAGGGTGAGCAGGAATATGAGGATTTCTTTTATATCCGCTGCAACTGCCTGCATTACGGGAATATTCTCGGGTTCCGGCAAATTATTATCTGCACATTCCTGATAAGCAGCGGCAAGAGAAAGTGTATCAGAAAAAGCGTCAGCCAAAGGATAGTTTTCGTTATTCAGAATAGATATAATGCGTTCTCTCAAATTGAAAACAAGATTGTACAGTTCCTCGTCGCAGGAACTATAGCTTTCGTCCGGAATTACAGTTTCATCGAAAGAAAAGGGGAGGGGACTGCTCAAAATTATTCTTGCTGCTTCCTCACAGCACATACCTAAGCCGCCTTCTTTGATATTGCCATACCACTCGTAATATCGTGGGTGATCGCTGCATATCTGGCAAAGAGAGTTTTCGCCCAGCTCTGTGATTATATCACAGAGATTGCAATTATTGAGGAATGGACAGCGTTCATTTTCCCCGAGAATAAAAGATGGTTGATCACCGTAATTTATATTATCTTTAAGTCGTTTTCCAAAATTTCCTGTAATAGCCTTGTATCTATCGGCTGTTTTTTCATCTATGTCGATTTCCCAGCCGATACAGCAGTTATCCTTGCATTTATCAGCGATACATCGGAAGTTATTATAATAAAAAGGGGTTCTGAATATCATAAATACCTCGCAAAAAGGGCGGAAAAATCCGCCCTTCAATTGTTGTTATTCTATTACTTTCTGTTTTTGAGGAGTGCTTCAATCTTTGCGTGGGGGTCGAGTATCTTGCTGATTGATACATCGTGATTGATAGCTTCGATAAAGTATGCAATATACTTTGCAACATCAACCTCATGGAACCAAGGTCTGCTAAGAAGCTCGGGTGAACGGTATGTAAGGTTTGTACCAAGAACACCGCTGATTATGCCGTCTTCATAAGCCTTGTCAAACTTCTCAAGTCCGTTTGTAAAGATTGTATATGTAGCATATGTGAAAATTCTGTTTGCATTCTTCTTCTTGAGGTTGTAAGCAAGGTCGAGCATTGATTCGCCTGAGGAAATAATATCATCAGCAACGAAAATATCCTTGCCCTCAACAGGATTACCCAGATATTCGTGAGCAACAATGGGGTTTCTTCCGTTAACGATTGTAGAGTAATCACGTCTTTTGTAGAACATACCCATATCGACGCCAAGTACTGAAGCATAGTACATATTTCTGTTGAGAGCGCCCTCGTCAGGTGATACTACCATAAACTTATCCTTGGAAAGGTCGATATCCTTTACATCGCGGAGGAGACACTTAAGAACCTGATATGTGGGCATAACATTATCAAAGCCCATAAGTGGGACAGCATTCTGTACTCTGGGGTCGTGAGCATCAAATGTAACGATATTTGATACGCCCATTGCCTCCAGTTCCTGTAATGCGCAAGCACAGTCGAGAGATTCACGGTAGCTTCTGCGATGCTGGCGGCCGCCGTAAAGGATTGGCATAATAACATTGATACGATTTGCCTTACCTGATGCAGCCTGGATAATACGTTTTAAATCCTGGAAGTGGTCATCGGGGGACATTGCGTTTTCCATACCGAAATAATTGTACTTTACGTTGTAATTTCCTACGTCAACAATGATGAAAAGGTCCTTTCCGCGTACAGTGGACTTGATAAGTCCCTTGCCGTCGCCTGATGAGAAACGTGGACACTCTGCCTCTATAAGGAAGCTGTCGTCCTCGTATCCTGCTGCTTTCGACCAGTCAACAAGATAATCGTTGATTTTGGCACCCAGCTCAGTGATACTGCTCATAGCGATGATTCCGATAGGTGCAGCACTGATTTCGCTGCTGAATAAATTTCCTCCGAATGGTGACATAAGTTTTAACTCCTCTTTAATTAATTATCTTATTTAAAGACAGTTATGATACGCTTGTATAAAACCGCCTTATATCCTTTATTTACAGAATGTCTCAATATAGCTTTCTATATCCTTAGCTATAATCTTTTTGGCTGATTTTACGCGGCCAAATTCATTTACAACTGTGGTTTTGCTTTCAAGTTCTTTATAAACAGTAAAAAAATGGCGCATTTCATCAAAAATATGCTTTGGAAGCTGCTCGATGTCTGTATACATATTATAATTCGGGTCGTCCACAGGAACTGCGATGATTTTGTTATCCTCTTTGCCGTTGTCCATCATACGCATAACACCAATAGGCGTGCATTTTACAAGTGTAAGGGGCATAAGCTGTTCTGAACATAGTACAAGAACGTCAAGCGGATCGCCGTCATCGGAATAGGTACGTGGAATAAATCCGTAGTTTGCAGGATAGTGGGTGGATGTATGCAGAATTCTGTCCATAACTATAAATCCCGTTTCCTTGTCCAGCTCATACTTGATTTTGCTGCCCTTGCTGATTTCTATTACAGCGTAGAAGGTATCGGGAGTAATTCTTTTCGGACTGATATCGTGCCAAATATTCTTCATTTTATCGCTTCCTTTTTTGCTTAAGACATATTTACCCTAATAATAGTATAACACATTTTTACGTTTTGTCAATATTAACAAAGCTCCTTTGTTGATTTTCGTCTAAATGACGAATTTTTTCTCAAAGCAGCGGAGTTTTTTTGGATTTTACAGCAAAATAGTCGAAATATAATAATTTGTTTAAAATCAACAGGTAGTATAATCAGATGAATTAAATATTAATTTTGTTAAAGAAATTAAAATCATAAAAACTATTGATTTTTTTTTAAAAATGTTGTATAATATTTATAGATGTTATGTTTGTTCGTTTTTTATTGTGTATCATATAGTTATAGATAGTATATTCTTTGGAGAAGGGGAGGTGAAAAAGTTAATGAACAAAAAGGTTGCTGTTATTGTTGCGGGAATAGATGAAACATATCAGAGCAGTATACTCAGAGGAATAAAGGATGCCGCTGAAGTGTGCAGCTTTGATTGTTATGTCTTTGTATCTTTTACCGGTATGAAGGATAATAAGGGGCACGACGCAGGTGAAATGAATATATTCAGACTTCCTGATTTCAGTCTTTTCGACGGTGCAATTCTTCTTACAAACACTATAGATTGTCCTCCCGTTGTAAGTGATATTCTTGACAGAATCAAAAAGGCGGGCATTCCTGCTGTCAGCATAGATAACAGAGTTCAGGGACTTCTTCACATTGTAATAGATAATTACTCGGCAATGAGGGATATTACTGAGCATTTTATTAATGTACATAAATTTACAAAAATAAATTATATATCAGGCCCTGCTGATAATCCTGAAAGCGCTGAGCGTATTGAGGCTTTTCTTGAAGTTATGGCGGAAAATAATATCCCTGTGGAAACTGATAGAATATTCTATGGGGATTTTCGCGGAGATTCCGGCAGAGAAGCTATTGACTATTTTCTCAATAGTAAGCTTGAAATGCCACAGGCTATAATATGTGCAAATGATGTTATGGCCGTTGCCGCTATAAACAGACTTCATACGGCAGGTATAAGGGTGCCTGATGATATTGCTGTTTCAGGCTTTGATGATGTATTTGACAACCTTAATCTCAGAGTTAATCTTACTTCTGTTGAGCGTCCGTTGGTACGTTCCGGAAAGCTTGCATGTGAGATGTTGTACAATAAGTTTAATAATTCGCCTCAGCAGGAAAGTATGATGCTTAATATGCTTACCAAATTTTCTGAGAGCTGCGGATGTGTTGAATGTATTACGCGAAGTGCCGAGGAATACAAGGAAGCTAATATCAGAAATTTCAGCAGGATAGATACAATAAATCATTATATGTCTGTTTTCAATAGTCTTGCCTGTGAACTTAGCGGTGCTGATAGTTTTGATGACTACATTGATATTATAAAACGATTCGTTGAGTTTATTAATCCTGGGGAGTTTTATTTCTGCCTTAATGAAAACTGGAATTTTGAATCTGATGAGATTGGCGGCAATATTTCTGAAAATGAAACTATTCCGCAATGCTACGAAGATAATATAATTGTACCTATAGCGTACCGCTATGGTGTTTTTCTTGAAAATATATCTATAAATCTATGTGACCTTATGCCGGCAGGTTCTGATAATAACGAAGCAAAATTCTATTATTTTTTGCCTCTTCATTTTCGCGAGCGCTGTATGGGTTATATGGCAATTAATAATTGCCAGTTGTCTTTGCATAATGCTCTTTTCCAGTCCTGGTGCATAACTATGAATAATTCTCTTGAAAATATTCGCAAGAGAAATGCTCTTGACTGCGCAGTAAAGAAGCTTGAACGTCTATATGTGCAGGATACTTTTTCAGGTATATACAACCGTAATGGTTTTGTCAACGCCACTAATGATATTTTCAGAGAGTGCGCTTTGCAGTCCCGTAAAATTATGCTTATGTTTATAGATCTTGACGGACTGAAAAAGATAAATGATACATATGGTCACGCAGCGGGTGATGAGGCTATACGTGCCATTGCAGGTATTCTCAGCAAAAGCTGCAGCAATAATGAGATTTTTTGTCGCTTTGGCGGAGATGAGTTCATTGTATTTTCCGCTGATTATTCAGAAGGGCAGGCTATGAATCTTACTTCTGAGATACAGCGTAATATTGCTGTTTATAATGCTGAATCTGATAATATATATGATTTATCAGCTTCTACAGGATATGTTATTGCTGTTCCTAAAATGGGCGAAGATTTGTTCCGTTTTGTAACTGAAGCTGATAAAAAGATGTATGAAACAAAAAGAGAAAAGAAATCAAAATATTTAAGAGCGAATTATTAAGGCTATACCGCACAATACATTTGAATTGTATGTGCGGTATTGTTGTGTATTGTCAAAGTGTACAAATAATAATCTGTTATTGGTAAAATATGACAAAAATTTTCGTCAATACAAATGTTTTCTTGCTTTTTTATCAAAGATGTGATATAATAATAATGATGTATTCATTATTTATTCAAAAATAACCTTAGTAAGAGGTGCATAACAGATGAAGATCAATAAGATAGTCAGAGTAAAAAAGGTTGAAAAATCTGAGCCCGAGGCTCCAAAAAAAGCTGTAAAACTGCTGGCCGAGGATTCAGTCAATACGGAGGCAAAGCTCGAGGAAAAGCCTAAGGAAACCCAAAAGGCTGAGAAAAAGCCCGAGGAAAAGCCTAAGGAAACTCCAAAGACTGAGAAAAAGCTCGAAGAAAAGCCCAAGGAAACCCAAAAGGCTGAGAAAAAGCCCGAGGAAAAAACTAAGGAAACCCAAAAGGCTGAGAAAAAGCTCGAAGAAAAGCCTAAGGAAGCTCCAAAGGCTGAGAAAAAGCTCGAGGAAAAACCTAAGGAAGCTCCGAAGAATGAGAAAAAGCTCGAGGAAAAACCTAAGGAAACTCCAAAGAATGAGAAAAAGCTCGAGGAAAAGCCTAAGGAAACTCCAAAGACTGAGAAAAAGCTCGAGGAAAAACCTAAGGAAACTCCAAAGGCTGAGAAAAAGCTCGAAGAAAAGCCTAAGGAAACTCCAAAGACTGAGAAAAAGTCTAAAGAAATTCCTATGCCTGAAATAGAGGCGGATAATAATCACGAGGTGTTGCCTCATGCAGATCAAGCTGCAAGAAATCAGACTGAAAAGAAAAAAGTGTTTGAGATGCTTGATACTGATAAGGTAAATACAGTAAAAAAACAAGAAAATCCATTTGAAAAATCGGAGAAAAAGCAGAAAAACAGAGAAATGCCGGATTTAGTTATTCCGGATAAGGATGAAAGTAAAAAAATCTCTGATGAAAGCAAGAAAAAAGAGTCAAAGTTAAAAGAAAAGCCGATAACTGCTTCTGTTGAGGATAAGAAAGCTCAAGAGAAAAAATCTTCCTCTAAAGCAGCTTCCCGTGAAAAACTGGATCAACTTTATACAGATAAGGATATAGAGCAGGTTGAGACCGTTGAAATTGACGATATCAATAATATGGCCCTTGGAAAGAATGGTACGCTTCTTATCAAGTATTTTGGTACAAATGAAGTTGTAAATATCCCCGACACAATTACTACTGTCGGAAAATATGCTTTCAGAGGCAATAAATCAGCAAAAAGAATTGTTATGTCAGATAGCGTTAAAATGGTTGACCGATTTGCTTTTGCTCATTGTGTAAATCTAGAGGAGATTGTTTTCTCCCACAATCTTGAAAGTATCGGTGAAAATGCTTTCTTGAAATGTCAGCGTATTAAAGAACTTAATTTCCCTAATTCACTGAAAGTTATAGGAAAAGGTGCTTTTGGACGATGCAGTTCAGTGCGTAAGCTGATTTTTCCACCTCAGATAAAGAGAATTAGTGATCTTAGCTTCTATGCTTGCCGTAATCTAAACCGTGTTGTTATTTCAGACTCTGTTGAATCAATAGGAAATGCTGCATTTTCTGAGTGTTATGGGCTTAAGAAGATTATTATATCTGAGTCTGTTATGTCAATCGGTGAAAGTGCTTTCTCATGGTGCAGGTCATTGGAGGAAGTTAATATTCCGTCTTCTGTAAAAATTATCGGCAGCTGGGCATTCTATGGATGCGGAAAGCTTACTGATGTAAAAATCAGCGTTAATACAAAGGATATCCGTGATGATGCATTTTGCGGCTGTGAAAATATCTACAATGTAAAAATCGCTGAATTTGATGGTGTAGACTATAATCAGGCAATGGTTAAAAAAGGTCATAAACTGATACTTAAAGTTCTAAAACAGGTCAACCGCAAAAAAGCGGAACGTTATGCCAGCGAACACGGCATAAGTATGATGTTTATATGAGAACAACGTAAGGAAATCTCTAAAAGTTATGGTACGGAGTGTAAAAACTCCGTACTTTTTTGTTATATATAAAATAATAATTGCAATATTGAGAAATATGTGTTATAATAAATATGTATGATTATTAAACAGGGGTGTTGATATGGATATAAAAGAAAAAATAATTGCTTTAGCAGAGGTGCAGGGTGCATCCGGAGATGAAACACCTGCTGCTTTGCTTGCATTGGAGATGCTTAGGGAATATTGTCCCGATGCTGATATTATAAAAGGCAATGTAGTTGGAAAATTCGGTGTTCATCGTGATGATTTACCTTCTCTTGTGCTTGATGCCCACATTGATCAGATTGGTATGTGCGTAACATATATCACATCTGATGGATTTATTAAAGTTGGAAATCTCGGTGGTCTTGACCGTAGACTTCTTCCTGCACAGCAGGTGGTTATTCACGGAAAAAAGGATATCAAAGGAGTAATATGTTCTGTACCGCCTCATCTTTCAACTGGAGAAGGGAAAGTCCTTGAAATTGCCGATATAGCTATAGATACGGGTTATTCAAAATCTGAATTGGAGCAATTTATTTCTCTTGGTGATTCAATTACATTTGATGTAAAATGCTGTAATCTTATGGAAAATCGTATTACAGGCGGTGCTTTGGATGACCGCTGCGGAGTTGCTGCAATACTTCACACTCTTGAACTGCTGAAAAAACGTGAAACTGCATATAATGTGACTGTTATTTTCTCAGCGCAAGAAGAACTTGGAGAAAGAGGTGCAAAAATCGGTGCATTCAGTCTTGCTCCCGATATTGCAATTGCCGTAGATGTAAGCTTCGCCTATGCTGAGGGCGAAGATGAGAAAAAATGCGGCTATCTCGGCAAAGGTTCTATGATAGGCATTTCTCCTTGTCTTTCACGGGAAATATCAAATGGGCTTATTAATGCTGCTAAATCTGTAAATCTGCCATATCAGCTTGAAGTGATGAACGGTCTTACTTCTACAAATGCCGACAGATACTCCTCATCACGTGAAGGTGCAAAGGCTTGTACATTGTCAATTCCCCTTCGTAATATGCACACTCCTGTTGAGGTTATAGATGTTGACGATGTTGTAAATACTGCGGAAATACTTGCGGAATTTATCGGGAGGGCAGCAGAATGAAAGAGTTGTTGAAAGAATTATGCTTGATAAACGGTACATCAGGTGATGAAAGCCTTGTACGCAATGCCATAATCGAAAAGATAAAAGACTTTTGCGAATATCGAGTTGATAATCTCGGAAATCTTATTTGTTTTTGCAAGGGCAAAAAATCTTCTGACAAAAAGCTTATGATAGCCGCACATATGGATGAGGTTGGCTTTATTGTAACTTATATCCGAGATGACGGAGCCCTCTGCTTTAATGAAGTGGGAGGAATTGATACATCTGTTGTTATCGGCAGACAGGTTAAAGTAGGAAAAGACGGTATATCAGGAGTTGTAGGCTCTACTGCTATTCACAATCTCTCGAAGGAACAACGTGAAACTCCTCCAAAATATGGCGATATGTACATTGACATCGGTGCGTCTTCAAAGGAAGAAGCGGAGCAAATTGTCAACCTTGGTGACAGTGTATATTTCAGCTCTGAATTCGTTGAACTTGGCGGAAACTGCGTTAAGGCAAAGGCTATTGACGACCGTGCAGGTTGTGCAGCAATGATTCAGCTTATCCGCGAGGGTATGGAGTATGACACATATTTCGTATTCAATGTTCAGGAAGAAGTGGGACTTCGTGGTTCTATGGTATCTGCGTTTTCAGTTGCTCCTGATTTTGCTATTGTACTTGAAGCTACAACAGCCTCTGATATTGAAGGCGTAGGCGGTGCAAAAAGAGTTTGCTGCCTTGGAAAAGGCCCTGTAGTAGGGTTTATGGACAGAAGCACTCTTTATGACAAAGAGCTTTATCGTATGGCCTTTAAAATTGCCGATGAACTTGAAATTCCTTGTCAGACAAAGACAATGATAGCGGGGGGCAACGACAGCGGAGCGATACACATAAGCCGTGGTGGAGTTCGCACTATAGCCGTTTCCGTGCCTTGCAGATACATACATAGCCCCTCCTGCGTTATTAATACGGATGATTTTGAAAATACGCTTATCCTCACAAGAGAGCTTGCGAAAAGGATATATGAATTATGATAAAACTTATAAAAAGTGAGAGTGAGCTTGACCGTAAGTTACTGCTTAAAAGCCTTTCGGGGCGGAAAATGCTTGCTTATATGAAAGCCTACGGTGCAGGTTATGATTTTTGTCGATTTTACAAGATAACCGATGAATCCGGCGAGGGATTTATGTTTATTATAAATTCCACATTGATTATATGTGCTGATGATAAGCTTGAAGCCACTTATGAGCTGAAATTCTTTGTCAGTATGAATATGCCTTTCCGTGTGGAAGGTGATAACCGAATACTGCGGAATATAGCTGATAGTGACCACTATCAAGTACTGAATAGGACTATATTTGAGCTTGTTCCCGATGAAAAATCCCATCAGTTTGAGGAGGAGTATGTGGACTTCAATCCACATCTTCCCGATGTATACAAAATTTTAAGTGAGGGATTTCCCAATATTTCAGATTTTTCATTATGGTATACCGATACATCCCACAGATGCAGACATGGCATAAGTCGTGTATTTACATATCGTGACTCTACCACAGCTTCAGTTGTGTTTGATATTGAGGATGAAGTACTTATCGGGCAGGTTGCCACAAAGCTTTCCTGTCGTGGCAGCGGCTATGCAAGGGAGTTTCTGAAATGGCTCGCATATTTCTTCAACACTCTTGGAAAACGTGCATTTTTGCTTGCTCTTGATGTACGTGTGAGCTTTTATCGTGAAATTGGCTTCAAGGAAATTGAAACTGAAATCGTCCTTGAACGCTATGATGTTGAAAAAGAAAGTGTAACAAAGGGAAAATTACAGAATTAAGGAGAAAATAATGAATTATAATGATATATACGGTTTTAACAGCCGTCTTACAGAACTTGCTGAGCAGGCTGAAAAGAACTGCGCTGAGGCATTCGCAAGAATTGATAAAACTGCTGAATATTGCGGTGCAAAAGTGCTTAAAGCGTTTTCCGACAACCGTATAAGCGAATCTTGTTTTTATGGCTCTACAGGCTATGGCTACGGCGATATCGGCAGAGAAGCGATCGATAAGGTATTTGCACAGGTTCTCGGTACAGAGGATGCTCTTGTACGCTTTAATTTTGTATCGGGCACACATGCACTATCTACAGCTTTATTCGGTGTTCTCCGTACAGGCGATAAAATCGTTTCAATCACGGGTAAGCCTTATGATACACTTGAAGAAGTAATCGGAATAGCAGGGGAGAGAGGTAACGGCTCTCTTATGGATTACGGTGTGGAGTATGGCCAGGTGGATTTACTTCCCGACGGAGAGCCTGATTATACAGCCATTACTGAGGGTGTGAAAGGTGCTAAGGTTGCCTATATACAGCGTTCCAGAGGGTATTCCCTCCGCCGTGCATATACTGTTGACGATATCGAGAAAATGGTTCAGGCTGTTAAAAAAGGCAATCCTGATGCAATTATTATGATTGATAACTGCTATGGTGAATTTGTGGAGGAACGAGAACCTTCTGATGTTGGTGCTGATGTGATAATCGGTTCACTTATAAAGAACGCAGGAGGCGGAATTGCTCGTACAGGCGGATATATTGCTGGCAGAGCAGACCTTGTGGAGCTTTGCTCTTATCGTCTTACATGTGTGGGAATGGGCAAAGAAGTGGGCTGTACCCTTGATATGAACCGCGAAATGCTTCTCGGTTTATTTATGGCTCCCGATGTAGTGGCAGCTGCACTCAAAACATCGGCATTTGCCAGCGAACTATTCACTCTTTTAGGTTATAAATGTTCCCCCCGAAAGGACGATAAACACGGGGATATCATTACAGCAATAGAGCTCGGCAACGAGGAAAGACTGTGTGCTTTTTGCCGTGGTATACAGAAAGGCGCGCCTGTTGATGCATTTGTTACTCCCGAACCCTGGGATATGCCTGGATATACAAGTAAGGTTATAATGGCTGCCGGTGCATTTACAATGGGTGCTTCTATTGAGCTTTCAGCTGATGCTCCTATACGCGAGCCCTATGCTGTATGGATGCAGGGCGGTATTACTTACACAAGCGGTAAGTTTGGTGTGATGCTGGCAGCACAGGAAATGCTTGACTGATAATTATTACTAAAAAGTTACAAAAGCATTACAGATATGATACAGTTTGAGGGTGAATGTTATCATATTTGGTTTTATTGTTGACTTTTTTGCAAAATCCTGTTACAATTATAAAGAATGCAGGGATTGACTGCATTCTTTGTTGATTATATTAAAAAAGGAGGTACAGCTTTGGGAGATCGTAGATTTTGTTACAGATGTATGGAAGAAAAAGATTTGGATCAGCATATCTGCCCCCACTGCGGTTTTGATGAAACCACTCCGCATAATGCGAATTATATAACCCCGGGAACAATACTCCGTGACAGATACCTTATTGGAGTTCTGACGGATTATAACGGCGAGGGTGCTTCCTATATCGGACTTGACCTTTCAACGGACTGTAAAATTAAGCTTCGTGAGTATATGCCTGCCAATTTTTGTACAAGAGTAAAGGGCAAGGCAACTATCAGTGTAAATTACAATAACCTTGCAAAATACAAGGCATTTATGGCTGAATATACCGAGCTCAATAAATCTCTTGCAAGACTTCGGAATAATTCAAATATCGAGCCTATACTCGATATGTTTGCGGATAATAATACAACTTATACTGTTTTTGAGTATGCAGAAGGCGAAAAAATGCTGGATTATCTCAAGGATAATGCAGGTGAACTCAGTTGGGAGCAGGTAACTGCACTGTTTCCGCCTTTGTTTACAACAATAGGCATTCTTCATAACAGTGGTATTATTCATCGTGCTATCAGTCCCGATACCATTTACATTACTGATAAGGGTGATTTAAAGCTTTCCGGCTTCTGCGTATCAGCTGTCAGAACTGTTGATGCAGGACTTGAACACGAGCTTTATAAAGGTTACGCTGCACCTGAGCAGTATTCTGCAAACAGCAGCAGCAGACAGGGTACTTGGACTGATGTATACGGCATAAGCTCTTTGCTTTACCGTTGTCTCACAGGCTGTATGCCTGTTGATTCTATCAGCAGAATGAAGAATGACGACCTTTGTGATCCGTCAGCACTTAATCCGTCAATTCCAGCCCACGTTTCAAAGGCTATAATGGACGGTATGAAGCTTTCAGGTTCGGAGCGTATACAGACAATTACAGAACTTGTTACCCGTCTTTTTGAGCAGCCGGTTGCCCCTGTAAAGCCTGTTGCGCCAGCACCTTCTCCAACACCTACTCCGGCACCAAAGGAACAATCTTATGCGTATGAACAAGAGCGATATGAAGCTCAAAGACAGCCACAGGGTTATTATGAATATGACCAACGCGGCAGTTATCCTCCTCCGGTACGTGAGCGCCAGCGCAGACGATATGAGGAAGAATATGAAGAAGAAAAGATAAATATGGTTGACAGACTGAAAGTGCCTGTAATTATAGGTGTACTTCTTCTGGCTATATTTGTAATTCTTATAGCATTCATATGGCCTTTACTTAATCCACACGATAATTCTGCTGAACCTTCATCATCAAATAATTCAAATATAACTTCATCCACTGAAGCACCTGATGAACTTGAAGAACTTTCAGGAAATACTGAAATGCCCAATCTTGTAGGAAAATTCTATTCTCTCTGTGAAGAAAAGTATAAAGACTACTTTAAATTCAATGTAGAATATGTTTATGATTCTGAAACAGAAGCAGATATGATTATGGAACAGGATGTAGAACAGGGCACTTATGTTGATGAAGGCTCCACAATAAATCTTGTAGTTAGCAAGGGACCTGAGGGTGGTACTATTCCGAAATTTGATGGGTTGACTGTTTCACAATATGAAAACGAGCTTAAAAAAGCTGGTATTTCCAATTATTCACTCATCAAATCATCAAGTTCATGGGGAACTCCTGATACAATTTCACAGCTGCAGATTGACGGAAAAACAGCTACTCCCGGCGAGTATTTCAGCAACAAGGAAGGCAAGAAGCTTATTGTATTCTATATTTCCAAGGATGCAAGCTATGTTCCTAATCAGGTTACACAGGCAACACAGGCTGCTACAACAACTCCGCCTACAACAGTGGCCGTTGTAACGCAGGCACCTACAGCTGCACCAACAGATGCTCCTGTAATTCCTACAGACCCTCCGGCACCGCCTCCGACTGATCCACCTGCACCGCCACCACCACCTCCAACTGACCCACCTGTGGTTACACCACCTGAGGGCGGCGGAGAAGGCGATATCAGTGTCTGGTAATAATAATTTTTAAAACAAAGAGGTTTACCAATAGCGGTAAACCTCTTTATTTGCAGAAAAATGCCTTGTATCATTCAAATGATGATACAAGGCATAATTATTTTACCAGTTAATTACAGAATGACTGTGAATATAGAATTCCTCCTGGCTTGGCTGCCATCTTTTTTCTTTTGGCGGAAAAAGCTTATCATATTCAGCAACAGCCGCTTCATCATCACAGGGAGCATCAGCGTCGTTGGGGTGATAGAACCATTTTCTGCCATCTAAAGCGTCCTCTGCAAAGGTTTTTACAAGCAGGGCAGCAGGAAATACATCTCCCTCAACGCAAACATTATACTTTTTGCAGCTCTTGTAACCGCGAGCGACATAGTTATCGGGATTACCAAAGTTAATAACAGTATCATATCCCATTTTTTGAACTAATTCGAACGTAAATTCAAGCAGTGTCTTACTCAGACCCATTCTCTGAAAATCGGGATGAATACATATAGGTCCCATTGATACAATTGGCTTTATATTGCCATTTTCATCAACGAGCTCAGCTTTTGAATACATAACACTGCCGATAATTTTTCCGTCAGCTTCAATTACATAGTCAAGCTCAGGGATAAATGCCTCGTGCTTTCTCAGCAAGTGCATAAAGTAATGTTCATTACAGCCCGGAACGCTTAAATTCCAAAATGCTTCACGTGCGAGATTTTCAACCTCATAGTAGTCTTTTTCTGTTTCTAAACGGATAATATAGTCATTTTTATTCATTGTTTTTTCCTCCTGAAATGTGTTGACCGAACACGGGAGGCTTGTGTGAGATAGTATTTGCAAACCTCCCGTTTACGCTGCTATCTCCTTTTTAGTTGTATTTTTCAAAAAAATTCTCCTTTAAAATCTATTAAGAGCAGAAATATCTTGACTTCTGTTCTTGTACACATTATAGCACATTATTAATGGGATGTCAATGTTTATTTATGAATTAGTTAGTTAGGCTGTCCCTGACGGTGACGCAGATTATTTTCTTTAAGTTTTCTTCCCTCTGCAATAAGTCTGAGCATTTCATCGGAATCAGAGTTTTTCAGAGCTTCGCTGTATTGTTTCAGATTTTCAATGAGCAGTTCAAGCTCATAGCTGAGATGTTCCTTATTCTGCATAAAAAGGTCGGTCCACATTTTTTCATTCATAGTGGCAATTCTTGTCATATCCTGAAAGCTTCCGCCGCTGAATCCGCATTCAAGGTCAAGCTGAGGACTTTTTACGTAAGCAGAGGAAACAATATGAGCAAGCTGAGAAGTGTAAGCAATCATTTTATCGTGATTTTCAGGGGTTGTATTGACAATTTTTCCTGCCCCGATTTCTTTAGCGAGGTTGGAAAGCTTTTCAAAATCCTCGTATGTGCTGTCGGTAAACGGGGTTATAATAAAGTTTGCATTTAGAAAAAGATCGGCGCTGCTATTGTGATATCCGCCGAATTCTTTTCCTGCCATAGGATGCATACCGAGATAATTCAGCCCGTGTTCTTCTGCAATATTCTTCATTCGCAGAGAAAAATCTCCCTTTATACCGCATACATCGGTGATGAGTATACCTTTATCGAATTTTCCGATATTTTCACAAATATATTTTTCTGCCGCTTCGGGGAAAAGAGACACAATAACAAGGTCAAAGCCGCTGTAATCACCGTCAAATTCCATATCAATGGCAACATCGCGGAGAGCCGAAAACTCAATATCGTGGTTCAGGTCACAGCCTACAACAAAATGTGAAGTGTATTTCTTCATAGCCTTACATAGTGATCCACCTATAAGACCAAGTCCGACAACTAAAATTCTCATAAAATTACCTGCCTTTATAATTGATATGTACATTATATCACTTTATCACTTTAAAGTCAAGTGTTTTTGATGAAAATTCATAAAATGAAAATAATACTCACAGAACAATGAGAATAAGATGTATTAGTATGTATAGTTATAGTCAACAAAAAAAGTATATGTATTTTGTGCAATCAAACAAAATTTCAAAAACCTCTTGACAAACGAAAGATAATAGTCTACAATATAAGTAGATGATAAATATACATAAATATTTATCAGATTATAATTCAGTGGTTGATTTTTACAGTTTATTTGACATAATGTTTTTTCAGCTCCTGATAACAGTAGTGATTGGCGATACAATCAGCTAAAGCACGGTGAGCGTCATTGTGGCAGATTCCGAAATATTCTGTAAGAGTTGTAAGCTTTCGGTTTGGAACGTCAAGATTACATTTTCTGGCATATGTAAGGGTATCAAGGGTGTCGTTCATAAACGGAGGAAGCCCCAGTTTTTCGCAGTATATCTTTATAATATTGCGGTCAAAACAGGCGACATTATGTCCAAGGATTATATCGTCACCAATAAATTCAAGGTAATCGGGAAGAATATCACCGATACCGGGAGAATTCTTCACCATATCGTTTGTTATGCCTGTAATTGACGTTATAAGGCTGCTGATAATTCCCACAGGCTTCACAAGACTGCTGAATTTATCAGTAATCTCATTATCCCGCACCTTCACAGCAGAAACTTCAATGATTTCGCATTTGTAGATATTGACATCAGTAGTTTCAAGGTCAATAACAGTATAGTCGGAAATATCTTCTTTAATGCTTTTTCTTGTGTTTGTGTTTTTGATATAAATACTCATTTTTCTTCTCCTTTATCGTGGAAATTCAAGATTATACGGGCATTCCGGCTTTATTTCGTTGAGATATGCAAGCGATGAGTTATCGGGAAAGTCAAATTCAAGGCGATACGCGCAAAGTGCCTGCCTAAACAGGTTATGACGTTTGTTTGCGGCAATATTTCCATATTTTCCATCGCCGAGAATTGGACAGCCTATATGTGCAAGATGAGCTCTTATCTGGTGTGTGCGCCCTGTATAAAGTTTGATTTCAAGTAGTGACATATCATTTTTTTGTTCAAGAACAGTATATCCCGTTTTAATTTCTTTGTAACCGTCAAGTGGTTTATTGCTTATACGGACAATATTCCGTCCTTCCTGCCGATAGTGGTATGCAGTAAGTATATCCCGGGATTTAGGAGGTTTACCGACAGTGATACACTGATAGATTTTGTGTACATATCCGTTTTTAATACCGTCGTTCATTTCACGTAAGGCAGCAGCATTCTTGGCGGCTGTCACAATGCCGGATGTATTTCTGTCGAGACGGCTGCATAGGGCAGGAGCAAAAGTGCTTTCTTCTTCGGGGAGATACTCCTTTTTATTGCAGAGATACAGTTTTATGCGGTTAATCAGCGTATCTTCGGAGTTTTCTCCGTTTCCGTGGGAATCAAGTCCCATAGGCTTATAAGCGATTAAAATATTTTCGTCCTCGTAAATTATATCAAGAGTTGTATCTGCCTTTAAAAATGACATATCGTGCTTTTTTACAGCAGAAACATCATCCTTGACGTATACGCGGACAACATCTCCCTCGCAGAGTTTTGCCGATATTTCACAGCGTTTTCCATTTATTTTAATATCTTTTTTGCGGATAAGCCGATACATCATAGATTTAGGCAGGTCAGGCATAGCTTTAAGCAGAAACTTATCAAGCCTCTGACCGCTGTCATTGGACATTATTGTAAATTCTCTCATTGATTCACCTCAGAAAAATATGTGCATTATGCACAAAAAGATTTGTATATAACAGGCTATAGTAATGAAAAAAGCGGATAATATAACATTTTTGTGTTTAAAATGTTGCAATTCTGTAATTTTTATGATACAATTATATTTGAGTGATTTATGGATTATTGTATACGAATAAAAACCTATGCCCACGAGATTTTCAAGGAGTAGATTCCCATGAGCTTAGCGAAAAAAATGATTTCAGCCATTCTGGCGGCAGGAATGAGTATTCTGCCTGTTGTGTCAATTACAGCTTCTGCTGTAGCTGATGTAAATAATACCTATGTATATGATAACACAATTTCTGAAAAAAGTAAAGACCTTGCTTTTGAAGAAAACACACCTTTTAATGTTTTTGACATTTACGATGCCTATTATGAAATAAAATCTCAGGTTACAAAGCCTGCAACAACAGTTACAACTACGGTAACGAAAAAAACAACTACAACAACAACTACAACATCCGCACCTAAGACCACTTCAAAAAAGACCACATCCAAAACAGTACCTAAAACTACATCAAAAAAGACTACGACTACAACAGCTGTAAGCAAAACCACAACAAAAGATATTACGACTACAACAAAAAAATCTGCATCTACTACATCTGTTGATGCAACAAATGCAGTAACTACAGTTTCAACAATGCTTACTACTGCTGCAACTACATCTGTAACTACACAGGTAGGACAATTTTCAGAAGGAAGATACATTAACGGAATTGATGTATCACAGTGGCAGTATAAAATTGACTGGAAGGCTGTAAAAGATAGCGGACAGGTTGATTTTGCAATTATAAAGGCAGGTTGGGGCAAGGAATATGATCAGGTAGATCCCTTTTTCCACGATAATATGCAGCAGGCACAAGCTGTTGGTATGGATGTAGGCGTATACTGGTTCAGTTATGCAATGTCCGTTGAAGAAGCAAAACAAGAAGCACTTGTATGTATGGAAACTATAAAGGATTACAGTTTCAATTATCCTGTATACTTTGATTTTGAATATCAAAGGGCATTGACAACTCTCAGTTATGCAACTCTTTCCGAAATGATTGAGGCTTTCTGTACAACTCTTGAAGAAAACGGCTATAAAACAGGCGTATACGGAAGCGGAAGCGATTTTGAATACCGTATATACAGACACGTGCTTGAAAAACGTCCAGTATGGGTTGCAGAGTATGATACACCAACTGTCAGCTGGTATACAGGTACTCATGGTATATGGCAGTACAGCCCAAGAGGCAGAATTGACGGAATAGCAACAGATGTCGATTTGAATTACTGCTATGTTGACTATCCATCAGTTGTTGGAGTAAACCCAGTCAACGGAGTAATTCCGCCTGCAACCATACCTGTAACAACGACTACAGACCCTGCCGTTACAACCACGACGACAAATAATTGGAGTTGTAAAATATTCGACCTCAGTACAATGTCGGTTGATAACTGGAATGATTTCAATAAAGAAGAAAATGACTTTGCAATGATTATGGCTGATTCAGATAAGCTTGAGTCAATCGGCGAAAACATTGACAAGGCTCATTCACTTGGAATCGAATGTGGAGTTATATATGACTGTAACGTAGTAACCGTTGAAAAAATCAAGGAAGATATAGCTGTTCTTGATGCACAATTAAGCGGCAGAACACTTGAATATCCTCTATATTTCAATATTGACGAAAAAAATGCAGAGTTTGGAATATGTGGATTTGAAAAAAATAACGCAGCATACATAGCAACAGAATTCTGTTCTTACTTTGAGAATAAGAAGTACTATGTAGGAATTAGGGCAGAGGACAAGGCTCTTGGCTATCGTTTTAACCGTGATTTACTTTCACGTTATGACGTATGGCAGGTAAAGTATAATAATGACCCTAATCTCTTTACCGGATATTGCGGCATAAAATCACGTTATAATGCCGAAAACGGTGGATTTGATATTATATGCGTTACTGATTATCCCGAAATAATAAAGCGTATTGGACTTAACGGCTATACACCACAGGAGCAGAATTTGACTGAAAATACAGAAAATACTGCTACACAGGAACAAGAATAAACACTCTCACCGCACGGAGCATTTCTGTGCGGTGTTTCCATAAGGAGAAGATATGGTTGAATTTATTATAGGAGCGTCAGGAACGGGTAAAACTACTGAACTTCTTGAACGAATAAGACTATGCAGCGGAAAGGAGCGTATTGCTCTTGTTCCGGAGCAGTATTCAACGGATTTTGATAAAAAGCTATACCGTCATATAGGAGCAAAAGAGTTCAACAGTATGCTGTCCCTTAGTTTCAGCAGTCTTGCACGACAACTTTTTCAGCTTTACGGTGAACCTGACCGAAAAGGGGAGTATGCTGATGATATGGCACGGTTGATATTGACATATCAGGCAATAAATGAAGCGAAAAACAGTCCTGAACAGCTTTTATTTTTCCGCAGAGGAGCCTCACAGACAGGTTTTGCCGAGGAAGTACTTAAGCTTATCGGTGATATGAAAAAATCTGGAATATCTCCTCAGAAGCTTATGCTGAAAGCGGATTTATTTGAAAAAAGGCTCCATGATAAAGTGAAGGATACAGCGAATATATTTTACGAATACGAGTTTTTAATGGAGCAGTATGGCTTTAAGGACCACCTTGAAAATATCCGTGAAGCTGCAAAAGCGGCAAACCTTAATGGATTTTTCAAGGAAAAATCAATATTTATTGATGAGTTTGAAAGCTTTACAGGCGACCAGCTTGATATGCTGAAGGTTATGCTGTCATCAGCGGAAAACACCGTAATTGCCCTTCGTACTGACAACGCTGATGCAGGACAATTTACCCTTTTTGAAACGGTAAACGATACTTACCGACACATATGCAGAATGTGCAAAGAGCTAAATATTTCTGTAAAGGTTACAAAGCTTGAAAAAAGCAGGCGCTTTGTATCGCCTGATCTTGAATATATCAGCGAAAGAGCATTGCGCAACTTTCCGAATGAGCCGCAAAATGCTCCAAAGCCTAAGAATGTCCGTATTTTTGAGGCGCGGGATATGTACAGTGAGGCTGAGTATGTCTGTGCGGAGCTTGTTCGTCTTATTCACAGTGACAAAAACATCAAATTTCGTGATATAGCTGTTATATCAAATAAAATCGAGGACTATGCCGATGTGCTTAAAGCTGCGTTTTCGAGATATGACATTCCCTGTTTTATGAGCATCGAAAAATCAGTGGCACATACTTCGGTTATGGTGTTTTTTCTCTCCCTTCTTGATTTACTTACAGCAAAAAAGCTGAAAAGCGAGCAGATTTTCCGTTTGCTTAAATGCGGACTACTTGAAATAGAGCTGACTGATGTTTCAATTCTGGAAAATTACTGCTATAAATGGGCAATTGACGGTAATATGTGGGCTGAACCATTTACTGCAGAAGATGATAACCTTGAACTTGTGGAAGCTATAAGAAATGCTGTTATATCGCCAATTCTAAAATTACGTAAAAAAATTGCCAAGGAGAACACAGCTGAGGGATTTTGCCTTATGCTGTATGACTATCTTACAGAGAGTAATGCCGAACACTGCCTGGGACAGCTTATACTGCGCCTTATAAGGGCTGACAAGGATAATGAGGGTGCTGAATTGAAAAGGCTATGGGGTTGTCTTATAGATATCCTTGACAGTGCGGCTGCAACTCTTGGAGATACAGAACTGAAATTCAATGAGCTTGCAGATATACTGCGTACAATGACGGGACAGATAAGATATTCCTTACCGCCTCAGACTCTCGATGCTGTCACTGCGGCTTCTGCAAGGACTGCACGTCTTAGCTCTCCGAGGGTGATATTTGTTATGGGAGCTTCGGAGGGCGATTTCCCCAATCAGGTAAATCTCCACGGACTTTTCACAGAGGCGGATAAGCAGATGCTTGCCGATCAGGATCTTGTAATTGCTCGTCCTCTTACAGACCTTATAGCCTCAGAGCGACTCATTGTATATAAGGCGATTTCTACTGCTTCGGAAAAGCTTTATATTAGTTATCCGCTGGCGGATTTATCTGGACAGGCTAAATATCCTGCACGTATTACGGAACAGATAATTGAAATGTTCCCTGAAAATTCGGGAATTTTCATTACAGAGGGTATGCTCACGCCTGATTTTTACGCTGTTACAAAGAAGGCTGCATATTACCACTATATGCAGGATAGGGCAGCAAATACAAAGGAAATAGCGTCCATTTATGAAACACTGATTTCAGATGAAGAGTATCGCAGTAAAATTGCCATTGCACTGAGTAAAACAGGGCGGACAGCAGAGTATAGGATAGACAGGGAGCTTATGGAACGACTTGAAAACTTTGATCCGTTGTTCTTATCTCCTTCCGCGCTGGAAAGCTACAATAAGTGCCATTTTATGCACTTCTGTGAAAGGATGCTGCACCTTGAAGTTCCTGAAAAAATTGAGCTTGACCGCCGTATTACAGGTGAACTTATTCATAGCTGTTTGCAGAAAATATTAGGTAAGCGTACAAAATCAGAATTTACATCGATGACATATGATCAGCTTTGCAAAGAAATAAGTGATGAAGCCGAAGTGTATCGTAAAGAGAAAATGGCTGGTGATTTCGGTAAAACGCCAAGATTTGAACTGTTTTTTAATAAGCTTACTGAACGTTTGGGAAATGTTTTCCTCCATAGCCAGCATTCCCTTATGGCAAGTGATTTTGTTCCGGATGCTTTTGAACTTGATATACGCAAAGGGCATTCTCTCAAGCTCAGCTATGCCGACGGTAAAAATCTGCTTTTCGGTGGAATTATTGACAGAGTTGACTTATGTAATGTAGGCGACGATAAATATCTTCGCATAGTTGACTATAAAAGCAGTAAAAAGATAATAAATGAAGTATCCCTTGCAGGTGGACTGAATTTACAGATGTTTACATATCTTTTTGCAGTATGCGGCGAAAATGGTATATATAACGGCTGTAAGCCCGCAGGTGTGCTTTATACCCCTATGGAGCTTTCGGGAATTGACATAGAGCAATCGAAAATCGAGGAATTCAATCAGGCGGCACTTGACTCGCAGTTGAAAAATACAGGTTTGCTGATTGACAGAAAAGATGTTCTTGAAAAAATGGAACACGGTCTTGAGGGTAAATACATACCTGCAAAGCTTAAAAAAGACGGAGAATTTACAAGTAATTCTACAGTTGTATCAGAAATTGGAATGAATAAGCTGAAAGACTATATCTATGATTGTATAAGCGAAGCAGGAGAGTCTGTACTCAATGGCGATATAGGTGCAATACCTCTTAAAACAGGTAAGAAACTTCCTTGCGGTTATTGCAGTTATGCAAATATATGCGGTAACGGTGACGGAAAAATCTGTCGTGAGCCTGATGGTGAAAAATTACAGAAAGCTGCAGAAATTCTTGGAAAGGAGATTGATAAATAATGAAATGGACTGAACAGCAAGAAACTGCAATAAACGCGAGAAATGCCTCGTTTATAGTATCGGCAGCGGCTGGCAGCGGTAAAACAGCTGTACTTACAGAACGACTTGTCAAGCTCCTCTCCGATGAAAATTCAGGGGTAAGAGCAGACAAAATTGTTGCAGTTACTTTTACAAATGCGGCGGCATCGGAGCTTAAAAAGAAACTGGACAGACGTTTCCGACAGCTAATAAATGATTGTCCGAATGATAGACATCTCCTTAAACAGCAAGTGTTGCTCCAAAGTGCAAAGATATCTACAATCAATTCATTCTGTTTTGATCTTTTGAGGGATAATATAACGGAGCAGGGGATAACCTCCGGATTTGGTGTGCTTGACGAAAACGATGTCAATGTGATACGCACACAGGCCATAAATGAACTCCTTGATGAATATAGCCGTGAGGATTACAATAAAATTTCTTACTTGTACGATAAATTCTGCTTAAAGGATCAGCAACCGCTCATTGACGCGATATTTGCAGTTGACAGATTTCTTTCATCTGTTGCTGTAGGTGAAAAATGGCTGGATATAGCAGTAGGGGAGTACAGGAAGCACTTTGCTGATTCCGTATATTTCAATGCATTTTTCGAAGATATGAAGGTCAAACTCTGCAAAGCTCAGGCTCTTGCTTTGGAGAATATAAAAGCGATTGAGGATATTTTTCCAGATATGTCGGTGCCGCAGGCGATAAAATCCCTGGAGCAGGCACAGGAGGATTATGTAAAGGTACAGACACTTGTAGACTGTGCAGAAAGACATATTTTCCCCGATGATGATATAGCAGCTGATTGTCTTGATTTTGCAAGGCTTGTGTCGCTGGGTAAAAAAATTGAATATAACGTTGCTTTAAGGGATATTTTCAAGGAGCGCCGTGAGCGTATCAAGAAGATATTGAAAGGAGCTGCACCCTGTTTTGCATCTGCACCGCGAGATTTTGAGGAATCAGGGAAAGTTGCGGAACTTCTTGCAGAGGCTGTAAAACGATTCCGCAGTATAGTATGGGAAAAGAAATGTGCAAGGAATTCTATAAGCTTTGATGACGGAGAAAGGCTTGTGCTGGAGCTTCTTATAGATTATGATGATGAGGGGAGAATTGTTCAGTCAGAGGCTGCAAAGCGTATAGCAGAATATTATGATATAATTCTTGTTGATGAGTATCAGGATTCCAACAATAAACAGGATTTGATTTTTAAGCTTATATCTAAAGGCTTCAAGAATGATAGTGCAGGCAGACCAATATATGGCAGAAATGCCTTTGTTGTGGGTGATGTTAAGCAGTCTATCTATCGTTTTCGTCTTGCTAATCCCAGGAATTTTATTGAAGTTATGGAAAGCTCTGAAAAATATACGGAGGAGAGTGTATCGGAAAATAAAGCAATTCTGCTGAACAAAAACTTCCGAAGCTCACCTCAGGTAATTGATTTTGTAAACTTTGTTTTCAGTGAGCTTATGACGAAAAAGTGTGGTGAAATAGACTATACAGATGATGAAAAGCTTTATTTTGGCGCAAAACAATATGACAACGGCGAGGACGAAAGCCGTATTACACAGATAAACTTTATTGATACAGATTCTGAGAGTATTGACGATGCTGAAGAAGATATCAGACCTGAGGCTGAAATCACAGCGAATATAATAGCTGATATGATACGAAAGGGCGTAACTGTCACAGAAAACGATGATACAAGCCGCCCGTGTAAGCCAAAAGATTTCTGTATACTTGTCCGCACTAATCCTGCAGCAAATATATATGCTGAAGCTTTGGAAAAGCGTGGAGTTGCAGCTAAAGGCAGCGATGAAAAGGGATATCTGAAATCCCGCGAAATAGCTGTTCTTACTGATTTGCTCAGAGTTATTGCCAATCCCCTTAAGGATGTACCTCTTGCGGCTGTAATGGTATCGCCAATGTATCCTTTCGAGGTGCGTGATTTGGCTGTTTTACGTTCATATGATAAAAAAATCCCCCTGTTCAGCCTTGTAAGAGCTGCAGCTGATAATGAATATGAGAACGTTGATGAAAATCTTTCGGCAAGGTGCAGGGAGTTTCTTGAATCCATTGACAGTTTCCGTCTTAGCTCTGTTACAATGACAATAGGAGAGCTTATAAGCAGCATATATGACACTACCGATTTTGTGTCTGTTATGCAGCAGTATATGGACGGCGAGAAAAAGCGTGCAAATCTGCGTTTGCTTATACAGTATGCACGTAATTACGAAGCGGCTTCCGCAACAGAGGGCGGCGGTGGTTTAAGCGGATTTGTGACACATCTTGACCGCGTTCTTGAAAATGGAGATTATGAACAAGGAAAGGTTTCAGCGGCTTCGGGAGATTATGTAACAGTTCAGACAATGCATAAATCTAAGGGATTAGAATACCCATTTGTATTTGCAGCAGAGCTTGGCTATAAATTTCGTTATGATTCAGATAGGGTAATGTGTAGCGATGACGGCAGAATGGGCTTTATTCTCTGCGAAAAAAAGGATTTAAGAAGATACAGGACTTTCCAACAGATTATGCTGAGTGCAGAAGGACAGCGAGATACGCGCAGTGAGGAGCTTCGTCTGCTTTATGTTGCTCTGACAAGAGCAAAACAACAACTGTTTATCAATCTGAAATGCGGTTCAGAAGAGAAAAAATTCATAACATCTCTCGTTGAGGAATGTGTTGTAAGCGGAAGCGATACACGTGTACTTGCTGAGGGGGCAAAAAGCTATTCTGAATGGTTCTGGCTCGCTCTTATGATGCACGGGGATTTCACTGAAATTGCGGAAGAGCTTGATATCGATTGCGGAGCATTTGGCTTTCCTGCTTTCAGTTGTCAGAATAAGATGTTCAGCTATAAAATGTACAGTGGCTTTGAAAAGGCAGAGATCTCAGCGGAGGAAACGACTTATATCAACGCTGATGCGGATATTGTAAAACGTCTTACAGAGCTGTTCGAAAACAGCTATGACCGTACACTCTCGAATACACCGTCTAAGCTGAGTGTTACTCAGATTTCAAAAAAGTTTACAGATGATGAAGGATTTGATTTCAAGCTGAAACGACCTTCTTTTCTCAGAGAAAAGGGTTATCTTACCGGTGCTGAGCGTGGAACAGCTATTCATAGTTTTTTTCAGTACTGTTCTTTTGAAAATGCTATATCTGATACAAAATCAGAAATAATCAGGTTAACCGAAAAAGGTTTTCTTACGAAAGCGCAGGCTGATAGTATAAATATCCGCAAGGTGCAGTCATTTTTCAAAACTGATTTGTACAAAAGAATTTGCGCTTCTACAGATGTTCAGCGTGAAAAGAAATTCACTGTTGCTGCAGCGGAGCTTGAACTGTATGACACTGTTTTTGACAGGCTAAAAGGCTCTGACGGAATGATAAAGGGTATTATTGACCTTATGTTTGAGGAAAACGACGGCATAGTTGTAGTAGATTATAAGTCAGACCGATTTGTATCAGAAGAACAACTCCGTCATAGATATGAGAAGCAACTTGAAATATACAAAGCTGCAATTGAGCTAACCACAGGCAAAAATGTGAAAAAACTCATTATTTATTCGATCGACCTTGAAAAGGAGATAGAAATATAACAAAAAGGCATATGTCACGGAAAATGACATATGCCTTTAATTTATCTTGGCTGAATAAGAGGATTTCTCTCATCAATTATTTCAGTTGGTTTTTCAGTAGGTTCTGGTTCCATTTCGTTATGAGCTTCATGAAGAATAAGATCAACATCGATATCTTGTCCTTCGCGGTATACTTTAAGGGTAACTGTTTCTCCTGCCTTAAACTTATTTTTAATACTGTTAAGCTCCTCCATTGTGGTGACAGCTTCATCGTTGATACCTATAATAATATCTCCTATTCTGATGCCTGCTGCTTCAGCAGCGCTGCCCTCAGCAACAGTGCGGACGTAGATACCCATAGGAAGTCCAAGATAGCTTGAATAAACTTCATCGATATTTACAGCGGTAATTCCAATCTGAGGTCTTCCCTTAACGTGTTTATAATTTACAAGGTCGTCAATGATTTCTTTTGCCTTGTTTATTGGAATTGCAAATCCAAGTCCTTCAACAGAAGCACTTCCGTAGCTGGAGGACATCTTTGCTGAATTAATACCGACAACCTGGCCGCAGCTATTGAGAAGCGGACCGCCTGAGTTACCTTCATTTATGGCTGTATCTGTTTGAATTAGCGTCATTTGACGGTCATTGATTGCGATTTCTCTGTCACGGGCTGAAACAATGCCGCTTGTAACTGTACCGAAAAGCTCAAAACCAAGGGGATTGCCGACAGCGATTACAAGTTCGCCTACGCGAAGTTCATCGGAGTTGCCAAAAGTTGCAGGAGTAAATCCTGTCGCATCAATTTTCAAAACAGCAAGATCTGTTTCAACGTCAAAAGCAACAATTTTAGCACTATACTCCTCATTATTATTGAAAAGTACAGTAACCTCTTTAGCCTCACCGGCGGAGTATTCGTCGGTGCTTTCCATATATATAACGTGGGCATTTGTGACAATATATCCGTCCTCAGTCATTACAATTCCAGTACCAGTGCCGACTCCCTCACGTATCTGCGGTTCTGACTGGAAACCCCAGCCCCATGGATTAAAATTGGTTGTCATATACTGTACCTCAAAAAGCGAGGAAATCCCAACAACAGAGGGCATGATTTCATCAACGATATCGGGGAGATATTTAGCATCTGAACGTGCTGCGATATCAAAAAGACCTGGTGTTTTTTCTGAGGGAATATTTATTTCCGGAGAAGTATTGTTATTGCTTCTCACGGCTTCATCTTTTTCATCGTGGATACTGCTTTCCGATTCTTCATTACCAAAATATTTGCTGTTATCAAGAAATTCATGAATCTGTTTAACGGCACCCATGCCTGCACCAAGGATAAGGGCAACTGTAACTAACGTTAGGATAATTCGTCCCTTAGGTTTTTTAGGTTTATTTTCAGGGGCATCTCCAGAATAATAGGAGTAATTATTCCCTTGATTATAATATCTATCGTCCTGATTATAGTCATTGCCGTAATTATTATACATATCTGACATTGGCTTACCTCATTTCGTGATTTTATATTTATATTATAATCAGTTATGTGATAAATATATGATAATAGACGGAAAACTGACTAACAAATAATGTGAAAAATGAAAAAGTCCGCCATACGGCAGACTTTTTACTCATTTATTCAATTTTTCATAAGTTTTAGATGTAAATTTCTCGCTGTATACAAGAAAACGCTTGTGAGTTCCGCATCCGATTTCGCCGCATTCGTCATAAGCTTTTATTTCAAATGTAAACTCACGTCCGTTAACAGATGTGAGCACAGCTTCTGCAGCTACTTTCATAGTGTCTGGAGTTGCGGAAATATGCTTAATATTAAGTTCCGTGCCGACTGTAGTTTCGCCTTCATCAAGGTAATCTGCAAGGCAATCGCAGGCAGATGCTTCCATAAGAGCAACCATTGCAGGTGTAGCAAAGACCTTAAGTGAACCGCTTCCCATAGTGGATGCAAAATTACTTTCGTTTACTGCAGCATTTGCTGTTCCTTTGATATTTACGCTGATTTCTTTCATTATTCTTCTCCTTTGCTTGCTTCAAGAACTTCATCAGGGATAGGACAAGGGGACATTACGTCACCTATAACACGGTCATATGTAAGAACGTCAAGTTCCTCGTTGTCGGGAGTTCCGTCATTATAATCAGTTGAGTATACAGGCAGCTTATCGAGATATTCATCCATACTTTTGATAAACGCATCGTGAGGAGCGTCAATTATATCAGCTATAATATAAGGAACATAGAAGAAAGAGAATTTTTCTTCGGGAACAGTTGAGAAATCCGCACCATAATTGCTCCAGAAGAAATACTTCTGCTCATACAGTGTACTGCAATTTTCACCTGTTATATTGAGCTGGTTATATACACTTGTTTCGCCTCTGAGGGATGGGAAATGGTCGCCCACAAAGAATACAAGAGTAGGTTCGTCGAGCTTTTTCAGTTCATCAAGAAATACTGTAAGTCCCTCGTTTGTATGCTGTATCCACTGGAGATAATTTCCGATTTCGTCAGTTGGATCCTCTCCTTGGTCATAGGGCTGGTGATTTTGCATTGTAGTTGTGTGAATATACATTGGTTCATCTGTTGTTTTAACAAGCTCAAGAAGTTGGTTGAAAATAGTATTGTCATCAACGTATGTACCAAAATGGTCAACGGGAACGGTGAAATCTGTAACATTATCGATATCATCGTGGAAAATCATCTGGTCAAAGCCAAAATCACTATATATATTTGTTCTATTGTAAAATGAACTCTGGAAAGGGTGAACGTAGGCTGTTTTATAACCCCAGTTTTTGTAATACTGAGCAAAAGCAGGCTGTTCACGATCTGCAAGTTCTCTCTGTGGCATATTTGGTGTATTAAGACCTCGTACAGGAAGTCCGAAAAGCAGCTCAAACTCAGAACGAACGGTATAACTTGCATATGTGGGAGTAATAGCGATACCGCTTTTACCCTCTGCACAAGCTTTGTCGAAACCTTCATAGTAGGAGTCGTCTACTCCAAGCTCCTCGAACACACGGAAATCAGCGTAAGATTCGCTCATTACAACAATAACGTTTGGTTTTAAACCATTATTGAAATTATCGACAGCAATGTGTTCTTCGTCAATAATTTCCTCAATGTATTCCTCGGTATAGTTATCGGGCTCTACTATGCGGTTTTCAAAGCTTTCGGAAGCTGTTTCAACAAGAAAAGCAAGAAAACTATTGTTATCAAATTTCTCATTAAGAAGAAATGCGTTGTTTGCAGCTGTTGTATCAAGCTTAAAGAAGTTATATACAGGAGTATAGAAACTCGGCACAACAATCATACAGATACTTACAACCGAGCATACAGCGGCAGTTACAAAACGTTTTACACCTTTTTGCTTAGGTAATTTAGGGTTGAAGTGGAATACCAAAGCAACGAAAGCAATTACAATCAAGCAGTAAATCACAAGGCTTGGTGTGATTTTTATGTACGCAAAGGATTTAAGACTTTTGACACTCTTGAAAAGTTTCATATCGGAGAGGATGAGATGGTTTCCATTGGTGCCGTACTTGAAAAGTTCCGTGATACTTAATGCCATATAGACAAAGCTATGAATTGCTACAGCGAGCCAACCTTTGCGGAAAATTGCAAGAAGCAGCGAGAAAATCAATCCTGCGGCTATGAAATTAAAGATAAGCACAGAAGGTCGGCAAGCAGCAAATTGTGCAAAAGAGCTTACAAACTTAAACTGGTTGATTTCAGCCATACAAACTATGAATATGGGAAATAAAACAAGTAGAATAATATTAAGCGTCTTATATTTGTCTGAATTTTTCTCTCTTATGCTATTGTATTTTTGTGCCTTTTCAAGAAAATATTTAAATTTTGTTTTAATTAAATCTGTCATTTTATAAAGCCTCCAAATAAGGGATTATATTTTACACAATATAATATATCACATTATAAATAAACATTCAAGAGGTTTTGAAAATTATCATAATTCTGTCACCTTTTTCGGAGTTTTGGTAAATGTGTACGGAAAGTCAAAGAGTATTTTGTGTAATATGACAATTAAAAATCATATAAAAATATGGTATAATTAATCGCAGGAGGGTGATTTGGTTGAAAAAAGCAGTTGTAACAGGCGGCAGTGGAGGAATAGGCTCAGCTGTTTGCAAAGAACTTTCTGAGCAGGGATATTTCGTCTATGTGGGGTATTCTTCTTCAGCAGATAAGGCAGAGTTAATTTCCAGGGAAATTCACGGAGAAGCTATAAAGATCGACGTTTCAGATTTTGAGTCAATAAGCACTGCTGCTGAATATATCGGCTTTGCTGATTTACTTGTAAATAATTCAGGTATATCTGAAATTGACCTGTTTACGTCAATTTCTCCTGAAAAATGCCGACAGATTATGAATGTGAATTTAATCGGTGCAATGGAGCTTACCCGTAAGCTTCTCCCCTCGATGATAAATCGAAAATCGGGCTGTATAATAAATATAGGCTCAATGTGGGGGGAGGTTGGAGCGTCCTGCGAAGTAGACTATTCCGCTTCAAAAGCGGGCTTAATCGGCTTTACAAGAGCACTTGCAAAAGAGGTTGCACCATCCGGAATACGAGTGAACTGTATATCTCCCGGATTTATTATGACTGAGATGAACAGTCGTTTTTCAACTGAGGATTTAGATCTTATACGAGAGGAAATTCCTCTCGGCATATTCGGCGAGCCCCGTCATATAGCGGATGCAGTGGCGTTTCTTGCCTCTGCTAAAGCGGAGTATATTACGGGACAGGTTATTGGAGTAAATGGCGGAATGGTCATATAAAAGCAGAAAAATTTAAAAAAATTCAGAAAAGTACTTGACAAGCTGTAAGAAATATGGTATACTATTCAAGTATCGTGCGTAAGTACGGTAATATTATCCTTGCCCGCAGTAGGTTGTCGGGCGGAATCCAGAAGGAGGTGTACAGAAATGGCAAAGGTATCCGCAAAATATGAGGTAATGGTTGTATTCAGCCTCAAGGACGGAGAGGAGCCTATGAAGGCTCTCGTTCAGAAGTTCAAGGAGAGAATTGAGCGTCACGCTGAAGCTGTTGAAGTCAACGAGGATTGGGGTAAGCGCAAGCTTGCATATCCTATCGAGGACGAAACAGAGGGCTACTACGTAATCTACACATTCGAGTCTAAGCCTGAGTATCCTGCAGAGCTTTCAAGACGTCTCAACATCACAGACGGTATTCTTCGTTCACTGGTAACAGTTGTTGAATAATCCGTATTTCATTATTTGCAAGGAGGTTGTCAGATGAATAAGGTTATTTTAGTTGGCAGACTTACTGCTGATCCTGAGCTTAGACAGACTCAGAGTGGTATTTCTTCCTGTCGTTTTACAGTAGCTGTTGACAGAGGTTTTGCCGATAAGGCAACAGGCGAGCGCAAGGCTGATTTTATCACTTGTATTGCTTGGAGACAGACTGCTGAATTCGTATCACATTATTTCAATAAGGGTAAACTTATTGCAATTGAGGGTGCTCTCAGAAATAATAACTATCAGGACAGAAATCATCCCGATGTTACACATTACACAATGGATGTAATGGTAGATAATGTGGAATTTGTTGGCGGTAAAGGTGAAAACGGTGGAAATGGCGGTAATCAAGGTTATAATAATCAGGGTTATCAGGCACCGCAGAGCAATTATAATAACTATAATAATTATCAGGCACCACCTCAGCAGGCAGCACCGGCTGCTCCGAATAATGAAAGTATGTCATACGGAAATGCAGGGGATTTTGAAGAGATCCTCAGCGACGGCGATGTACCATTTTAATCGAATGAAAATTTGAGCTGAATCAATATTACGAAAGGAGAAATTGTCATGGAAAGAGAGAGAAATTCTCGTCCCTCAAAGAAGCCCCGCAAGAAGGTATGTATGTTCTGTGCGGACAGAATTGAGAGAATTGACTATAAGGATCTCGCTAAGCTGAGAAAGTGCATGACTGAGAGAGCTAAGATTCTTCCCAGAAGAGTTACAGGCACTTGTGCATTCCACCAGCGTGAGCTTACAGTTGCTGTAAAGAAGGCAAGACAGATTGCACTTCTTCCTTACGTTAGCGACTAATAAAAATATTGAGGCAAGAAACAAGAATAATGCTTGTTTCCTGCCTCTTATTTGTTATCCCACGGCATCTTACGGATAACAGAATAGTGGTTACTGATGTGCTGTGCTTACTGCAAATTCCTCGTTCTTTCTGAACAGGAGAGAAATGCACCATACAGCAGAAATGGCTACAAGAATGTAGACAGCTCTTGCTGCGAGGCTTCCTGCACCGCCAAGCATCCAGGCAACCAGGTCAAGTTCGAATATTCCAACAAGACCCCAGTTAATACCTCCGATAATGAGGAGGATAAGTGCGATTTTGTCCCACATTTGTGAACACCTCTTTTCAAGCGTTTTATTCAATGTAACGCCTGAGTTTATTATTACAGGAAATAGACAAAATATACAGTAAATTTTTTCAAAAAAATAAAACACCCCGAAAGGTGTTTTATGGTGTGTGTATTGATTTTATTTACTTTACGATGAATCTGTCGATATCAACTAAGAACTTTTCAGCATCGTCAGTGTGGATGTTAAGCTCAATAGGCTTTGAGAGGTCAAGGCTGAAAATACCCATAATTGACTTTGCGTCAACTGCGTATCTGCCTGATACGAGGTCGATGTCGAATTCGTACTTCATAACTGTGTTAACGAACTCCTTAACGTCGTTAATCTGCTGAAGTGAAACTGTTGTCTTTGTCATAATTATTACCTCCTGATTTTAAGTGGGTGTTTTTTATTGTTTATCTTTTCTTCCTTTGCGGATTTCCCTTCCGCAAATATATAATAACATTAAAATTCCGCTATGTCAAGGGGTTTTTTCGAAATTCGGCATAATGGCGATTAATATTGTTCGTTTTTATGTTGTTTTTGGAGATAAAGAATAATTATTCAGACTGCACAAAAGCGAATCTTGAAATTTGTGCAGATTAAACATTGTGAATTTTACGGAAATGGTGTAAAATATGTATAAAGTTTATTTTATAACTTTCGGTTGCAAGGTTAGTCAGTATGAAACAGAATGTATGCGCAGTTGTTTTGTGTCCCGAGGATATGAAATCACGCAGACAGAGGAGAAAGCCGATGTTTTTGTCATCAATTCCTGCACTGTAACAGGAAGCGGTGACAGTAAATCCCTTTACGCTGTCAGACGACTGCGAAGATTTTACCCTGAATCAGTAATTGTTCTGACAGGGTGTCTGCCACAGAGTAATAAGGACATAGATAACGCCTGTCCCGAAGCCGATGTTATAACAGGCACAAAGGAACGAGAGAAAATTCCTGCCCTTGTAGAAAAGGCTATAGCTGAGAAATCTCGTATTATCAGCATTCCCGATTTTATGACAGGAGAGGGCTTTGAAGATATACCATACGAAAGTTCATTCAGCCAGACTCGCGCCTTTATGAAAATACAGGATGGCTGCAATTGTTTCTGCTCTTATTGTATCATTCCCTATGCAAGAGGCAGATGCCGCAGTAAATCTATAGAATCTGTAAAATCCGAGGCTCAGTGTCTTGCCGATTCAGGTCACAGGGAGGTTGTACTTGTGGGAATAAATCTCGCTTTTTATGGTCAGGAATTTGGTCTGCGGCTTGCTGATGCCGTTGAGATATGTTGTAAAACCAAGGGCATAGATCGTGTCCGACTTGGTTCTATTGAGCCAGAGATGTTAACAGATGACGATTTGAAGCGTCTTTCTGCTTTACCTCAGTTTTGCCCTCAGTTTCATTTGTCACTGCAAAGCGGCAGTAAAACTGTACTCAAACGTATGAACAGGCACTATACTCCCGACGAATATATGGCTATTGTTGAGAAAATCCGCAGATATTTCCCGGATGCTGCCTTTACAACAGATGTAATGGTAGGATTTCCCGAAGAAACGGAGGAGGAATTCGCCGATTCACTTGATTTTGTCAAAAAAGTGGGGTTTGCTGCAATTCACGTTTTCCAATATTCACCGAGAAAAGGCACTCCTGCCGCCGCTATGAAACAGCTTCCGAAGATAATAAAGGCAGAACGTGCCGATAGAATGAAGACAGCAGGGGAGGAGTTAAAGAAAAAATATCTTGAAAGCCTTGTGGGAAAGACAGTACCTGTGCTGTTTGAACGTGAAAATTCCCCTGAATTCCACCAAGGACACGCCCCAGACCATACACTTATAAAAGTTTTTCGAGAAAATTCAAAAAAATGTTTGCGTAATTCGATTTTATATGTTATAATAGAAGAGTGTGGTAGTGATTACTGCATAGGCAGAATTGCCGACGATGATTACACGTAAATTTTACGTGTCAAAAATATCCCCACGGGGAGAATGGAGATAGAAGTAATTATGTCCGTATTCAGAATTTATTCCGAAAAGAAACCCGAATTTGCCGTTGAAGCTCAGTCAGTTCTCAGCGACATCAAAACAGCCCTCAGACTTGATATCAAGAATATCAGAGTTCTGAACCGCTACGATGCAGACAGACTCTCAGAAGAGGATTTCAATGCTGCTATAAGCACTGTATTCTCTGAGCCTGCCGTTGACGTCGTTTACAGCGAGCTTCCTAAGCTTGCGGAGGGAGAGAGAGTATTCGCTGTTGAGTATCTGCCGGGTCAGTTTGACCAGCGTGCAGATAGCTGTGAGCAGTGTATCCAGATTCTCCGTCAGGGCGAGAGATGCCGTGTGAGAAATGCAAGAGTTTACATCATCGACGGAAATATCACAGATGAGGAATTCGCAAAGCTGAAATCCTACATCATCAACCCCGTTGAAAGCCGTGAGGCATCCCTCGATACAGTTGAATCTCTTGATACAAATTATGAGATTCCCACAACTGTTGAAACCTTAGAGGGTTTCATCAACCTCAACGAAAAAGGACTCCGTGCATTTGTAAGCGAGTTCGGACTTGCTATGGATTATGATGATATAAAGTTCTGTCAGGATTATTTCCGCAATACAGAGCGCCGTGACCCCACAATCACAGAAATTCGTATGATTGATACATACTGGTCTGACCACTGCCGTCATACAACATTCCTTACAAATGTAGAAGATGTAAGCGTTGTTACACCATACATCAAGGATACATATGAGATGTACCTTAATGTACGTGAGGAACTTGGCAGAACAGACAAGCCCATTACACTTATGGACTTAGGCACAATTGCAGCAAAGAAGCTCAAGGCAGACGGACTTCTTCCCGACCTTGATGAGAGTGAGGAAATCAATGCCTGCTCCGTAAAAATCAAGGTTGATGTTGACGGTGAGATTGAGGACTGGATTCTTATGTTCAAGAATGAAACTCATAACCACCCAACAGAAATCGAGCCTTTCGGCGGTGCAGCTACTTGTCTTGGCGGTGCTATCCGTGACCCACTTTCAGGACGTTCATATGTATATCAGGCAATGCGAGTAACAGGCGCTGCTAATCCGCTTGTACCTGTTGAGGACACAATTGCAGGAAAACTTCCCCAGAGAAAGATTACAGTAGGCGCAGCAAACGGCTACAGTTCATATGGTAACCAGATTGGTCTTGCTACAGGCCACGTTTCCGAGGTATACCACCCCGGCTATGTTGCAAAGCGCATGGAAATCGGCGCTGTTCTTGGTGCTGCTCCTGCTGAAAATATCAGACGTGAAAGACCTGCTGCAGGAGATGTTGTTATACTCCTCGGCGGTAAGACAGGCCGTGACGGCTGCGGCGGTGCTACAGGCTCATCCAAGTCACATACACTTGAATCCCTCGAAAACTGCGGCGCAGAGGTTCAGAAGGGTAATCCTCCGGAGGAAAGAAAGCTGCAGAGACTTTTCCGCAATCCCGAAGTTACAAAGCTTATCAAGAGATGTAACGACTTCGGCGCAGGCGGTGTATCCGTTGCTATCGGCGAACTGACAGACGGTCTTATCATCAACCTCAACGCAGTTCCAAAGAAGTATGACGGTCTTGACGGTACTGAGATCGCTATTTCCGAGTCACAGGAGCGTATGGCTGTTGTAGTTGCTCCCGAGGACGTAGATAAGTTTATGGAAGAGGCTAAGAAAGAGAATCTGGAAGCTACACTTGTAGCCGACGTTGTGGACGAGCCTCGTCTTAAAATGAACTGGAACGGCAAGACTATCGTTAACCTTTCCAGAGATTTCCTTAACTCTAACGGTGCTGCAAAGCACACAAACATTGTAATCGACGATCCCGACCATATCCGCGATGAGGAGCTTTCCGACAACGCTGAGGAATGGACAAAGCTTATGGGCAGCCTTAATGTATGCTCACAGAAGGGACTTGTTGAGAAGTTTGACTCCACAATCGGCGCAGGCACAGTTCTTATGCCTTACGGTGGTGTATACCAGATGTCACCTTCACAGGCTATGGCAGCAAAGATTCCTGTATTAAAGGGTGAAACAAACACCTGCTCACTTATGGGTTGGGGATATAACCCTGATGTATCCGTAATCAGCCCTTACCACGGTGCGATGATGGCAGTTATTGAGTCAATTGCAAAGGTAGTAGCAGCAGGCGGTACATATAAGAAGTGCTGGCTCACATTCCAGGAATATTTCGAGCGCACACAGAACGATCCTAAGCGTTGGGGCAAGCCAATGGCAGCACTTCTCGGTGCATTCAAGGCACAGCTTGAAATGGGCTGCGGCTCAATCGGCGGTAAGGACTCAATGTCAGGAACATTTGAGAATATCGACGTTCCTCCCACACTTGTATCTTTCGCTGTATCAACAGCTAAAGCAGACAAGGTTGTATCAACAGAGTTCAAGAAGGCAGGAAACAAGGTAATATACATTGCTCCCGATTACGATGAAAACGGACTTCCCGTATTCAGCAGCGTAAAGAGCGTGTTTGACAAGGTTGAGGAGATTATTTCCGCAGGCAGGGCAGCTTCAATCTGGACAATTGGTTATGGCGGTGTTGCTGAAGGTATCGCTAAGATGTGCTTCGGTAACAAGCTTGGTTTCGAATTCTCAGAGCGACTTGCTCCAGAAACATTGTTCAAGCCCACATATGGCGCGTTTATTATCGAGCTTACAGGCGAGGCATCTGATGATGAGCAGGTTATCGGTAAGGTTATAGACAGCTACAAGGTATGCACAATTGATTATATTGTAAGCCTTGACAGCCTCCAGAGAGTATGGGAAGGCAAGCTTGAACCTGTATTCCCCTGCAGAATAAAGACAACAGACGCCACACCTGCAACATACAGCTTCAAGAATACAGAAAAGCTTGCATCATCTGAGAAGTTTGCAAAGCCAAGAGTTCTTATTCCTGTATTCCCAGGCACAAACTGCGAATACGATACAGCAAGAGCTTTTGAAAAGGCAGGAGCAGTTGCAGAAACTGTCATTATCCGCAATATGTTTGCAGGCGATATTGAGCAGTCCGTAGATTACTTTGAAAAGGCAATCAAGGAGTCACAGATTATTATGATTCCGGGCGGATTCAGCGGCGGTGACGAGCCTGAGGGAAGCGGTAAGTTCATCACAGCATTCTTCCGTAATCCTAAGATTAAGGATGCAGTTCACGAGCTTCTCAAGAACCGTGACGGTCTTATGCTTGGTATCTGTAACGGTTTCCAGGCACTTGTAAAGCTTGGACTTGTACCTTTCGGTGAAATAGTTGATATGAACGATGATTCACCTACACTTACATTCAATACAATCAACCGTCACCAGTCAATGATGGTAAATACACGTATTGCATCAAACAAGAGTCCTTGGCTCTACGGCACAGAGGTTGGCGATATCCACTGCGTACCGATTTCACACGGTGAAGGACGCTTTGTAGCACCTGCAAGCCTTATTCAGCAGCTTGCAAACAACGGTCAGATTGCAACACAGTACGTTGACCTTGACGGCAATCCAACAATGGATATCCGTTACAATCCAAATACATCAATTGAAGCTATCGAGGGTATCACATCACCTGATGGCAGAGTATTTGGTAAAATGGGACACTCAGAGCGTAAGGGCGGATTTATCTGCAAGAACGTTGAGGGTAACAAGGATCAGAAGATATTTGAAAGCGGCGTAGCATATTTCAAATAATCAAGAATTCAGAATTGTAAATTAAGATATTAAAATGCGGCAGGGCGGATTATTCCGCCCTGCCGTTTACATTAACAGAGGACACGGAAAAATACCGTGTCTTTTTTATAGAAAAATAAAACACCGTACAAAATATAATTCTAACCTGTATCGTTGAAATTGACAAATTGTGTGTATCAATTTTGTGCATCTATACAAAATTGTAAAAACCTATTGACAAAGAATGGATTTTGTTCTACAATAATAGTAGAAGATAAATATACATACTATATTTATTAAGTCAGTAATAACATCAGAATGATATACAAATGACACATTTGTATGCTATAATATAGTCATAAAGTTAAGGAGCTTCTGAATTTATGAAAGTACTATTAATTGAAGATGATTTGCAAATCTGTGAGGTAACTCAAAAATATTTTACCAATAAGGGAGCTGAAATTCTCGCTGTAAATGACGGCAGGGAGGCACTTCACGTTGTTGAAAGCCGCCTTGATGAATTTTCCCTTGTACTGCTTGACATTATGCTGCCCGAAGCGGACGGCTTCACCATTTGCCGTACAATCCGCAAAAAGAGCAGTATCCCCGTAATTTTCATAACCGCAAGAGGACTGGAGGACGATATTCTCCACGGCTACGACTTGGGCTGTGATGATTACATTGTGAAACCATTTTTGCTGTCGGCACTTTATGCCAAATGTCAGGCTATTATAAAGCGTATTGACGGCAATTCCGAAAATATTCTGAAATGCGGTGATATTTCCCTTGACACACGAAAGCTTGTTTGCTTTGCGGAGGGAAATGAGGTTGAACTGACACCAAAGGAATTCGGCATACTCCGCTATCTTATGGAGCATCAGGGCTGGGTAGTTGACCGTGAAACCCTGCTGAATAAGGTGTGGGGCGATGATTTTTTCGGAATTGACAGGGTAGTTGACAACAACATCAAGCGGTTACGCAAGACCTTAGGCGGTGCAGGAAAGCAAATCCACACCGTTATCGGCAGAGGATATAAGCTTACCGACGAGTAAGGAGAGAGATTTATGAAAAAGAAGAAAAAACGTGTTACATTGGCATCACTTCTTGTAAAGGCTTTGTGTGCATCGGCTGTGCTGATTTTCATATTTGCAAACTCATTCCGCGGATATCTGAATTATGAAATCAACAGGCAGTCATACGAATTTATTACTTCAAATATTGAAAATTATATAGGGCAGATAGACAAATTGGAAGTGGATTATTCTGAGGAAGAAATATTGAAGATAATGAATGCACGGTTATCTATATTCAGCGTTTTTGAGATAGATATATACGAACCACTTACATCTAAAATGGTTATTATAAACCCCGAGTATTCAGAAAACTGCCATTTTGCAGCGGCGCTTATTGACGAAAATAAAAACATAGTTGCGTCAAATGAGAAAAAACTTGTATCAATGATTCTTTTCGGCAAAAATCATAAAGATAATGGTTATTATTCCTGCGACAGGGAGCTTATAAATCTGCCTGAGGTAGATAAGCTTTATAATGAGCATCTTTATAAAGACAGTTTTAATCTTTATCACACATATGATTTTGACAGTGTCTATGTAAACAGAGAAAATTTTACATTTATTCCTCACAAAGGAACATTAACGCTTATTGAAAATAAAAATGAAAATTTATATTATGGCTGGAAAGAAGAATATCAAAGTGTTGTAGAAACAATTGATATTGATATAACAATTGACAGCGATGAATATGAACTTATAGAGCTTTCAAAGGTCGAAGGGTTCAGCGATGAAAGGGCATTCCCAAGGCAATCTATTACAGGTTATTACGGCGAAGAAAAGGAAAGCATAGACAGCTTTGATTTCACATCTGTCAGGAGATTAGATGGCTCAGGTAGCGACTCTTGGGAAATAGAAGACGGAGTTGAGCTGTATAAACGATATGAACGTGTGTATATAAATAAAAAGCCGTATTACATCTTTGCAGGCTATATAGTAGACAAAAACGATAAAAACGTTGTGAATTTGCATATCAAATGGACAATTATTTTCGGCGTATTCGTGCTGTTTGCGGCAATGCTTCTTGTATGGATTGAGAATACGAAAAATAAGGCAAAATATGCTATGGAGGATTATCAGAGGGATTTGACGAATAATCTTGCCCATGACATAAAAACTCCCCTTATGGCTATCGGCGGATACACGGAGAATATTATGGAGGGAAATCTCACCGAAAGCGAACAAAGGGCTTATCTTAGCCATATTCTTGAAAATATAACCTTTGCGGATAGTCTTGTAAACCGCACGTTACAGCTTAATAAAATGGGAGAGGGTAAACCTCACAAGGAGAAAATCAAGGCAGAGGAAGCTTTTGAAAGAGCAATAAAGAAGTATTCTCCGATGCTTGATGAGCGAAACATCACCTATAGCGTCAATGGCAGCTGTGAGGTCAATGCTGAAATTGCATCTTTTGAAGCACTAATGGAAAATCTTGTGTCGAATGCAGTTAAATATACTAAAGAAAACGGTGAAATAAAGGCGATTTTTGATAAAAAGGCAATTATTATAACTAATACAGTTGTAGAAAAAATAGATACAACGGATTTGAAGCAGCCTTTTGTAAAGGGTGATAAATCCCGAAGCAATGCAAAGGGAAGCGGTCTTGGTCTGTCTATAGCTGATAAAGCAGCCATTTCTAACGGTATGACGCTGAAAATCAGCTGTTCAGACAGGGAATTTAAGGCTGAGGTGAAATTATGATATTACATAATATTGCACTGTTTTTAAATTATATTGCTTTTTATAGTATTTCAGGAGCGGATTTTTATATCCGCTCTTTTGTTATTTTGCACAATAAATATAAAACGAATTTGTGCTGAACGACGAATTTTAATCTTTATATTGACAAATCAAAGCAACTGTTATATACTGTATATATAACAGTTAAACAGTGTATAACAGTATATAACAGTGTATAACAGTATATAACAGTGTATAACACTATATAACAGTTATGAAAATTTAAAAGGGATTAATCAGGAGGTGCTTAATGAAAATTTATCAGAATTCAAATGAGCCTATTTACAAACAAATAGCCTCGCAGCTTCGTGAGCAGATACTCACAGGCAAACTAAAGGCAGGGGAGCCTCTGCCCTCTATACGAATACTGGCGCAAAATCTGAAAATAAGTGCAATCACCACGATGAAAGCCTATGAAGAACTGGCTGCAGAGGGGCTTATATCGTCTACCAAGGGAAAGGGGTATTTTGTCAGTCCTCAGGATGAAAAAATGCTTATTGAGCAGCATATGCGTAAGCTTGATGACGGTCTGACGGAGGCTATTAAGGCTGCAAGGGTTTTAGGCTTCGATTTGACGCAGACTTGCGAATTTCTGCGTAATTTATGGTATATGGAAGATTGAAAGGATGTATGAATTATGGAAAATGTAATCAGAACAAATGGCATTATAAAAAAATACAAGGGATTTACTCTGGGGCCTGTAAATCTTGAAATTCCCTGCGGATTTTCAACGGCTCTTATCGGTGCAAATGGTGCAGGTAAAACTACACTTATTGATACGATCTGCGGTGTTACAGGAAAAAGCGGCGGAGAATGTGTATATTTCGGAGATAAGACGGATATTGACGATGCAGGGTTGAGGAATAAAATCGGATATTGCTCATCAATGTGTTTTCTTCCATTGACCTGGAATGTGAAGAATATCGCAGAAGCTATGGAAATCGGATTTGATAATTTTGATAGGAATAAATTCAATGCTTTTTGTAATCGCTTCAACCTTGAAACTACAGATGTTAAAAAGCCTAAGAGACTTTACAAAATGTCAGACGGTAACAAGATGAGAAGCTATCTTGCGGCTGTTCTTGCCCGTGACACAGAGCTGCTTGTTCTTGATGAGCCTGCTTCGTCCCTTGACCCTCTTGCACGCGATGTATTATGTGATATTTTTAGAGAATACCTTGCCGAGGGTGACGGAAATCGCTCAATTATTTTCTCAACTCATAATATTGCTGATATGGAATATGCTACGGACTACGCTGTGTTTATGGCTAATGGAAATATCATAGAACAGGGATTTGTAGAGGATTTAAAGGAAAAATACATTCTCGTTCACGGCGAGGCTGACAAGTGCGAAAAGGCTAAACCCTTTCTGCTTTCCTGTACTGCTAACAGTATGAATTTTGAGGGTATTGCTCTTGCAGAAAATCTTGCAAAGCTTACACAGCTTGATACAGCCATTGAAAAGCCTAATTTACAGCAGCTAAGCGTTGGTATTCTCAGAAAGGCGGAAAAAGATGGAAAATAAAAAGACTACTATTTTTCAGGCATATAAGCTGTATCATTGCGGCGGTTTTGTGAAGGATACGTTGCTGGCAACATTGATTAGTGTTGGTTTTATGATTTTTTTGAGAATTCTTCTTCTTGGAAATGATACTGATTCAGTTGAATTAATTGTGTTAATTGCTAATAGTATGATGTGCTTCATTTCGTCAAGTGCGTATATTTTTAGTTCACTTGAGACAAAGGCTGTTGAGAATGTTTTTCGTACCGTAAAAGAACCTGTGGATTTTTTTCAAAAGCAACATATTGCAGGTCTTATATCCGGGATTGCCGTAATTGTATTGAATCATCTTATTATTGGTGCAGCATTTTCTTGCATATCTATGAGTATGATGGTAGGAAGTCTGCTACTGCTTATAAGAGCAATTATAAATATATTCAGTATAATAAAAAAAGACGCTGTAAGAGTTCTTGCCTATATAGGGGGATATTTTGCTTTTTTTCCTGTGGCGATTGCACTATGTGCGATTGATAATAAAGATAATTCAGTATTTCAAATGGGAAATCTGCTGATTTTGGTTTTTGCTGTTCTGGCTGCAATAATCTTTGTATTGTCAGAAAAATATGTGCTGAAATCATTCAGAAATAATTGGTATAAGGATTGAGGGGATTTATATGAAGGAATTTTTTAAGGCTTATAAATTTTATATGAAAATGGTTTATCCGCCATTAATGCTTGTATTGACTTTTCTTGTTATGTCTGTAGGGATTATAATTATTATTGTAACTGATTTACCTGAAACAAAGAAGAGTTTTTTCAGTACACTTAATGAGTGCAGTATGTTTCATATCGGTATTATGTTCAATTGCATTTATACTGAATTGCTAAAACAGTTTAAATTTTTCAAAACAACAAAATTTGCAAAGGTGTATTACACTGTTATACCTGTTTTTGCAATGGCGGTAATCGGCGTTATTTATGACATTATTCTTTTTTTCGCAGCCGCTGTGTTTATGGATTTTAATTTTGCATCTGATTTGATTATTTATAATTCAGTTGCAACAATAGCGACTGTTTTGCTTGGTTCTGCAAGTAATATTCCGAAACTGAGTACTTTCGCGTGGCTTTTCTGGGCAACTTATTGTTTGTTCTTTCCGCTTTTTCATTGGGCTATGCCTCAGATGACAACATTTGGTTTGCCGATTTATGCTGATATTCTTATTGCTATAGCAATATATGCAATGGGATTTACTGTTAATGTTGCACTTTTAAATCATTGGTGGACTAAAACAGAGAGAAATGTGTGTAAGTCTGCTGTATGGCAGATACAATAATTCTTCCTTGACTGAAATTCCGTTTTATGTTATAATTAATATGTAATATAATGGATTTCAAGGAGGAACGCTATGACAAACAAAATCAAAGAAATTTTAAATCAGCTGAGCTGGAGAAATTTTCTTGTGCTTTTGGTGGCAGGCTGTATCAATGCATTCGGAGTTACCGTGTTTTTAGCTCCTGTAAAGCTCTACGACAGCGGTATTTCAGGAACATCAATGCTTCTATCTCAGCTTACATCGGAAAAGATATCGCTTTCGATATTCCTTATAATTCTTAATATACCTTTGTTTTTATTCGGTCTGAAAAAGCAGGGAAGAGCCTTCACAATTTACTCCCTTTTTGCTGTTGCGGTTTACTCTACGGCGGCGTGGCTTATTACAGATGTTCTTCCTATTGATGTATCTATTGCTTCACCTCTTGCCGGACAGGATTTGCTTCTTTGTGCTTTGTTCGGTGGTATAATTTCAGGTGTGGGAAGTGGTTTGACTATCCGTTTTGGCGGTGCAATCGACGGTATTGAGGTAATGTCGGTTATCTTTGCGAAAAAGCTGGGTATTACTGTCGGTACTTTTGTTATGATATACAATGTAATTCTCTATGTTATATGCGGTTTTGTTATGGGAAGCTGGATTCTGCCTCTTTATTCCATTGTTACTTATATGGCGGCACTTAAAACGGTTGACTTCATCGTTGAGGGTGTTGACCGTTCAAAGGGCGTTATGATTATTACAGAAAATCCAACTGAGGTTGCCGAAGTTCTGATGTCTACCTTCGAAACAGGTGCAACTATAATGCCTGCTATGGGCGGATATTCTAAGGCAGAGAAGCATATTGTTTATTTCATCGTTAACCGTTTTCAGATTTCAAGAATGCGTACTCTTGTTCACGCTGTTGACCCTAAAGCTTATATGACTATTTCTGAGGTTGCTGATGTTTTTACGAGTGTGTAATTATGGTTATAATACAATACCGCACAGAATATGTGCGGTATTGTCGGATTAGGAGGTTTTTCAATGATTTATATGCACGGGCAAATTCTTGGTACTCATTCTTTCTTGCTTAAAGGAGATTTTCTTAAACCTGATGAGTATTCAGAAATCAAAGCAAAGTATTTTCTTCCCGGTGGTGAAACCGGCACTGCTGCTACTGTTCTTGTTTCTCTTGGCGCAGATGTGAAGATTGACGGTACTGTTGGAATGTACAGCGGAATTTTCAATAATCCCTTTATAATATGGGGTAGATACCGCAGAAAATTTTTTAGATATAATCTTCCTGTTTCCTTTCAGTTTCATCATACCCAAATGGACGGTGAACAGGCATGGAAATTTCTTGAAAAGCTAAAATCAGCGATAATAAGGTGCTATAAATGAAAAAGATTAATAATAAAAATAATCCTGATTTTCTCAATGAATATCTTATGCATCTGAAAGTTGTGAAAATGCTTTCGGAGCGTACTATTGAGGAGTATTACATTGATATTCGGCTGTTTTTGAAATTTTACAGGTGTAATATCATAAACTCTGATTTGGCAATTGAGGATATCGACATATCGGCTATGACTGTTGAGGATTTACGGAAAATTACTGTTTCAGATATTTACAGTTTTATTTTCTATACCGCAGATGAACGTAATAACGCCGATAAAGCACGTTATAGGAAAATATCTGCTTTACGCAGTTTTTTCAAATATCTCACAAAAGCGGTGCATCTGCTTAAAGAAGACCCTACAAAAGATATAGAGGTGCCTTCTCCGAAAAAATCCTTGCCTAAATTTCTTTCACTTGATGAAAGCTTGCGGCTTCTGAGAAACTCCGATGATGGAGAATCAGTCAGAGACTACTGTATTCTCACCCTCTTTCTCAACTGCGGTATGCGATTAAGTGAGCTAATTGGCATAAATATATCTCATATCGACTTTACAGAGGCTCGTATGAAAGTGCTCGGAAAAGGTAATAAAGAGCGTATGGTGTATCTCAATACAGCCTGTATGGATGCTATAAACCGCTATCTCGCTGTAAGAGGACAGAATGAAAAGGCGGCGGATGAGCCTGCGCTTTTCATAAGCAACAGAAATACTCGTATTTCAAAGCGCCGTGTACAGCAGATTGTGGAAAATGCAATTGAAGCAGCAGGTCTTGGCGGAAAGGGGATAACTACCCATAAACTTCGTCATACTGCCGCTACTCTTATGTATCAGTACGGTGATGCAGATGTGCTGACGTTGAAAGAACTGCTTGGACACGCTAATATATCCACTACTGAGATATACACCCATTTATCAGATGAAAGCGTAAGAAATGCTGTTGACAGTAATCCGCTGGCAAAAGTAAAACAGACAAAGAAAAGCTCCGAGTGAATTCGGAGCTTTTTAATATTGTTTTATTATATTGATATCATCAGGTAATTCAGAGCCTGATTGTAAAGCCGGAACGGTCGGATTTTGCTTATAATAAGCCTTTCTGCAAAATCTACGGCATCCTCGATGTTACGGGAAAAATCAGGTATGACTTCCCTTTGTCCCGTCCGTGAATCCTCAACCTCAATGCCGTATGTAATTATTTCGTTGTCGTCCCAATCTATTTTACCGGATGTTACTCTGTATGAAATTTTGTTGTCGCCGTAAACCTCTAAATAGACTGTTCTGTCCCTGACTTCTTGTTTTTTCTTTTTTATAAGTCCGAACATATATAATACTCCTTTCTGTTTGTTGGATATATTATATCACGGGAAAGGAATTATTGAAAGAGTGAAAAAAATCTCTTTAGAATTATTTATGACGATGAAAGTCGATATCAGTTTATATCATTTATTTCTGTATATAACTTCTGCATTTGTATATCAGTTTCTGCTATTCTTTCTGCACATTGGCGAAGTTCCTCGGAGATTTCGGGGGTTATTGTTCCTGTTGGTTTGTATCTCAGCTGATGCTCAAGACTTGCCCAGAAATCCATTGCAATTGTTCGTATCTGTATTTCAACGGGTACGGTTGTTTTTGATGATGAAAGATGAACAGGTACATTCAGAACAAGATGGAAGCTTCTATAGCCACTGGGTTTGGGATTTTTTATGTAATCTTTTTGCTTCAGTACAACAAAATCATCTCTTCGTGCAAGCATTTCGGCAAGTACATATATATCGTTGATATAGCAGCAGGTGACGCGTATTCCTGCGATATCAAGGAGATATTTTTTTGCGTTTTCTATAGTGAAGGGTATGCCTTTTTTTATCAGCTTATTCATAATGGAATCGGCTGATTTAAGGCGGCTTTCGATGTTGTGAATAGGATTTCGCTGAAACTTGATATTAAATTCGTTATCAAGTATACCAAGATATGTTTTGACTATCTCCATAGCAGACTCGTAGACGTGTCCAAGCTGCATGAACTCCATAAATGCCTGTGCGACACGTTCTTGTGCGTTATCATTTTCTACTATAGCAGGGAGTTGCTGAATCCCCTCTACAAAAAAATCCATCTGGCTCATAATAGCTCCTTTCTTAAGGCTTATTGCCTTGCAATTTTCATTTAAATTTAGTATAATATAATATGGTATCAGATAATTGTCTGAAATCTGAAAATGAGGTGAAAATATGGATTATTATGTTAAAAATAATGATATAATCCTTTCTGAAAAGGATTTTAATCTTGATGAAACCCTTGATTGCGGACAGGCTTTCCGCTGGAAAAAAATACAGAGCGACTATAACTGCACATATGAAGGAAGCTTTTTTAACGATAATCTGAGAATTTCCGAAATATCCAAGGGTCAGTTTATATTCCACAATGTTTCAGAGGATGAGTTTCTCGGGAAATGGGCGGATTATTTTGATTTTTATACTGATTATTCTCAGCTGAAAGCGGAGTTTTCAGAAGATGAAACGCTTTCTAAAGCCTGTGAATTCGCTGGAGGAATACGCCTGCTTAAACAGAATAGCTGGGAGTGCTTAATTTCCTTTATTATTTCTCAGAATAATAATATTCCGCGTATAAAGGGCATTATTGACCGCCTTTGTGATAATTACGGTGCATTTCCCACCGCTGAACAAATGAGGGGAGTTACCGCAGATGACCTTGCCTTTCTCAGAAGCGGCTTTCGAGGAAAGTATTTAAGCGACGCCGTTGAATGTATAAATACGGGAAAAATAAATTTGTCCGATATTGCCGTTGCCCCGATTGAGCAAGCAAGAGAGGAACTTAAAAAAATCAAAGGAGTAGGCCCTAAGGTAGCTGAATGTGTTTTACTTTTCGGTATGCATCGGACAGAAGCTTTTCCTGTTGATGTGTGGATAAAGCGTGTACTTGCAGAGTATTATCCCAATGGATTTCCGGAATTTGCAAAGGACAATGCTGGAATTGCACAGCAGTATCTTTTCCATTACATACGTAATATAACTGAATAAAATTGCGTAATTATGCCAAATATAACTGTAAATCTATTATTATAGGAGAATTATATGGTTAAAGGCGTAAATAAGCAGATTATTGAGGTAAACAACCCCAACAGCATTTATTTTGAAAAAGCTGTATTTTATCTGAAACCGGGTGTGCGAATTCTTCCAACAGAGCTTTCAGAGCGAGAAATAAACAAGATTATCGCGCCATACAGTGAGAACAGGAAAAATACTTTTTGTATGAAAATCGGGAGATCTGTTATTTATACTATGCTTGTTCTTACAGCTGCAGTTATTTCATATTTACTGATTTTTTAAAAATGAAGCAATATTTTTCAAAAAATATAGACAAATTATGAATTATGTGATATAATAATATACAGCGATATTTTTTAGAAAGGAGAATAAAGCATATGAGTATAAATTCTGAGGATCAATCCTGTGAAAGAATTATATGTACACCAAGTGCAACAGCGAAAAGGGCGTTCTTTTATGCCATTGAATTTGGAAATATTCATAAAGAAAAATCATCTGCAATTCATCATCATGCAGCAGATTACTGGCTTTTTGCTGCCGTTGTTGAGGGGAGCGGAGTACTGACATATGATGAGGAGGAATACTCATTCAATAAGGGGGATTGCTTTTTCATTGATTGTCGTGTTGCACATAGCTATACAGGTAATGAAAATAATCCTGTAGAGTTGATGTGGATTCATTTCGGCGGTGCAACAACAATGCAGTACTATGAAACGTTCACTGAACAATCCGGCTGTGTATTTCATCCTGTTTCTTTTGAAAAGGTTACTTCATCAATGCGTGAGATTTTCCGCCTTAATCAGGAAAAGGGCATAAATGCCGAAGCTATCACATCCGGACTTATCGTTCAGCTTCTTACCTCAGCCCTGACATCAACAGGCAAGGCTGAAATGATTGATTCGGCGTTAAAAAAGAAGCTGCAGGCAGTCAATGTCTATATTGAGGAAAAGTTTACAGAGGATATATCCCTCGAAAAGCTTTCTGCAGAATTTTACATAAGCAAGTACTATCTTTCAAGGGAATACAAGAAAATTTACGGCAAGACCATTTTTCAGCATATTATTTCCTGCCGTATTAATTACGGAAAACATCTGTTGCGTTTTTCGGATAATTCAGTAGAAGAAATTGCCCATTTATGTGGATTTAACGACCAAAGCTATTTTGTACGTCAATTCAAGAAAGCGGAGAATGTAACTTGTTTTGCATATCGCAGAATGTGGCGAGAATAGGTAACATTTATTTTTTGAAGAGTGTATAAAATCCGTTATTTACTGCCTTTTTTATCTGACATGTTTTGTCGCAGCAGTTATTACAGTTCAATGTCTGGTTTGAGCCGTACCAAAAACGTTCAGGGTATTTTCTCCACATTATTTCCCAGTGGACTATGACAGCAGTTCCCATAAAAAAGAGGGAAAGGCTATAGAATGTGCCAACAAAGAGCATAGGAGTAAACATCATAAAGTGTCCCCAATCGTATATGCGGCAGTTTATACAACATTTGTTCTTCATTCCGAAGGTCTGGAATGGACAGAAAATCAGTATGCAGATATAATCGCATATGAAATAAAAACCTGTAAGCAAGAGAAGTTCAGGCTTGCCAAGTATACCTAAGAAATAGAGCAGTCCGATAATCGCATTTCCTACAAGCCATACAATCATACATTTTAAGGCTTTTTTATTCTCATCTTTTACAAAACTTTGCAGATTAGATTTTGAATAATCTGCAATAGGGTTAAAATTTGATTTACAGCTTTTCCCTGCACCCATAGAAAGAACAGGGGAGGGGAGTAGGTGCAGTGTCATAAGTCCTATGAATATGATCCACATGATGTGCATAAAATTGAGCGCATCAAAGGGAGAGGTAGTTGTATAGAGGAAAAATGCTGCTTTATCTATTATATACAGCACAATCATAGCTATAAAAGCTGATATGCGTAAACCAAATTTTATAAGGTAGCCAATCATTTTAGGCGTTGGTATGAATTTACTATTGTGCATCTCACACATCCAATCATATATAAGTAATAAAATATCTAAAGCTTACACATATATTATATCATTTTTTGTTTGTAATGTCAAATATTTCTTTATCGGTAGACAAAAATGAAATAATATGGTAAAATACATAAGACGGAAGTTTCCGTGAAGAAAAAAGAATAGGAGAAAAACAATGGCAGAATTAAAATTTGAAATTACAGAATCACTTGGCGTTCTTGCAGAAAATGCAAAGGGTTGGACAAAGGAGCTTAATTTGGTAAGCTGGAATGACCACGAACCTAAGTATGATATCCGTGACTGGTCACCCGACCATTCAAGAATGGGCAAGGGTGTAACACTTACAGCTGATGAGCTTGCTGCATTAAAGGATATCCTTGCAGAGGTTGACCTTGATTCATTTGAATAATTGAATTTTGTCAACTCTGACGATATAATAACATAATTTTATGGCTGCTTCAAATTGGGGCAGCCATATTTGAGGGAGGTGAAAAAATGATTTTAGGCATAAATCAGACAAAATCAAGCGGAAAGAATACTTTTTCTATAACAGAGGACGGTTTTAACATATATAATGCTGAAACCCCATGGACACCGATTCATAAACTTGAAATATCTATTAGTGATGATAAGGGAGCGGTTATATATAATACAAAATATTCTTTCTGGGAGAATTTCACAGAGGAACTGATACCCTTCAAGTATCTCTTTACCGGTTCTCAGAAATTTGAGCAATTTTCTGTAGTTGATACCAATGGTGAAACAGTTGGAAGTTTTTATATTGAAGTGAATGGATTGTGGGATTCAAAGGTGTGTATCCGCTACGGTGAAAAAATTCTTGTGGGCTACAGAGTTGGTACAGGTTTTGATGAAAATGTGACTTTTTATGACGGTGAAACAGTTGTTGGTCAGATTACAAAATCCAATAGAATGGTTGCTGACAATAAGGATAATTATATGCTTCATTTTATTGACGGGTATGATGATTTAAAACCGCTTCTTGCATTTTTCGTCATATATTATGATTTCAGATATCATAATAACACCGGCGAGGCATTCAAGGGAACAAAAGTAAGCTATAAAAAGAGCCTTCACAAAAATGTTGATAAGTATGATCTTGATTTTATAAGCAGCAACTTCGGAAACGACGCAGTTCAGCAGATGAATAATTTCTTCACTGAAAGTGTTAAAAAATCATCATCTATGAATTTAAAGCTTTTCTGGACAATATTTGGCATTGGAATAGGGCTCGCACTGTTTATGGCTGCGATAATAATATTTGTTTTCAATTAACTGAATTCAAGGGGCACATGCCCCTTGAGTATTTATAGTTTAATGATTTTTTTTATTATTTTCTCTTGACTTATTAGTTTTTTTATGATATAATATTAAATGTAATTTGCCGCTGTGGTGGAATAGGCAGACACAAGGGACTTAAAATCCCTCGGAGTAACATCCGTACCGGTTCAAGTCCGGTCAGCGGCACTGATTGAGAAACGTCGGTTTATCGACGTTTCTTTTTTGTTACTAATTAAAAATCCGTGCAGGTTAATTCCTGAACGGATTTTTTTATAAAAAATATTATTTCTCAGAATTGACACAATAATCTTTTTTGTATCCGTGAGCGCCAAAGATCTGCCAACTGCCAGTTCCGAGACGTTGCATTATAGCCTGTCTTTCAACAGCGCATAATTTTGGATCACTGTCAACAGAAGTCATAAGAATAGGCGCATACTGGTTGTATTTTGCCTGTTCTGGAGTAAATCCACGAAGATTTATGAAAATATCCCCTGTAAAAGCAATATGATTTTTATAGTCGATGAGTACAATTTCGCCAAGAAGATGACCGCCTTTTCCTTCATATACTTCGAATTCAAGATCGCCAAAGCTGAAAAAACCCGTTTGAACAAGAGGGATATCACTTTCGCTTCTTCCCTTGTGGAGAACATTTATTCTGTCGGGCGATGGGGGAGTGTAATCTGTCAGAATCTTGCATATGTTGATATATGGTTTATGGAGCTTGTTTTTTTCGCGAAAACCGTCTTTGCCCTCAAACTCAGCCTTCAAGCATTCAGCGCTTTTTTCGCTGGCAAGGATTTCATCAAAAATAGGGAGAAGTCCGCAGTGATCAAGGTCAGCGTGAGTAATAAGAACTGTTTTTTTCATTGTATTGTAATAGGGGAGAACTCTTTTGAAAATCTTTTCCATTTCTGTTTTATAGCAGGCATATCCGCAGTCTACGAAAAGTATGTCCTCGCCGCTTTTTATAATAGCTGTATTGCTTCCACAGGGTGGTTCTATGAGTATAATTTCAGTTTTTTCAGTTATTTTGTGATTCGTAATTCGCGGCAGAAATGCATCACCTTTACTTGCAGCAAGGAGTTCTGCGAATCTTCCTATACTGTCAAATGTTCGATAGGGCGAAAGACCTTGCTCATCTAGAGTTTGCATTGCAAGATTTGTGTTAATAAGCAGTTTATCTCTTTGTTCATTAGAAAGTCCTGTATTACGTGCAATTTCTGACACAAAACTGTTGTAGAATATACTGTTGTCGTATATTTTTTCAGTGTGATTATAGTCTATTACACGAACTCGGCAAAGCTTTTCCGCACTTGCAAGGAAAGAATTTATTTTTTCAGCGTCATCAACGAACAGTCCCATTTTAAAGAGCTGATAATCAGAGCCGTTTTCCTGTGAGCTTATATAGGATATATTGAAATCAAATTCATCAATAAGAGCGAGTATATCGGTAACACTTCCCGGGACGTCCTTCAAGCGAAATTCAAGCAAAACGATACTTTTATCGTTTTTATCCGGCTGGATATATCCTATTTCTCTAAGGCGGATATCCGCCCTTTCAAGCTGTTCGGGCGTTCCCTCAGCGTCAATAAAAAGGGTATGAGAATCTATGGCTTTATTGTAGCTGACACGGGTTATATTAATGCCAAGTTCTGCAAAACATCGGCTTGCTTTGAGAAAAGCACCTATATGGTTTGGCATTGTTGTTATGTATGTTTTTTTCATATGCTTTTCCTTTCTGTTTTTTTACATTGTGAGTGAAGTTTTTAGAAGTCCCCTTATATTATATATTATCTGATTTAGAAAGTCAATAAAGATATATATTTACAGTTGAATTAATTTTTTATTACATTTTTAGTTTTATGTAGAATTTTTTCTCGTATTGTGTTATAATTAATTTACTAATAAAGAAGGAGTGTTCTTATGAGGAAAAAAACTATTATATGTTTTCTCACATTAGCAGTCATTTTGTTTGGTATACCTTTTAGTATCTATCGTCTATTTTTTTACTACCCTGATATTTCAATAAGGGTTGAAGACTTATATAATAAAAATCGTGTCGTGCAGGTTGATAATGAATATTTTACATTGACAAATGGAAATATCTGCAATGTTTCCGAGAAAAAAATTATTTATTCTACGACAGATAAAAATGCATTTATTAAATCTCAATGCGATTTGTTATGGATATATGATAACGATAGCAAAGAAAATTTAAAAGCATTTGATTCAGCGGGAAACATTGTTAAAAGTTACTCTGTGTACTATAAGATTACAGATTTTTTCATTTCGGGAGATATGATATTTTGTACCGCCAAAGATCCAAACAGAATAAAACTGTATAAAATTTCAGATGATGATACATTAAAATTAATTCCGATTAAATATACACTTGTATATGAAGATAGTAATTCATATTTAAAGCTTTATAAGTATAATTGTGAATATGGTGAATGTCTGCAAATTAATAATGATACCTATTACGCTTATGATAACAATTATATTAATATTATAAGCTCTGAAACAACAAATGTTGACTTACTATGTGTTGAAAAGGATGGATTGGTATATACTGATGACCAGTATCATATGAGGCGTTATTCGGTATTTTCTTATTTGAATAAAACAAAAATGGAAAATGCTATTAAAATGAATAACACGGTTGATAGTTTTTTCCTGAACAAATTGTTTTATACTGATAATGATATTGTAATTTCTGTAGCTCAGAATACAACAATAAGGAGTATTAGTAGACACCCTCCGGTGAATTTAACAGATGAAATGGAACACCATTACAATGACGTACTTTTTATATTTAATAAGGATGATTTTTCCTCGCCTATTGAATATAATACAAGAACTTTTGAGCGTATCATATACGCTGATAATGAAAAAGCAATTACATATTACAATGGAAAATATATAACCTATTCTCTTGAAAACTGGAAGAAAATTAACAAGCAAAATGCTGATGAAATAAAAGAAGGAGCTTCATATACCTTTGATGTGTGTGGAGAATACATCTTTGTCTTTGATGAAAACACGGAAGAAATGATAAATAAAATAACTATAGAATAAATTGCAACTTATTGCTGTTCTGCGGTGTATTACTTATAGAGGAAAATATCACATATAAAAATGTTATGAAATTGACGGATTTAAAAATATTTTCAAAATCAATGCAACTTTTAAGCACTTTATGGTGTATTACTAATGAAAGGGGGAGGTAAGAAAATGACGGAAGTTGAAACAAAACAGTTGTTTGAAAAGGCAGTAGAAGAATATTCGGATATGATAACAGGATTGTGCCTGGTTCGCCTCGGAAACCGACACGATGCCGAGGACTGTTATCAGAATATATTCTTAAAGCTGTTCAAAAATAAGGAAATGCTGAAAGAGGAGCCTGAATATCTCAAATCGTGGCTTATAAGAGTAGCCATAAACGAGTGCAAAAACAGATTCCGTTTTCTCAGCCGTCATAAGACAGAGCCTCTTACTTTCGCTGACGATTGCAGTATCGAAATGGAGGACAGAACTATTCTTGACACCGTAATGACATTACCCGAAAAATACAGAGAGGTCATATATCTCTTTTATTATGCAGGTTATTCCGTTCTTGAGCTTGCAACTATTCTCGACAGCAAGGAGAATACTATTAAAAGCAGGCTTAAACGAGGACGGGAAATGCTGAAAGAATTACTGACCGACAAAATCGAAGAGGAGGTCATTATATGAAACGACTTGAAAAAGCATTTGACAGTATAAAAACCCCCGAAAGCTGGAAAGAAAATCTATATAAAGCCGCATACGCAGAGGAAAAAATCACTGTAAAAAAGCGTATGAGAATGCCGATAAAACGTGCTATTACCGTTTCAATCGCCGCGGCTACAATATGCCTTGCAAGCGCGTTGACAGTAGGTGCGATTACAGGAATGTTCAATATATCCGATATATTTCGCATTGGATTTTCTGATGAGGTATCCGCCGATAAGTATGTCAGAGGACAATATCAGCCCCTTAATGTGAAATGCGAGAATGAAAAATTTTCCTTTGAGGCATTAGCGTTTATGGGAGATGTTGATGAAACCTATACACTTTTAGTTGCAAGACCAAAGACAGATAAAGTGTTTGACAATATGGCGATTCAAGTGGGTGTTCTTGAAAATACATTTGATGACTTTGATGGATTTGCAACATCATATATACTCAACGGAATTCCCGAAACCGATGAATCAGGAAATACTGTGTATTTCTTCAATGTAAGAAATCTCCCATGCTGCGCATTATCTTTAGATAATAGTGATAGCCTTGTTGTAAGAATTTATAAAATAATTTGCTATAACAACGGATGTCCTGGTTATGACGAAGTTAATCTTAAAATGGAATTTGTTCCCGATGTTACAGTACTTTCACCCATTGAGTCTGTTGACCATATGGAGAAAGTCAGCATAAACGGAAATGAATGTATTGTTCAAAGCACCCATATATCAGATTATCAGGCAAGTATTTATATAACATATGAAATCCCTGAAAAGATAGATGTTAACTCCTTTAATAAAAGAAGAGGTGACAGATATATAAGAGATATTTTCGATTTGAAATCAGAAAATGCATATCTGCCTGTTGCAGAGGAATGTCCTGTTAAGCTTGTGGTTGATGGTGAGATTATTGACTTTAATGAACTTAATGAAGAAATAGAGCATTATCCTATTGATCATATTGCGAATATATACGAGGAAGAAGGTGTTGTTTCATTGTCGATTGCACTCAACTATGAGCCATTCACATTTTCAGAAGCAGAATCTGTAGCCTTTGAGATTGAGACAACAAGCGGCGAAACAAAGATTATCAAAATCAAATAACAGCTTTCAAAAATCCCGCTTTGCTTATGCCAAGTGGGATTTTTTATCACATTTGACATAATTTTCATAAAATATACATTGAATTAATACAGAAACTGTGATATAATAGTAAACAACATAACCCCTGTTTCAATGGAGAGACTATGAAAAAAGACAGAAATTATTTGGATATCATAATTGAAAATCGTCGCATTATTCTTGTATGTATGGCGATAGTATACCTTTTCATCGTGCTTGATATAACTCTTATCGACCGCACAGTTGGAGTAAGAAGGCATATGCTTGAACCTATGTGGGAAGTACGCCAGATGCTAAGGAGCAGGCAGTATACCTACTGGGGATGGCAGATAGTGGGTAACTGCGTTATGCTTCTGCCTTTGGGAATATTTCTGCCTGCGCTATCTATGAGGTTTCGCTCAATACAGAGGACAACAGCGGCAGGTTTTCTGTTTTCCCTGTTTATTGAGCTGACACAATATATCACAGGCAGGGGATTATGCGAGCTTGATGATATAATCCATAATACATTCGGTGCAGCTGTGGGCGTTATAATATATATAATTGTAAGCAGGCTTGCTGCTGAAAAGGAATTTGAATATTAGTACTATTATTTTTGTCCCTTTGTATATATAACGTTTCAGAACCCCAAAAGGTCACGTGTTTTTTGATTTTTTTTATATTTAACGTAAAGTTTGTTAAAAAGGCACTATTCTAACTCGAATAGTGCCTTTGTTTTTAGTATTATTCAATAAGTCCGATACCCCAGATAGTGAAGCTGCCACTTCCGGAGATTGATACATCAAGCTCTCCTGAGGTTTCTTGATAGTAACCGAGTTCCGCATCAGGTCCGCCCCAGCAGTACTGTTTGTTACCGCTTATCTTTGTGGTTTTGCCGTTGACTGTTACATCAATGCTGCCCATACCTGAGCTGTTAGCCTTGAATACAACGATGAAGCCCTTGCCATTTGCTTTGAACTTCATAGGACTTCCGCCATTAAGAGTATAGGAGTAGGGGAGGGCATTGCCGCCATAGCCGCTGCCTGCCGTCCAGGAGCCTGCATTGAAGCCTGTAAGGTTCTTTGGGTCAACGTTCTTACAAGTCTGATACTCTGTGCCGTATGCAGCTGTAGAGGGGACAGTGTAGGATTCAGAACGATTTTCGGTCTTCATCGCTTTGCGGAAGTAATATCCAAGACAATCTGCAATAAGCTGTCCACCTTTATCGTGAGGATGATATTCATCGGAGAAGTAATCTCCGGTTGAGAGTAATCCGCTGTTGAATGCCTTTGTAAGGGCATTATCCATACTGATAATCGGTATATCAAGATTCTTACCTACTGCAACCATTTGCTCCTGACTGGAAAATCCGCCCTTTGAACGGTTGATAAGTGCAATTACTGCAGGTTCATTTGGTAAATCCAAGAATTTTTTGATAACGCTTTCAAAGCACTTCTTGTACATAATATCGCCGTGGTCGTTTACAGAAAATTCAATAAATATAATATCGGGATTTTTCTCAACGACATTACTTTCACTTCGAACAAGACCTACAACGGAGGAAGTTCCTGAAAGTCCAGCGTTTACTTCGGTAAATCCGCCTGTAGCAAATGTGGATTTTACGTAGTTTGAGAAAGGTGTCGTGTATTTCTTGCCCTCAGTAATAGAGCCGCCAAGATATGCCATTGTGAGTTTTTCACCGTTCTCAGCTGCTTCAAGCTTCTTTGTAAGACGATATGTATTTCCCATACTATAAATTGAGCTTTCGTAGAAGTCGATCCACTGTGCAGTAGCAGTTTCGGAATAATCATCCCACTTGTTATCAGGCTTTGGAGGCTCGTTAAATGTGAATTCTGTTATTTTTCCGAAGAGATATTGTTCAAGCTGTACTGCGTCGGCAATTTCAATTGTGCCGTTTTTGTCAATATCGGAAGCCTTTGTAAAATTTTTATTGTCAAGTCCTGTTGTAACTGCTTTACGCATAAGAATCATATCAAATACATCAATTATTCCGTCACAGTTTACATCTCCGGGAGTAAATACAAGGGGCTTTGCTCCGTCGATTTCTGTACCTGTGGGAGCGGCAATAGCCTCGTCTATATAAAAGCTTGTATCAGTGTCAATAGTTTCAACGTAAATTATAAGATCAGATGCACCTTCCGGAATTGTATAGGATGGATTTGCAAGCTGTACCCACTGTTCCGCACTTACCTTAGCGGTGGCAATAGCGTCATATGCTGTTGTACCCTCAGAATTGGTATATTGCAGTGTGAGCTTGAATTCTTCGGTGGATGCACCTCTTTCATACATCGCATTCACGCTGAAGCTGTATGATTCTCCTGCTTTGAATACAGTAGAGTCAAGCTCTTTATAAGTTCCGTTCCAGGATGCAGTTCTGCCGCTGCAATACAAAGATGATCTCCCTGCATAAGCGGCAAGCAGACTTTTTTCGACGGTGGCAGCACCTCTGCCTGTCCAGCCATTTACATCAGCTTCAAAGGAATCGTTGAAATAGTAGTCATTTTCTGCAGCAGAAATGTTAAGGGGATTTGTTGTCATAATTGGAACAGAAATTGCCATAGTAAGTGATAATGCAGTTCCGATTCTTGTGAGTTTATTTCTCAGATGCATATTTTTCCTCCTAAAATTTTATTATACAATAACTGAAATAAATTGAATAAACATGATATTTCAGTTAAATTGTATTAATTACGATTATACTATATATTAAATATACTATAATTTTTAATATTTGTAAATAAATCGAAATCAAAACAGCAATATATGAATAAAACACAGCAATATTCGGTCAGTTATACTGTTGTTTGAAATTTAGTAACTTAAATATTAATTTTATAAATAAGAAAATAGATTGTAGTTTATTAGATTCCAATATAAACCTTGACAAATACACAAAAATAATGTATAATTTATATATAGAACATCATAGGGGGGTGTTGATATGAAAAAAATCTGGAATTTTTTCAACACATTAAATGAATTCGTTTATATATGCGATTTAGAAACAGACGAGCTTATCTATATGAACGATAAAACGCTTAAGACATATGGTCTTAAATCCCGCGAGGAAATGCAGGGAAAGAAATGCTATGAGATACTGCACAATAATTCTGCACGCTGTAAGAATTGTATTAATGACAGACTTAAAAAAGGCGTTTTTGTCGAGAGTAAGGAGTTTAATCCGCGTATAAAAAAATATCTGCTTACTAAGGATACTATTGTTGAGTACAATGACAAGCTTTATCGCCTTAATATTTCAATTGATGTAAGCGAACAGGAAGAATACAACCAGACTGTTAGAAAATACGAAAATCTCGAAGCAACTATAAATGAAGCAATTCGTACAGCTATGCAGGCGCATAATCCTGATAAGGCAATTAATATTGTTCTTGAATACTTTGGAAAAACTCTTGAAGGTGAAAGAACATATGTATTTGAAAAAAACGAGGATAATTGCGATGACAATACATACGAATGGGTCGCAAAAGGTGTAACTCCATCAATTAATTTGCTGCAGAATGTGCCTCCTGAGGTCTGTCAGAATTGGTATAACTCTTTTGAAGAAGGAAATCCAATTGTTATAGAGGATATAGAGAATATCAAAGATATTAATTATCAACAGTATGAAACCTTGAAAATGCAAAAGATAAACTCTATTGTTGTTGTCCCTTTGATACATGAGGAGAAAGTAATAGGATTTTACGGTATTGATAATCCTCCTATCCACAATATGAAATATGTGGAGAATATGCTGAAAATTACCGGATATTTCATTGTATCTCAAATTCAGGCACGCAATCTTTTACGCGAGCTTCACGATATGAGCTATCGTGACCAGCTTACCAAAATTGGCAATAGACACGCTATGAGAAAGTACGTCAAGCATATGAATAAATCCAGAAGTATCGGCGTTGTTTACTGTGATATTACAGGACTTAAACGCGTTAACGATAATGAAGGACATGCTGCGGGCGATGCTCTTATTAAAAAATGCAGTAGTTTTTTTAATGATTTTTACAAAGATTACGGCGTGTTCCGTATTGGCGGCGATGAACTTCTTGCTTTATGTTCTTGCATTAGTAAAGATGAGTTTGAAGCTCGTGAAAATCGTTTTAAAGAAGCCATTGATAGAGAGAAGATACCTCTTGCAGTTGGATTTTCGTGGAAAAAATCAAGTGACGAGGATGTTGGAGATATACTGCATGAAGCCGAAATGGCAATGTATAAGGATAAAGCAGATTTTTACAGAAAGTCCGGAATTGAGAGAAGAAGGTAATTTTTACTTGTGTAAAAAATATATCCTTTTTCTCAAAAATATAAAAAACGTCCGTGGTTTATCTACGGACGTTTTTGTAAATTAACTTTAATAAACATACTCTCGCAGCTCCTTAAATGATTTTCACTGAATGTTTTTGCTGAAGGCAACGTAACAAAAGTTAAACTTATAAAGCGAATAATGTATGGACGGAAAATTTTTCTCTACTTAAAGCAGGGTATTGTTGCATAAGCTTTTACGCAAAAGAGTATTGTATATATAAAATTAAGGCAACACAGCATTAGAGCATAAAAGCCATTTGCAGTGTTGCCTAATATATTATTTATTTATAGAATATTTTTCAAAAACAAAGTCAGATTCATCGAGTAAATTTTCTTTTATTTTTTTAAATAGCAAATCGAAATTAGGTTTACGACTTGATAAATTATGACAATCACTGCCAAATACAACAGGGAAATCGTTTTTCAATAATTTTTTCATTAATCGTTTTTCCTTAAAAATACGAAGCGCTTCATTATTCACTTGAAAAATAGCATCAATTTTAAGAATTTGCTCCATATCAGATTTGTTATAATAGGGTATATAACGATGAACATGGGCAATGATTGGTTTAAGATTATGTTCGTATGTTACATTATGTATTTCTTCAATCATCCATTCTGCAAAATGTGAATACGGAAACTCCAGTAAAATTAAATTTGTACCAGTGATTGCAAGTTTTTCTATATCTTTAACCTCACTTAATCCGTGTTCAATTGCTACTTCAGCACCTGTAACAATCTCAAGCGGTGATGAATCTATTTTTTTTAATGCATTATCACGCTTTCTGAGAAAATCAGAAACTGATTTTTGTTTGTGTAAATAAAAATGTGGCGTAGCAATAACACGTTCAATGCCCTGAGTTTTTAATATTTCAAGCATTTTCATAGACATTTCTACATCCTTTGCACCATCATCAATTTTGGGAAGAATGTGGCTATGATAATCTGTTCTCATTTATTCTCCTTATCTGATTTTTCCTTTGGTTCTTCTCCATATCCGTAATCAGAATATTTAGACTTGTAATAAGTACTGCCATTACCTTTGTTCTTAATATCGTTCATAATGAAACCAAGCATATTCATATTTGCAAGGCTTATAGTTTTCATTGCTTGTTCTGCTTCATCAAAAGTAGTACTTCCATATTTGAGAATTAAGAATATACCAGCAACGGATTTACTTACACCCATAGCATCTGTAACAACATTTACAGGTGGAGTATCGATAATAATGTAATCATATTTATCCGAAAGTTCCTCAAGAAGTTTTTCAGTCTGTTCAGATGCAAGTAATTCGGAAGGATTAGGTGGTTTGGGACCGGTTGGAAGTAAATCGAGATTTTTGACAACATTTTTATGAATGCATTTTGATGAAGTTTCCATTTTACTTATTACACTGGAAAAACCTACTTTATTCTTTGTCTGGAATATATTATGCTGTACGGGCTTTCTCATATCAGCATCAATTAATAATACCTTATTATCTGCTTGTGCTAAAGTAATTGCAATATTTGCAGCTGTTGTTGATTTACCCTCGGAAGGATTGGGACTTGAAATAGCAAAAATTTTTTTATCAGATGTAGAAAGTGAGAAAATAAGATTGGTACGCATAGCTTTATAGCTTTCTACTATATGGAATGGAAAATCTTTAGAAAGAAGTGTTTTACGTTCATCTTTTTCATTTTTCTTCTTTTTTCCGCGGGTAAAACGATGAATTTCACCAACAACAGGCTTATTATATTTATTATTAAGTAATTCTGTGTCTTTTACAGTATTATCAAAGAAATCAAAAACAAAAATCAACAAAACTGCAATCATAATTCCAGCAAGCATACCGACAACAGTATTTTTTGGAATATTGGGCGAAATCGGTTTTGCGTATATTTTAGCTGGTCCTATTGCTTCAACTGAACCTGCACCGACAACTCTTACAAGAAAATCCGGTGCAATATCAGCAATAATATTACAAAGATCGGCTGAAAGTGCAGGATCCTTTGTTACAGCAACAATCTTAAGAACTTCAGTATCATCTACAGACGACATTGTAAGACAATCTCTGATCGAATTAATTCCTACTGTTTTCTTTTCATTATCGATAGAAAAAGATCCTTTAAGCTTGTCAACAGGGTATTTCTTTAAAAGCTCATTTCCAACCTCGTCAAGGACAGCGTCATCCTGTAATACAGCTATGTATGTGCTTACAAGTGATTTAGAAGCATTAAGATCGTTTAAATTAACCGCATCACCTGTAACGGTGTTGTTGTTCTTAACATACATTGAAGTGTACGACCTGTATTCAAGCGGCATAACATACTTTGAAAATCCAAATGCAGCACCTGCACCTACAATTGCTAATATTAAAATTAGCCACCACTTGCCTATGACAAGCTGAAAAATTGATTTTAATGAGTATTCGTTTTCATTTCCCATATTTGACACTTCTCCTTATTCGTTGAATATACTACGACGAAATAATAATTGGTGATTTCCGCTATATATCGGTTATAATTTCGTCAACTCTTATTATTATAGCATTATTACGTGATATTGTCAAGACAAAAAAGTATTAGTTTTTAAAAAATTATATACAAAATATATTTCAGATAAATAATAGAAATATGACACTAAAAACTTAGGTCTATGCCTTAACAATAGTGTTTCATTATACTATTTCAAGAGGGAACCTCTAAACCTCCCTCACAGCGAATTTTCTATGACAAACAGCATTTACTTCGTTGCCAAAACTTGCAATACATCAAGTATTACTGCGGTTTGCCGCCTTATAACTGATATTTTTCATATACAAAATAACGCTTAAGTTCGAATTTTTAGAGAATCCCGATAATGAATGTTCCGAAATTCTCCTTTTCGAAATACTTTACATCAAACATAGATAAATATTGTTTGCTATCTGCTTTTTCTTTTGAAATTATTTTAATCTTTTTTGAATTCTCAATAACTATATATGCAAATTCATTTGCCTGCGGATATCTTTCGAAAGCGCGTATTATTTTACAGCGAATATAGATAAATCGTTTCTTTCTTTTATCGTCTAAATTGTCATAGAATACCTTTTCTTCTTCTGAAAGCTTGATTGAAAAAGCTATTTCACGTCGCTTCTCTTCCTGTGCAGCCTTGATTTGTCTATTCTTTTCAATACGAGCTTCAACAAGTGATGAATATGCTGAACATTTCTTAAAATCAGTTGTAAATACAGTTTTATGTATGATATACAATGCCATAGCGTCATTAAAAGCGTTGTGAAAGCTGCCGTTTTCAGGTATATACCCAAATGATGAAGCAAGCTCCTTCACACTGATTGCTTCAGGAAGCTTCATATATTTTATCATTTCATCCTGTATATCTTTTACAACGCCGCATATACGACATAATCCATCAATATTTTTTCCTAAGTTATAATGTTGCCTTATATCATTTTGCAGACCAAGTTTATCAAAGCTTCCCCAGACCCATAATTCTTTAATATTGTATCTATTTATAAGTTCTGAAACTTCAAGAAGAACATCATTGCTATCTTTCGAAGCGGATATTTCCTCCTGACTGAGGTGCGTTAATTCACGACATTGTTTAGAAAGCTTCGGATAACGATTAGGCTTTGATGTTGCATAAAATTTTTCGGTAACATTGTAATCTGTATCGCATATAACTACACCTACAGACAGCATTTCACTGCAAAAACGATACTTTGCTGTACCGCAGGTAAATTCAAAATCAGCAAACCCGATGTATTTTTTTGAAACTGCCATTTTGTCACCCTCCAATAAAGGTATATCTTAATTATTTCACATTTATTGAAATAAGAAAAACCAACTTTATACCATAAATCAATTATATCTCAGCTATTTTTCAAAGTAAACACGAACCTGTATTTTTGTCAGATTGCACAATAATACCAATCATAATATGTCGTTTTCGTTACATCACCAAAATATCATTCACCTTTATTCGCTTCTATATATACATTCAAATGAGAACGAAAAAACGGACACGAAAAATAAATATTTTTTATTTTTAATCAAAAGAAGCTCTAAATAATAAAAATGCATCAGCAGAACTGATGCATCAAAAATACAACTAAAAAAACGCAAATTAAAATAAGCTACAGATATTATTTATTATCATTGCTGAAAATTACTTCATCATCATATAACCACTGCACAGCGTTAGGTTCAAGATTAAGAAAACGGCAAATATTATTAATACGCTCAAATTTTGATAATGTACTCATTGAAGTTCCTAAATATATCGTTGCTCCATTATAAGTATAATCAAGAGCACTACTTGCACGGAAGTAATTTTTCCCTTCAGTTATCACATCGCTGTTGATTGTCAGTAAATTTGAATATTTGTTAAGGAGTTCTTCTACACGTGAGGGATTATTTTTTAAAATTAATTCGATAGTTATTTTCGCTGCTTCTGTTGCTGTTTGTACAGATATATTTTCATCTATACCCTGGATTATTACTTTGTTAATCTGTATTGCCTTCTTGCGTTCTTTCGGCTCCTCAGCTTTTGGAATACTTGTTATTGCTGTTAAACTTAATACATCACAGAAAGACTTGTATATATTTTTATCCCTAAAAATATTGTTTGCCTTTTCAAGTGATGAGTTAAGCTTTTTCAATATATATACCGCGCTTTGTTCCTCAGATGTCAGCTTCCGTTCAGTTTCACCGTTTATATTGCTATTTTCACGGGCTAAGAAATCGCTTGGATTTTCTAATAATGACTGCATTTCCTCAACATCGTCCTTATGGTTTACAAGTAACTCCGATGCCATAATAGAGCTTATTTGTAATACGAGGCTTGCAAGCAACAGGAACTTTCCTTTTTCATTGAGCTTACCACCATCGTTTTTCTTGTTAACATCATGTACAAGACGCAATAGCGTAAATGAATTATACAACCTTTTAAATGTTCTGGGATTCATACCCAATGTATCTTTGAGCAAGCCTGTTACTACATCTAAAATTTCGTCATTGATATCACCTTTAAATGTTTCCTTAACAAGTTTATCAATGGTATAATTTTCAACCGGCATACGGAAAGGAAGCTGAATTATTTTATCAAAAAAGCTTCGACATTTTTCGTCTGTCATATCTTTTCCATATTTTGCACGAACACCTTTTACTACTACACCATAATCAATTGCCAGCACAAATACGCATTTCTTTACATCCATAAATAGTTTCATAATTTCTAATAATTCTACAGCTGTTTCAGGTGAAAGACGATCAAGATCATCGACAAAAATAACTACGCGTCCATTATCTGCAACCTCATTTACAAGATTTGAAAAATCTTCCTTCAACTGTGAAACACTGTTTGTTTTTTCATGAGTAAACATCTCCATTGCAAGAGAAGTATCAAAGCCTGTTTTGGCAGTAATAAACTGGCCTACTCCGTTTACAGCTATTTTACTGAGTGTAGTAAGTATTTTTTTGCCTTTTTCAGAATTCATCTTATTTACTTTGCTGATGCTTTCAATTATATTTATAATAAAAGAAGTATACAAATCTCCGGACATATTAAACTGTGAATACTGCCACGTATTAAAATACACCGGTATTACTTCCTTGTTTTCCTTTGAAAATGACGCGATCATCTGATTTATGAAGGTAGATTTACCTGTACCCCAGTCTCCTTGCAGAGCAACTGACATTGGTGTCTGGCAGCCATTAATAAATTGTACTAATCCCTTGACATAGTCTTCGGTACCAAGACAATTTGAATCATTTGCTTCAAGTGGAAGGTCTGATACTCCATATAATTCTTTATTATTCATTAATTAATCCTCCTGTTTTTTAGATAATCTATTATATTTGTTCAATAACATATCTGAGAATAAATTCCGAAAAAATATCATCTTTACAAATGAGTGTGTTAGCATTTTTTACAGCATTAAGCATTTTTTCATCGGGTACTAAAGCAATATCAGCTATATTAAGCATCGAACAGTCAATAGGGCTGTCACCGGCTGAAATAATACTTTTACATTTGTAATTCTCCGCAAATCGCCTTACTCCTACTCCTTTATTGGCAGCTGGAGGAAATAAATAGATTTTGCTTCCAGCATATTCCAATAAAATATCAGTATCCTTTTTACATTCAACTGCTATGCGTTCTGTTTCATCTCTGTTATGACAATGAAGAAAAAGAAACATATCGTCAACTATCCGTACAGTTTTAAAACAATCGTATTCATTGTACTTAGTGCAAAGTCGTTTTAATTCATCCATATATGGATTTGAAAGCTTTTGGGAGGTTTTATACCAATTTTCATCAGGGATACCATTTTTTAATAAAACTGCCCCGTTGCATACAAGTGCAAGTTCAGGCGTACAACCCTCTGGGAACTTGATACGTTTATACTGTTCTGCAGATCTTGTTGTAACAGGAAGAAGTATAACATTTTCATCGGCTGTGATTTCCTCAATAAGCTTACAGGAAAGGGGAGTGAAGAAACTGAGTTCCTTTCCCTCAAGAATTTCAGCACAAATATCATTTTCTGATTTTATACGATGCGAAACAAGAAGGGTATTGTCAAGGTCGCAGGCAAAAAGTATTTTTTCTTTCATTAACTATCCGCAAGTTTTCGGATTATCCCACAGGCTTTATAATTTTCAAGTGGATATTCCTCAACTGCTACTCCTTTCTCTGATGCAAGTCGGTATATATGTCCGAGATTTTCATAGTCTTTAAGACTATAAACAAGCACTTTATATGGTATTCTTCTGAGAAGTACACGTGTTGTTTCACCTATTCCCGGCTTAATAAGATTTATATCGTCAATTAAAAAATGCTTTGCAATACGATGAGTTTCGGCATATCCTATTCCGTGTTCAACTTGTTTATCAGACCTGCAAGAGCTATTTTCAAAGATGAACCGCTTTTCTATTGTGTTTATAAATTCATATGTAAGGTCATAAGGTTCAAATTCTTTGTAATACATCGCTCCGTGAAAGTCATCTGTGCCTATAATATCACCACGAAGAAAAGTGCGGCTTATAAGTCCTGATACTGTTGCATTAAGGCAAGAATTAGCAATAAGAAAATCCTCGTGGGTACCGCATTTTTCGGCAACGTGTGCAGGGTCCGAAAGAACTGCAATTCCAGGATTAATTTCAGGAAAATCCTTCATATCATTATTCAGCTGCCGTTGAATTGTACCTTTTCCGGTCCATCCATCTACAAATTGTATGCAATCGCTTTCATGTCGCGAAATAATATACTTTAAAGCATTTTTGTCTATTCCGCGGCCACGTATTATTGAGATAGAGTAATGTGGAACCTTAACCGAATATTTCTTCTCTATAAACCGTTTTATCAGTATTCCAACAGGTGTGCCGCCTCTTGCAAGAGAAACTATAACAGGAGATTTTCCTCTATCATAATATATCTTATCAGCTACTTTAGCTACTGCACTTGCCGTTATATCTGCAAACCTGTAAAGTGCATCTTTATATGCAGAAAGGTACTTTTCTGAAGGAAGATATTCACGGGGAAGCATCTCACAATATGAAATACCGCTTTGAATAAGCTGTTCACGAACAGAACTATCCAAAGGCTCAATTTGTCCGGTAATATCCTTTAAAAGCAACGTTACATCACAAGGCTTATAGGAGCTTATCATTCTTTTTCTCCTTTATTCCATATATATTTCCAAGAATTTTGATACGTTCTGCCCATTTTCTATGACAGTTCACCTCATTCATACGGGAACAGTCATCGCTTTTTTCTACCCCGTATTTCTTATGATTCCAGCTAAGTATTGATTCAGCATCGTTATAATCCTCAGAAGTAACTTTAAGACTTTCAAAAATAAACGGAAGCTGAGAAGGGTGTACTGCAGTTTTACCTACAAAACCGTTTATTCTGTCAAGCTCCAGTTCATTTTTCAATCCAATAGCCCACTGCTCATCAGAGTTGTTTTCAAAATATTCCCAAACAGGACCTGAAACAACAAAATCTTTTGCAAAAATATTTATGATATCAATAAGTATATCCCTTACTACACCAACATCGTAAATTGTCTGATAAGATGAACGTCTTAAACCGTAAAGATTGCAAAAATCATTTCCGCCAACACGTACATTTAGTATGTATTTACTTGAAGCAAGCAATAATTCTTTTATTGCATTCAGCTGAGAAATTCTGGTTGTTTTATCAGCAATTGCTGAACTTTCAAGAATGGGCATTGCGTAAAACGGCTTACTTCTATTTTGGTTTATTTTCGTTATTACATTAATATAGTCAGCACCATTATTCATATCAAATTTGGGCAGAATATAGCCGGTAATAATATCTGAATATGAAGCCAGTATTTCATTCATTTTTTTAAGATGTTCGGGATTTCGCACTCTTACAAATAATAGTGGAAGTTTATCCTTATGCTGAATTTTATCAAGTGTTTCTAAAAGCGTTTTTTCAGCTTTTTCAAGTGCAGATTCCAAAATTGCATCCTCAAGACAGAATGCAACAGAAGCCAGACATTCATAAGAATCATTAAGAATTTTATCTGCTATGGAACTGTTTACCGCAGGTGTATAAAGGAGTCCGCCAAGCATATAAGGCAGGTACTCATTATTGATATCAGTCATTTATTTATCCTCGTTATTTTCCCATTTTATCATTTTTATATTTTCGTTTCCACATGTGTGCAACGCGTTTATAAGAGAATTTACCCCCTTATCAGATGCACACTGAGAATCTGTTATTATCAGTACACTATCATAATTTTGTAAATTATAGATATATGTAACTCTTATTTCGTCATAAAGACTTACAAGCTCATATCTTCGGCTGAGTGGATAGTCATCCTCAGAGCTTACAGCTATAGGACTTCTTGTAGTTGAATGACATTTTACGTTATATCCTTCTTTTTCGAGTTCAGAAGCTATATAAATTGCTGGATACATAAATTCTTCTGTACCGATAACAAGAATATTTTTTTCATTTTCTCTGTTAATTACAGATTTAATTTCTCTCCATAGCTTATTGCAAGCTACATCATATATGCTGCCTTTTACAAGCCGCCTTGCATTAATGTCGCCTGCTATGTTCTTTACTATTGGATTTTTTTCAGGGATGTTGACGTTCACTTCGAAATATTTGCCATCTTTTTTGTACCTCTCAGCAATTGCTGTATAGCTGCTATGGTCAGTTTTGACAAGATAGCTTATGCCGATATTTCGCTTCTTATATACTTCATATGAAGATTCATTCATACCATTCAAAAGGGATGCTACAGAAAATTTAACTCTTTTGCCGTATTCCCTTTCAATAATATCAATAATTTTCAATATAGTATTACCTGTAGTGACTTCGTCCTCAACAAAAACTATACGGTCGATTTCAGCAATTATCTTTTCGATATCATCACGTACAAGTTTCTGCTCAGTTGCGTGACTGTGAGATTCAGTGAAATACAGCCATTTTACGCCATCTATATTTTCTCTTGTAGTTTGCATATATAAGGTATCAAGCTTTACTGCAAGAGCTGCACCTATTGCGGTAGCAGTTTCAGCAAATCCAACCAGAAGAAGCTTCTCATCAATATAGGATTCTTTGACTATTTCAGCAAGTTCACTTGTCATATTGAAAAAAGAAGTAGGACTTACAGGTATATGCTTGCATTGCATACGATTTACCACAAGATACTTTCTTTTGTTATTATTTTCCCTTGATGCAACAGCTACAATTTCTTTTTCAGTGTACATATTAAAAATCTCCCTATATTTTTGTGCTATATTACACAAAAATACAGCAGTTGCAGGAAAAAGATTTTCCTGCAATTGCCGTGTCAAAAACTTAGCAGTAGATATCTGTTACGTGTGAAATACTGCTCTTATTCTGGATTATAAAGCACTCCATTATTTAAATCTGTTTGCAAGTTCAACAAGTCCCGGATCGTTTGTACCCTGACCCATTGCATTGAATTTCCATTCATTGTTGTGTCTGTAAAGCTCACCGAAAATCATTGATGTCATTCCTGTATAATTTTCATTAAGATTGAATCTGCACATCTCCGTACCGGTTCTTTTATCAATAATACGGATGAAAGCGTTCTGAATCATACTGAAATCCTGATGTCTCTGAACAGCCTGATAGATATTTACTACTATTATTATTCTGTCGTATTCAGCAGGAACAGCGGGAAGGTCAACAAGAATCTGTTCGTCATCACCATCTCCCGCACCAGTAAGATTATCACCCATATGCTTTATTGCACCGGATGCATGTCTGAGACGACCAAAAAACACGAGATCTGTCTCTGAAGCAAGTCTGCCATTTCTAAGGACAATAGCTGAAGCATCACAATCGATTTGAGCAGGCTTAGGAGCAAACAGACCGAACTTCTTCTGCTGCTTAACTTCGTCCCAGCCAAGTCCGACTACTACCTGTGAAAGACCAGCATTATCTTTTGTTAAACTGACTTTTTGGCCCTTCTGTAAACTAATTGACATATTGCTTTTCCTCCTTATGCCACTTCAATTCCGAAGTGACCGCAAAGAGCAGCAAGTCCACCCTGGAAACCGCTTCCCATAGCGTTGAATTTCCACTCACCGTTATGTCTGTAAAGTTCGCCAACAACAACAGCTGTTTCAATAGAGAAGTCCTCACCAAGATCATAACGAATAAGCTCCTGACCAGTTCTTTCATCTACAATTCTGATAAATGAGTTAGAAACCTGTCCGAAATTCTGACGTCTTGTCTCAGCGTCATAAATAGTAACAGTAAATGCAATTTTCTCAACATTAGCAGGAATTAAGGAGAGGTCAATGAGAATCTGCTCATCATCACCATCACCGTTACCTGTAAGGTTGTCGCCAAGGTGCTTAACGCTTGCACTTGTATGTTCAAGATTTCCATAGAATATGAATTCCTTTTCAGATGGACATTTTCCGTTTGCACCTGTCATAAATGCAGCTGTATCAAGGTCAAAGGATGTACCTGAATCAAATGCATTTACGTCCCATCCAAGACCTACCATAATTTTGCTGAGTCCGGGATTTCCCTTTGTAAGATCTACTTTCTGTCCTTTTGATAAACTGATTGGCATAATAAAATTCCTCCATTAAATTAATTTTGTTTTGGTATATTATAACGCTGATTGAAGTCAGCCTTTATTGACTCAAGTCTTGCCTGATCCTCGATACGCTTACGACGAGCATTTTCCTGAATCTGTTTTGTTTCATCAATACCTGTAACAATCGTTCTCCAAGTTGTTTCAAGTGTTTCAATCTTGATTGAACTTCCTGATGCAAGAGCTGCGGTCATTTTAGACTGATCAGCAGCATTTTTTGCATTCTTGATAAGCATTTCATTTGTTTTCTGATCGAGAGCGTAAATTGCCTCGGCCTGAATACGCTGTCTTTTAAGCATAATAGCCTGTGCAAGCGCCTGTTTAAAAACAGGGAGTGTAATGATAAAAGCAGAGTTAATCTTTCTTACAAGATTCATATTGCTGAATTCCATTGTTTTAATCATAGGAATTGACTGCATTGCTACGTTTTCAGCAGTACGAAGATCCTGTGTTCTCTGTTCAAGCATAACAAGTGCCTGCTGAAGACTTTGTATTTCAAACTGTATGGAGTTATCACCGGATGATTCCATATCAATCTGTCTCTGAGCGATGTATGCTTCAAGTTCACGGCATCCCTGTTCACCAGCAAGAATATACTTTACAAGCTCGTGGTAATAATGCACGTTTGCATCAAACATCTGATTAAGCTTGCGATTTGACTGCTTGATTTCATCCTCATATTTTTTGAGCTGAATGTAGATTTTATCTACCTCATCACCCATAGTATGATACTTTGCAACAATCTTGTCAAGCTGTTTTTTCAGATTTCCAAAAAGCTTTCCGAGAATTCCGGGCTCTTCTTTGATTTCGTCAATATCGAATTTTGACATAATCTTTGCAAGAGTACTGAGCATTGCGCTTGAGTCATCGAGCTGTGACATACTTACATTATTAAGTACGACATCGGAAGCTTTAGAGATTTCTTCTACCGCCTCAGCACCGAATGAAACAATTGTTTCAAGGTTATCAAGCTCAATTGTGCTGACGATTGTATCAACTTCCTGAGAGTTTACAAGCGTTGCATTCATCTGCTGTCTGTCAGCTACGATGTCATATTGCTTTACCTCTTCAATTACTGGTTCAACCACAGGAGCTTCGATTTCTTGAGGTGGAGCAGGTTTTGTGTTGAAGTTTAATCCCATATTCATGTACCTCTCTTAAATAGTTTTTCACGCCAGGATTGACGTGTATTTGATGAAACCGTACGAAAATCAGGTATTCTCAGGTCATAGATATAATTTCCTGTCTGATGTTCGTCCGGAATATCACTGTTGTAAAAGTTCTCGACTGTCTTATAGCCTGTTGGTACAAAAAACAGTACATCAAATCCCAAATAGCTGAGAAAAGCCATAAGTATCGAGTCTTCAAGAGAAATAATTCTCTCAGTAGTATTTATATATATTATTTTAGGATTTTTCTTAGTAAAATCAAAATTCTGAATCATTCTTACAATGTTAATATTCATAGTAAGAGCAACGGCAATTATAGTATACTCAGTACCATTTTCAAAAGTTCCTTTAATAAGCCTACGATCAATTAATAGCTGAAGCTTGTCAAGTATATGATCTTGGATATTTTCTCTTAAAAATCCATATGTATAGCACTGATGTGCACGTATTTTGTCACGCTGCAATTTTCCATCCTTAAGAAAAGATGTAGCCACTTTAGTCATATAGAGAACAGACGCAGCATTTACTACAGGAGCATTTCTTACCACATATGTTTCAGGCGTTATAAAAGATTTTATCATTGACCAGTAGTGGGGGATATGTCCATCCTTCACTCCAGATACTTTTGCAAATATTACAGGCATTACAACAGAACCATTTTCCGTGCTGAAATTAGGACGGTATTTTAGTTCCTGATCCCATAAAATATCAATTTCTTCATACATTGTACTAAGCATCACAGTGGAAGCAGCTCCATACTGCATACTTCTGTACATTCCTGAATCCTGATACATAAGTGTATCAAGCTCTCTTTCAGCGTGATAAGCCGCCGTACCAATTCTCACAGGAGTGTTTTCGTCAGGAAACTCGCTAATTGCAAGAGATTCGGTATAGTTTATATCAAATAGATTATTATCATCAAGAAGACATTTATTATCTTTGTCAGGGTTGAGTATAAGTATATCTACAGGCAGTTTTGAAAGAAATTTAAAAAATGGAATTTCCTTTTTACTGCGTACTCCTCCAAATACAATAAAACAAGAAACCATAGGCATTTTTCTGCCGCCGAAAAGCTTTGACTGATAACGCCGCAGCCAACAAATAAGATATACTGCAGTATTTATAATTCTCGCAAGGGGAATATTTTCTGACTTAGCCTCATCAAGAAGTGTGTCAGTAAAAGCTTTACGAACAACAGGAATTAAGGATGAATCACCATTGAAACCGATTTTTGAAGATAAATCATTAGCCATCTGTTCAATATTCTGATAATTACCCCTGTTTACCTTGGATATTTCCTCGGGGGAGGGGGGAGCAATACCATTTTCAGTTATAACAATTCCTCTTTCTGATTTTTTCAGTTCGGAATGAAAACGAATTAGGTTACTTTGATATGTAACTTTATCCTCAACGCCGTTTATCCTAATAAAACAGTTGTAAAAAAATCTTTCATCATTACCGCGTTCAGTCGGAGCTTTCAATACATCCTCAAAAAAATCGCCGCTTAACCAGGCATTTGTGCAGTTTGTAAGCTGCGGGGCAACACTATAAATTACTTCAGCATTATTCTTTCGCGGCATCTCGTTTCTTACAGATGCCTGCAGCCTGTTTCTGATAGCTACTATAGAGTAATCCTTAGGGAAAGAAGTCATATTACTGATTTCATACCTGTCAGACAACCTTGAATCAACATCAAGACTAAGATAATCTTTATCTCCATTGTACATAAGCATAACAATATCGCATCCAGCTAATGAAAGCATAGAAAGCAATATAAGCTCATAACGTGAAGGTACACCTTCGTAGAGAATCTTAGGAATGTAATTATCAGAAAGCTTATTGATCACTCTTTCAAATTTATAATAAAGCCAACACATCAGCTTTATATAGGCATTTTTCAAAATATTTTCATTCTTGCCGGATTTACGAAGATCGTCAAGAGCGTCATATATCGCGATTGAAAGTGTATTTCTCTGTGAAGCATTCATTCTTGGGAGCCATTTTTTCAGAGAATCACCTATAAATCCAACACTCATCTGAAATGCAGTCCCTAAAATTTCAGTATAATAAGAAATATTCTTTTCATCAGGGTTCGGGATTTTACCCTCTATTACAACCCCTTCAGTTCTTGCAGAATTATAATATTTTACTATAAAATCGCCTATATCACTGCTGTAACCGCATATTCTGCAAAAGTAAACACAGGGAACAGGTCTTTTAGCAGGTTCAAGAAAAAAATTCTCAAGACGATTTATTTTTTTTCGTTCAAACATATAGTTTTCACCTTTTGCGTTTGTTCAGTGCATATCCTGTTGCGGCACCCACAACGCCACCTATAATGTGAGTGAGATTTGATATATTATCGTTAATAAATATACCTTCAAATATCTGCTGTCCAATATAAATCAAAGCAACAAGTATAAATGTAAGGGGAATTTTACCGTCTTTAAGTCTAACAAAGGAAGAAAGCAGTATAAGTGCAAAAACAACACCGCTTGCTCCAAGAAGTCTTACTCCGGGAAATAGCATAAAATGGACAATACCCGTTATAACAGCAGTTGAAATAATTACATAAATTGTATTCTTAGAGCCGTATTTTTCCTCAAGAAGTGGTCCTACAATAAGAATAAGCATAATGTTACCCATAAAATGCTGCCACCCTGAATGACCGAAGATATGTCCGATAAATCTGAAATAAGTAAGTGGATTAAGCAGTGATGAACGATACACACTGAATAATAAATTATTTGTAAATCCAACTGTTACAAAGTCGAGGATTAATGCAATAAGACATATTGCGGTAAACCCAAGAATAACAGGTGAATTAATAGAAATTTTTGAAAATTTTTCTTTAATCATATTTTAATGCTCCTTTGAGCTTTATATAAATTATACCACATCATATATTTTTTGTCAATATTAGTTATTGTTAAGTTCACCTGTTTTTGTGAATAAATGGTGTTAGAAATTTGGTAATAAGATGAATTTTTCATAAGAGGTTCCCATAAATGAAGCATAACATCATTAATGAAAATAATTCGTTAAGCAATACCGCACAAAGCCATAATGAATGCCTTGTGCGGTACAAATTAGTATGAAATTATTTTTTCTCTCATTTTAATCATATCAAAAACATCAATATGATTATCATTTATTAAATCAGCAGCTTTGCCATTTGGAATTTGTTTGCCATTGAGAAGAAATTCAGAGAGGCACACAAGATCAGCAACGGAAAACAGACCATCAGCGTTTACATCGCCCTCAACCTGCGAAAGAGAGGCTATTTCAGCTTCATTAAGAGCAGTTCTATACACGGTTAAATTATCAATCTCACCGGTAAAATTCACATCGGCCTCATAGAATGATTTACCGATATAACATTTTAAACCGATACCCATTTCAGAAACAAGAGAAGTCAATTCTGTCGTCTCAGAAACAAGAACACCGTCAACATAAAGCCGCGCAGACGCACCATTTACAACAAGTATGTATCTATGCCACTGCGTGCCATCCAGGTCATATCGCAAACCGCTTTCTCCGCCCCAGCTGTCAATTGTCGTAGCAAATCTGAAATGGTCACGAGCAATTTTGAAAAACGAGTAGTCAATATTATCCTTACCAAGAGCAAAAGTGAAGAAATCCCCTGTGGAATTTGATTTTGCGTCCATAATAAGCGTATAATCGGTACAGCCATCAAGAATACCATCGGGCAGCTGTGCATAAGTGTCAGCTGTTCCGTCAAGAGAAAGCATATTCTGTGACGTATTGGCATTTCCATAGAGTTTCATATCTCCGCTGCCATTTTCAAAATCAAAGACAGCAGCAGGGGAGGGGAATGTTCCATTTTCAACGGGATTACCATATACTTTCACTTCAAAGACAGTTGGAGTATACCAGTTATTATTTGGGTTATTATGAAGTGTTGCATTTTTCACATTAAGACGAACATATCTCGCCTTTCCCGAAAGCATATCACTGTTAAAGCCATAAGTGGAGTTTACAACGTCACTGTTTTTATCGGTATGATCAAGAAGCTGAACCCAGTTTTCACCGTCAATACTTCCCTCAACAGTATATGTGTAGTAGCCCTCAGAGCCTTTACAGATATACCAGGAAGTCTGAATATTTGACAACTCGCACACATCTTCAAGGTCAATCTGAATATAGAACGGCCATTTTTTATAATCCCCGATAGCGGCAAAATACGACTGATAAGAGCCGTCTACAGCCTTTTCAGCGGAGTTCCCGACTTTAGCAGCCAATGAGGCAGTCACAGGCTTATCCTGTGAAAGCAGTTCACCCTGACGAACAGGGAATAAATCGCCTGTAGCCGTACTGTATTTGAATGAAGGATAATAGTCATAAAAAGCAAAACTGTTGTCAAAATAAAGAGGACATAGGGTAGTACCACTTGTAGAGGACGCTCTCAGCCAGCGGTAAGCGTGCATAAGATAATTTTTATTCTGCAAATTCACAACCCAGCCCGACTGTGACGAAAATGTAGAGGTATTGCCTATACTGCGCAGTTCGCTCCATTCACCGCCGATATTGTCAGTTACACTGTAAGCGCCGCTGCTGGGGTACCAGCCTGCAGCCTGTGATGTAAACAGGAAATAGTAGCCATTTTGTTTTATCATATTTGGAAATTCTCGGTATTGATTATCAAAGAGTGTTTTAGTGATTTCTGTTACATCGCTGTAGTCATCGTTGAGTTTGAAAATATAAATAGTCGCATTTGCACCCTGTCCCTCTTGGTTGGCGGCAGCGATTATATAACCCGTCCTATTAGCGTCATCATCAAAGAAAACCGCCATATCACGCACCTGAATACCAAGAGGATTATAAACGTGATGAACAGTGAATTGTCCACCCGGAGTACCTGTAATTACAAGAGCTTTACCGTCATTATAACCGCTTGGTTTTTCCAAATGGGCCCATACAACAACCTTATTTTTTTCAGGGACATATTCAATATGTATCGACTCAATTTTACAGCTTGCCATATCGCTGTTCTGGCTTGAATCCGCAACTGTACGCTCTGCCCCGAAGTTACGCCCGTCCGAGGATATAGATTCAGCAAGGTATATATCATTCTGTCCCGGATGCGCCTTAAGGGAATAGCTGTAGTATTTATCTCCCGATTTAAATCCGCTTGTGGAGTAAACAAGACTGCTTCCCTTCTGATTATCATATGTGTTGAGATTATCAGGAATTACCTGCGGTTCAATTGATTTCACCGAGGAAAAGAAATCTCCGTCGGGAGTATCTACTTTAAGCTGATAGTAGTAAGTTTCCCCGATTTTAAGATTATTATCATCATAGGAACTTCCATTACCCGAATAAACAGGAGCAAAACCTGTATCAGGATTATCGGAACGAAACAGGGTATAATTTTCAGCTTCAAGAGTAGTCGCCCATTGGATAGCCGTATTATCGGCAGTATTCTCACCGTGTACATTGAAAAGATTACATACAAGACCAATTTCATCGGAAACATTTCTTGAAGCATCTATAGCCTCATAATTATTTCCGATGAATGGCACAGATGAGATAAAAACGGCAGTTCCGCAGACAGCGGAAACTATTTTTTTGAAAAGATTCATTAAGATTCACATCCTTTTATTTATTTCGAATTACGCTGACTATATTATATCATATAATTTATTCAAAATCAAGCAAAATATTGCGGAATAACGTAAATTTCAGGTAATTATATAATCCGAGCTTGAATACCCGATAATACCGTTATAGGACACAACATACCAATCGGGGAGCGTACCTGTAATAAGCACAGCAGCATTATCGGGAATTTTACCGATAATATCACCGTCAAGGGAGGGATAATTGCGGATATTAAGATTACTGCCGTTAGTGTTGACCATACCGTAAAAAACAGGTGCAGGCAGAATGAATGGGATTCCGAAGTAATCGCAGAGAGAGCGCACAAGATTCTCAGCAATAGCGTCAAGATTATTTTTCAGCCAGGCTTCATCGGATATATTATCGTGATAACCGAGCTCACATAGAACAGCCACAGCCTTAGTGCGGAGAACTTCTCCAAGACTATTTGTGGGAATAGCACGGGACTTTTCGGGAATAGGGTATATTTCCTTAAGATTATTTGCAATTATATTCGCAAGCCTTTCACTATCAGCACTTTTAGGCGCAAAATAAATATCAATACCTCTCAGTCGTCCCGAAAGTCTTTCCGGAGCCGCATTTGAATGCAAGGCAAGATGCACATCATAATAATTTGCATTTGAATCGGCAATTGCCCCCTGTACATTTCTATCAGGGTCATTACGGACAAAAGCAATACCGCTTGAACGCAGATATGGTTCCATTTTATCTGCAAGGAGATTCATATAAAGCTCCTCATTTCCCTCTGTGGCGTACTTATTCCACTCCTGAGTGGAAGGACTTAAAAATATCTTAGGCATATTTTTCTCCTTTCGTTAACTATATTGCTCCCAGGCTTCATATAATTCTTCAAGAGTTAGTTGACGAAGCAAAAGAAGTTATATATATCATATTCAGAAGTAAAAAAAATGTGAAAAACCTATTTTTGAGAATACAAATAAAATTACATATTGTATAATAAAAACAGCGGACAAGTCAAAACCTGTCCGCATTTTTATTGAAATATTCATTATATAATTAACAGTAAACAGCAAATAAAATAACCTGAAATTCTATATATAAATGACAAATATTGCTGTTGATGATTAGTTAAAAAGTAGAAAATAAAAATTATTTTTCAATAATCAACCATTTTTGGTTGAAAAAAGGCACATTTTTGCCCTTTAGTGAAAGGGGTTGTATGAAATGACAATGAAATCATTTAAGCTCGCTGATAATTTTCTTACGATAAAGCAAAGCCGCCTGCTCAGTTTTATTCTCTCCGTATACATAATACACTCTGTCAGCGAGAGCATCGGGGAGATACTGCTGCTTCACATAGTGATTTGGATAGTCGTGGGGATAGAGATAATGCTGACCAACAACAGCCGCGCCTTTTCCGTCAAAGTGCTTATTTTGCAAATGACGAGGAAAATCGAGGGCATCGCAGCTTCTAACATCAGCAAGAGCAGCGTCGATAGCAGATTCTGCGCTATTGGATTTCGGAGCGGTAGCAAGAAGAATAATAGCCTCTGCAAGGGGAATACGCGCCTCGGGAAGTCCCAGCTGTAAGGCGGAATCAACACAAGCTTTCGTCACAACAATAGCCTGCGGATAGGCAAGACCAACGTCCTCAGCGGCTATAACGAGAAGTCTTCGGCACAGGGAAATAATATCCCCAGCCTCAATAAGCCGTGCCGCATAGTGGAGAGCCGCATTTTCATCAGAGCCGCGGATAGACTTCTGCAAAGCGGAAAGAATGTCATAATGCTGGTCGCCGTCGCGGTCATATCGCATATTACTCCGCTGGACGAGTACGGATAGGGATTCCTCAGTTATAGTAACAGCACCATCGGACACATTGCCGCAGAGAACGCACAGCTCAACTGTATTCATCGCCTTGCGCACATCACCGCCGCAGCCATATGCGATAGAACGGCATACATCATCTGTTACATTTATTGTATTTCCCGATTCTTCGGCAATAATGCGGAATCCACGTTTAATGGCAGGAATAAGCTGTTCAGCTGTTACAGGCTTGAACTCAAAAACTGTGCTTCGACTGATAACCGCATTGTACACAGAGAAATATGGGTTCTCGGTAGTTGAGGCAATCAGCGTAATATCGCCGTTTTCGATGTATTCGAGGAGGCTTTGCTGCTGCTTTTTATTGAGATACTGAATCTCGTCGAGGTAAAGGAGAATACCGTTTTCGCTTCCGAATGTACCAATATCGGCAACAACATCTTTAATATCTGAAATTGAAGCATTTGTTCCGTTGAGCTTATAGAGGGACATACCGCAGTTTTCGGCTATAATTCGGGCAACGGTAGTTTTCCCAACTCCCGATGGTCCATAGAAAATCATATTGGGAACAGTTCCGCTGTCAATGATTTTTCGCAGGGGCTTACCCTCAGCGAGAATATGCTCCTGCCCGACCACATCGGCAAGAGTTTTAGGGCGAATTTTATCGGCTAATGGTGCGGACATATCAGACACCTTCCTTTAAATTTCTCGTTTATATATCAGCGACAAACCACCATATATGGACATTTTCTCAATACCTGTAAAGGTAAATCCAAAATTTTCATACAAGCCTTTCTGGTCTGTAGAGATATAAAGTGCATTGTAATTATGTTCAGCGGTAATATGACAAGCGTGATTTATTAATTTGCCAATATAGCGTTTACCTCTGTACTGTGGAAATGTATATACAAATCCAATCCACGGCTTCATTTCAGTATCCGGAATTTCATCCCTTTCAGAAAGAGTACAGAAAGAAATTAGTTTATCATCGTCTGTAAGCATAAGCACATCGGAAAATTCTCCGCAGAGCTGTTTCAGTTTATCGGTTTCAAGAAGTTCTGCGAGATGTTTACCTGCGTTCCAGTCACTTTCAGCAATTTTCTTTATCCAATATTCAGGATTATCGCATTGATAAAAGCGTATTATTTTCAAATTTAACACTCCTTAATACAGTGTTGCTCGTTCCCATTCATCTTTAAAATCGTATAGAATCAGGTCAATTATGTTGTCGTATACGTGTACTATCTCGTCATATTCATGAGTTGTATATATTTTATTATTACTTCCGAACCATATTCTTGCAGGGTAATAATATCCTATTTCGCCAACAATTACAACATATTCACCTGCGATTTGCTCTACTGCTTTTTTCTGATTATCTGCGAAAGAATACATATAATCATACACAAATTCATCAGGAACATTCCTGAATGGAAAAAGGCTGAATTCATAGTATACACCTTTACTGAAATGCCATTCCTCAGAAATGCCGTAAAATTCCTGCATAAACGCTTTTGCACCCTCAGTTAGCTGAACATTTTGTGATTGATAGTATTTTTCAATAAATGAAATATCAATTTTTCTGCCCTCATACCAGCCAGCAGCCTTTAAGCATTGGAGAATTTTATCTCTTTTGCTGCCCATTAACAGTGCAATTTTTCTGGGATTTTTCGGAGGTGTAACTTTCCAGTAGTATCGGCGGTTTGATTCGGGGAAATCCTCCATAACGCCGTGTTCGGGGTCATAGAATGTACCGTCACAGTACAGCGACCAATGCCAGCATCGTGGAGTTTCGAGGCTGAGCATACACAGGGGCGGCAGTTCGTGCTTATATTTTACAGGCACACGGGCATCTGAAACAGTAAAGCCGAAATTCCGCAGAGTATCTTTCATTTCACGGAGATTAGTTTCCCTGTCATTGCCTAAAAGTTCGCATACCGCCTCGGCAGTTGTACCAATTAGCATAGCGAGTACCGCCTGACCGCATTGCAAGTCCGTAGGTTCGTGGATATAGTTTATTTTCATTGGCTGTTCCTAAAGTTTTATCGCCTTTTATATGTAATAATTTCAGGTTCGCTTCCGTTTACGCTGTAGCTGCATAATAGAATGAAGCTTGTATCAGCAACAACACCGTAGCATATACCAAGGTCGGCAAATTCAATTTGACAGCCAAGATAAACGTAATTATCATTGAGAAATTTTACCTTTTTACCGCTGGGGAGAGTATATTCAAGGTTTACATACTGTCCTAAAAGCTCGTAAATTTGCAAAATTTCAGGTATATCTTCTGATTTGAGCAAATTATTAATTTCATTGATAAGAGTATTTTTAAACTCATCATATAGTTCTTTGCCGCCTATTTTAATGTACTCAGCTGCAATACATCGGCTCGCACAGTTTTTCTCACAGCCGCAGCAATCCTTATTGTAAGGACATTCACTGCAATCAATACCACAAATTGAATTCATAATACACCTCTTTTAATGTTTAGGTACAACATACCACACATCAATCTCGCTTTTTTCGGGAACTTCAAAAAGGCTCTGCACCTTATTGAAAAGCCCCTCGTCAACATAGAAATCACAGCCGCCATTTCCCTCAGTTATCCGCTTATTGCGTTCACATATATTTTTATGCCACGTTTCATCGTCAACATCAATGTAGTGCCATTCAAAATCTACTCCGAGAGATGTGAAATAATCAGAAATATCCTGTCTGTTCTGTTTGGTCCAGAAGCCCCAGTCAAGAATGACATTTGCTCCTGATTTTACAATTTCAGCCGCCTTTTTCCGCAGATATAAATTGACTTTCGCAGCAAAAATGTTGTAAAACTCACCCTGTTCATTTTCGATGAGGTCAAAAGTTGCCTCGTCTGTAGAGAGTATCACCGCATTATGTTTTTCTTTCAGCTGTGCGGCATAATATGACTTTCCGCTGCATATTTTTCCGCAGATTAATATTACTTTTTTCATATTATTTTTTCTTTCTCGGCTTTCTTTCAGGTAAATCTGGGTACATTTCGCAAACCATTTTCTGCAATTTTTCCCTGTCATCGAGGATTGTAACAGGCAGCATGGGCTTAGCACCCTCATATGGCGGTTCAGCAATGCTGTCGGGCATATGTTTTCGGCTTGCATCGGTAATTTTCACCATAAAGCCGTTACCATATATACCGCCGAAAATTCTTTCACGGTAATAGAATATATATCCGCCCATCATCGGTATATTGCGGATTTCCTCCAGTTCTGACAGCTGTTCCATAATGTATGCTGCAAGTTCTTTTGGTGATGCCATTATTTCACATCCTTTAAAGTAAGTTCCGCCATAGCCACATAATGAAGCACATCAAACTGCGACGGAGCTTCATTTTCAAGCATATTTCCGTGTTCATTCTCCCACAGCTGCAAATCATCGGGGGAGAGTGACGCACCTACACCACGGCAAGCTCTCATTCTTCCGTGCCAGCTTTCACGGGTAAATGGCAGCATTACATCATATTCCTCACGGTAGGTAACATCGAAAAATTCGAGATATTCATCGGGTACCCACATAGGCTTGCGGATTTCCCCTGAACTATTCCAAGAAGGATTATATTTCAGAATAATATCCTCGCTTCGTGCAGCAATTTTGTCCTCATAAGGCAGCCAAGCCATATACAGAATGAGAAATTTTCCGCCCTTTTTCAGTATCTTTGCAAGCTTCGGAGCAAGTATCTTATGGTCGGGATACCAAATACATTGGCAGGCTGTAGCAATATCGAATGAATTTTCGGGGAAGTCGATTTCTTCCGCAGGGCAGGGGATAAAGTCAATTTTCAAATTCTGCAATTGTGCAAGCTGAACTGCCTGTTCAATCTGATTAGGAGAAATATCCGTACCTGTCCAGTCAGCACCGAAACGGTACATATTTCGTGGAAGTACACCTGTACCCGTGCCTATATCAAGAACTTTCTGTCCTTTTACGCACAGACCTCGGTCAGCGATTTTCTGATAGAATATTTCGGGGTAAATATCTCTGTATTTAGCGTAATCCTGCGAAGTTTTACCCCAATCGAAAGGCTTTCCGCCGTCAATGTTGTTCAGTTTCTGCATATTTTTCCTCCTTTAGATTAACGCTCCTAAAATTTTTCCGTCCTCGCCACGAATAAGAAGATATGGCGGCATTGAAGGAGTGCCGAATTTTATTCCATTTTCTGTAACTCCTGAGGGGGCATTGGGATTTATATACCACACATCATACGCATCGTAATACTCAACAGTATATGGTGGTACATTTCTTTCATATTTCAAAAGCTCTCCATCAATTTCTATGTATTCTGATTCAATACGTTCTATGTAATCACTGCCAAGTATTTCAATCCAGATGCTTCTTGCCTGTTCTATTAAATCATCTTTATCTGCAACAGAATGGGAATACTTATCAGTCAATGTCTTTGCCGTTTCCATTAGATATTCCACACGGTCCTTGTATTCATAAGAAGGCGGAATTTTTCCATACATTTCAATACAAACGGATTCAAGAATTTTTCTTTCAGTATCTTCGGTAGCAGTTTCCGTAGTTGCTGCATTTGTTGTAACAGTTACGTCCACTGTGGTAGGCTGTATTATTGTATTTGCAGTAACAGGTATAGCAACTGTGGTAGGCTGTATTATTGCATTTGCAGTAACAGGTATAGCAGCTGTGGTAGGCTGTATTGTTACAGTTATAGTTGATGTTGTCAGAGTTGTTGTAATTTGCTGTGTTGTCGTATTTTCAGTTGGTTTTGTCTGAGATGCAGTAGTTTCAGTCGCTGTTGTCACAGTTGTTGTAACTGCTTCTGTTGATGATTCAGTCTGCACGGCTTCATTGGAACTTTTACATCCTGCCGCAGTAAATAAAATGGTTGATAACAGTAATATTAAAAGTGTATATTTCATAATTTCACCATAAAACACAGGGACGGACAGAACGTCCGCCCCTATTAAAAGAGTCTAATAAATTTTAGTTAATTACATATAGAGAGGGAACTTCTCGCAGATTGCAGTAACGCCTGCACGAATTTCGTCAGCCTTGTTCTCGAAATCTGTAGCACAGAGGAAGATGTACTCAGCAATCTTCTCCATTTCCTCAACGCCGAGACCTCTTGTAGTAACAGCAGGTGTACCAATTCTGATACCGCTTGTTACGAATGGCTTTTCAGGGTCATTGTGGATAGCGTTCTTGTTAACTGTGATGAATACCTCATCAAGTCTATGCTCAAGCTCCTTACCTGTGATGTTGAAAGGACGGAGGTCAACGAGCATAAGGTGATTATCTGTACCGCCTGAAACGAGGTTGAAGCCTCTCTTGAGAAGTCCGTCAGCAAGAGCCTTAGCGTTCTCAACGATCTTCTTCTGATACTCCTTGAACTCAGGCTTGAGAGCCTCACCAAAGCATACAGCCTTAGCAGCAATTGTATGCATAAGAGGGCCGCCCTGTGTGCCTGGGAATATAGCAGAGTTGATCTTCTTAGCAAGATACTCGTTGTTTGTAAGGATAAGTCCGCCTCTTGGTCCACGGAGAGTCTTATGAGTTGTAGTTGTTACGATGTCAGCGTAAGGAACAGGTGACTCGTGAACGCCTGCAGCAACAAGACCTGCAATGTGAGCCATATCAACCATAAGTAATGCACCTACAGAACGAGCGATTTCAGAAAGCTTCTTGAAATCGATTGCTCTTGGATAAGCGGAAGCACCGGCAACGATAAGGCGTGGCTTATGCTTAGCAGCAAGCTTGTAAACTGTATCGTAGTTGATCATCTCTGTTTCATCGTCAAGACCATATGAAACAAAGTTGAAATATTTACCTGAAAGGTTAACAGGTGAACCGTGTGTAAGGTGACCACCGTCTGCAAGGCTCATACCGAGAACTGTATCACCGGGCTGGAGAACAGCAAAGTAAACAGCTGTGTTAGCCTGTGCACCTGAATGGGGCTGTACGTTAGCATACTTAGCACCAAAAAGCTCGCAAGCTCTCTCAATAGCGATAGCCTCAACCTCGTCAACGCACTGGCATCCGCCGTAGTATCTCTTTCCGGGATAACCCTCAGCGTACTTGTTTGTGAGAACGCTGCCCATAGCTGCCATAACAGCGGGTGTTACGATGTTTTCACTGGCAATAAGCTCAAGATTGCGGCGCTGTCTTGCAAGCTCCTTGTCCATTGCTGCACCAACAGCTTCATCGTACTTGGATACGAAACCGATTGAATCCATAAGATCGTTATACATTTTAAATCTACTCCTTTAATATAATTGCATTAAAGCACTTTATTAATTATACACCATTTTACAAATTATTGCAATAGTTTACGAGAATATTTTTTTAGAGGTTCCCTTATAATAAATCATCCCAGCTTATTTCAACGTCAGATGTTGCTGATTTAGCATAAAAATCAAGTATCAGCGATGAATCAGACGAATTGACTGCTTCATCTCTGTTAATATCACATACAAGAACCTCATCTGCTGAAAGCCCGGGATCAGAACCTGTGGAGGATTTTGCGTAAATTTCCAGTATTTCAGAAGCATCAGAGGAATCAACGGACTCATCAAATGTAACATCGCCTAAACCCTCAAATCTGGTGATATTGTATTTGACAATAGCTCTGCTGCTGCCAGGGGGGAGAATATTTATCTGTGCTTTTTTCCCCTGTGCAAATGCCTTATCAAGGGTTGCGGGAACAGCAGTGCAGGTATCGGAAATATCAAGAATTTCTTGCTCCATTAAGAAATTTCCGTTTTCGTCCTTTTGTGGCAACTGAGTTTCTTTTGTAATAGTTACCTTAAGCCCCTCGATTCTGATATCACCTTTATCAGAGTAATACTCCCTTTTATCCGGAATAGCTGTACATTTAATACTCATTTTCATATAAAGGGCGTATATGTTCATATCCTCTGTAACACTCACAGGGTATGTACTCCATCCTATGAAACCGATTTGTGTGTAATCGTCAATATGATAACTCAAAGAGGAGATATCAATTTTTTTGAAATCAACAGGTTCGCCGTGGGGGATAGTAAGCGTATCCATTACATTACCGTTGAAATCATATATATTAACAGTATGAGTTTCCGCACATATTGCGGTTGAGGGCAAAGCAGCAGCGGTCAACATCAATGATATTGCCGCGGCAATGATTCGTTTCATATTAAGCATTATTGTCCTTTCTTCCCCTTACAAAAAAGAATCTTGTTCTGTCCATAAGCTTCTGGACAAATTCAAGGTATATATCATAGGGGATTTCAAGCAGCATAAAATTTGCGGAAACAAAAGTCTGGGCAGGTACATCATATTCAAGTATTGCATAGAGAATAATGGAATTCAGAGTTGTTTCCTCCGCTCTTTTTTCAGCGGCTTTGCGGTAATCACTGAAATATTCCTCTATTGTACTGAATTTCTGAAAACCTGAATATTTAGAATTTACATAAAGCGTTATATCACGCCGCATCTGTCTTGTACGGTAGGGAAGCATAGCAACCTCCTTATTCGCCGTCAGGCTGTTTATCCTCGTTATCTGAGCTTTCAGAGGAATTTTTAAGCTGACGCAGCTTTGTTCTGTATGAGATAAAACCAAAGAAAGCTGTGGAAGCTATAAATAATATAACGGAAACAAGGACTACGACCAAAATAGAGGCCTTATTTTCCGCTAAAAACAATGACATCTCAGTTATCTGTAAGGTCATATGTAACCTCCTCGTTGCTAAGAACAAGGTCGATAATCTTACTGTAGAAGCCTGCAGGATTCAGCATTATCTTATCCCCGATAAGCTTTGCCTGCCGCATATCCGGAGCAAATAATTTTAAATCCATTAAATCATTTTTCAGATCGTGGCAGGTTATACGGATATAACAACCGTTGTCAGCTTCGGTATACTCCACATTGACTTCCTGTTCCATTTTCAACCTTGCAAAATATTTCAGTGCGGCAAGAACAAGGTTATCACGGTATGATTTTGGAGCATACTTTTTCAGCTCTCTTGCACATATTTCACCCTTTGGCATTAAAAAGTAACATTCCTCACCGTTTTCGTCTGTGTCAACTTTAATATGTCCATTTTCAAGAAGAAAGCCTATGGAATCTTGATAATAAAAATAATTAACAAGACCTGTAGCTATGAGGATATCATAAAGATGCTCTGTATTAATTGGCTTGTTTATTTTCTTCATAAGATAGCAAATAAGTATATTCAGCGTAGGAACGTCTTTTATAACTGTATCTGCAAGCTCAGACATTTTTGTTGTTCTGTCTTTCTGCAAAATTATCACCTCGCATTTTTCACACAAGCTCTGTGCGATATTGCCTTAACAAAAATTTGGATAGTCCAACATTGCTGAAAGGAGTGCTGTATTTACAGCGGATTCTACGTATACAACAGCTTTCGGGACATTGCAGCAGGGGAATGTACCCTTTTTAGGAGGACGGAACGCTGCCTTTACAATAATCGGCATACCCGATGATATACCATTAATTAAACCGCCGTGACTATTGGTAGAGGTCATAGAATAGCCCTGTTCCGTTGTATAAGTGATGTCAGCATACTGACTTCCCACCATTTCAGCGGAAGAAAATCCTGCACCGAATTCAACTCCCGTAATATCCGGAATTACGAAAAGAAGCTGAGCAATACTATTGGCAAGTCCCTCAAAAACAGGTGAGCCTACACCTGAAGGGACATTGATTGAAGCACATTCAACTATTCCGCCGAGAGTTTCTCCGCTTTCATCAGCTGCTGAGATATCCTCAAGCATTTTCCAGCCGTTTTTGTCATTGATAACAGGAAAATCCTTGAAACGAACGCTGAGTATACCGTCCCTTGTAAGTCTTACTGCGTCATACGGATTATCCTTGTTATTATGAATTCGTGCAATGTGACCGCCTGTATAAATACCGCGTCTTTCAAGTATCTGACCGCATACAGCACCTGCAAAGCATAACGGCGGAGCGAATATCTCTGCTGTACGGGAATTCTTTTCTGCATCGCAGTAACCTCTGCTGCAAACGGCACCTGTATAATCAGCGTGACCAAAGCGGTAATTCTTAGGCTCAGCATCGTCAATTTCCGAGGATTTTGCAATTTTCATTACTGCACACAATGGGCCGCCTGTTGTTCTATCATTGCTGATACCGGACATAATACGTGGCATAGCTATTTTTTCGCTGCCCATAGATTTCGGAGAAAGTCTGCGCAGAAAACGCTCGATTTCAGCAGAGTTGATATATTCTCCCGCAGGCAGTCCGCTTATAGTTATACCTGCAATTCCACCGCTTTCTTCGCCGAAGCAGGAAACAGATATCTTATTGTTCCATATCAATGACATCAGCTTTACCTCCGAGTCTTACATAGTCCTCGAAAAATGTAGGGTATGATTTTTCAGCAGCCTCTGCACCTTTTATTATAACCTCACCCTTGCAGCAGAGAGCTGCAATAGCTGCTGCCATAACGATACGATGGTCGCCGTAACTGTCAACAGAACCGCCATTCAATCCATTTGCTGGCTTTATTTCAAGACCGTCAGAGGTAACGGTAACGTTTCCGCCGAGATTATTCAACATATCTGCACAGGCAGCAAGTCGGTCGCTTTCCTTAATACGAAGCCTTTCTGCATTATAAATAATTGAAGTATCGTTTCCATAAGCTCCGAGAACGGATAAAATGGGGACAAGGTCAGGAATATCAGAGCAGTCGGCTTTATATCCTGTTATATCACCGTTTTTTAACGTATCTGCAATAATCGAAGTTATAGCCTTATCACCCTGTACGCTGTCCTCATTAAGGTTGAGAATATTGACATCAGAACCAAGGGCATTGGCAACATAGAAGAAAGCCGCCTGTGAATAATCTCCCTCGACACACTCATCAAAAGGAGTATATCGCTGATTTCCTCTGATTGTATAGCCATTTTCAGTTTCGCTTATCTCAATACCAAAACGTCTGAGGATATCAATAGTAATATCTACATAAGGACGTGATTCAAGATGAGATGTCATAATAATCTCCGAATCTTCCTTAATAAGAGGAAGGGCAAAAAGAAGTCCTGTTATAAACTGTGATGATACATTGCCTTCTATTTCGTATTTTCCGCCTGTAAGTCTGCCGTTTATTTCATAGGGCATTTCATCAGCACGGAAAGTTATGCCGTGTTTTTTCAGCTCGCGCTTGTAAATATCAATCGGGCGCTGAGGAAGTCTGCCGCGTCCGCGAAAAATGGAATCAATACCAAGTGCAGCGGCAACAGGCATAATAAAACGAAGGGTAGAGCCGCTTTCGTTGCAGTCTATATCGGCAGTTCCGTTTATAGAACCATTTATACCCTTTACAATAACAGCATCATCCTTGATTTCAAAGGAAGCACCAAGAGCTGTCATAGCTGAAATGGTCGCTTCAATATCTTTTGACATAGTAATGCCCGAAAGCCTTGAAATACCGTCAGCAAGAGCTGCACATATAACCGCTCTGTGAGCACAGCTTTTTGAGGCAGGTATGCTTAAATCTCCTTTAAGTAGGGAGGGACTTATTCTGATATCCATAATTTAACCCTCCATAAGGCGGAAGAAATCCGCTGTAGTTGTTTTTCTGATTTCAGCATTTCCTATTTCAGGACATACAATATAGCTTATTGAGCTTGATTCACACTTCTTATCCTTGGCACAGAAGGGAAGAAGCTCATTCATAGGCGCTTCTGTAGAAATGGGAAGCTTGTACGCTTCAACGCATTTTTCAAGACGCATCACTATATCAGAATCGCAGAAACGACGGGTAATCATACACATACCTGCCGCTACTCCCATACCGTGGGTGTAGTTGGTATAATTGTGCCAACCCTCTACTGCGTGGCCAAGGGTATGTCCGAAGTTTAAAATCATACGTTCACCCTTGTCAAATTCGTCATTTTCAACTACCTGCCGCTTTATATCAATGCAGGTATAAACGATATCGTCCATAACCTCGTGTATATTGCTGATATTTCGGGTTTCGCAGACTTCAAACAAGTTCTTGTCGCGAATCATGCCATACTTGATAACCTCAGCCATACCGCAGGCGAGTTCTTCCTCGGGGAGTGTTTTTAGAGTATCGCTGTCACAGATGACAAGAGCAGGCTGCTTGAAAGCTCCGACGAGGTTTTTTCCTCCGGGTATGTCCACAGCTGTTTTTCCGCCTACAGAGGAATCTACCTGTGCAAGCAGGGTGGTGGGAATCTGCACAAATTCTATGCCTCTGAGGAATGACGCTGCAGCAAAACCTGTAATATCACCGACAACGCCTCCGCCAAGAGCTATAAGGAAATCGCTTCTTGTAATGCCTTTTTCGCAGAGAAAATCAAAAATATTACCAAGAGTATGAAGATTCTTTGATTGTTCACCGTGGGGGAACACGAATATATCAGCTGAAATACCTGATTTTTCCAGACTTTTTGTAAGTGCTTCCGAGTACAGTTTGTCCACTGTATCATCTGTAACAATTACAGCTTTTTTGGAATTTATAACGGCAGAGATAAGTTCCCCGCTTTTTTTCAGGCTGCCTCTTTCGATATGTACATCGTAAGGACGGCTTGTACCAACTCTGATATATTTCAAAGAAATCACGCTCCGTATTTTATAGTATTACCTTTATAATTATATCATAAGCGGCAAATCTTGTCAAGGCGTTTTTGTGCAAAAGCACGAAAAATAACAAGTCAGAATAAGATAAAATGGGGTATAAAATGTGTGATTTTGCTGAAAATGTGACAGATTTGAAAAAATTTTCATTTTGCTATGGACAAATCATAAAAAATGTTGTATAATAAAAAGGCATATGAAAATTATAGGAACTGAAAACTATCGTTCCAATTAAATTTTAATATATCGGAGGCAGAAATACAATGAAAACTATCAAGAAAATCACAGCTGTTACAGCAGCTCTTACACTTGCATCATCACTTGCAAGCTGTACACCTTCTATCGGCGGAGGTTCCCAGACTGCAGTTACTATAGGCGGACATGATATCCCCTCAGGCGTATTTATTTACTACACACTTCAGGGCTACAGCGAAGCTTCTGCTATCATTCAGGGCGAAAATACTACTGCTCCTGAGAAAGATGAAATCAGAAACGCTAATATTGATAATATTGATTCCACAAGCTGGATTCAGAACAAGGCTACAGAGTATTGTACTGATTTTGCAGGCATTGTGAATGAGTTTGAAGCTATTGGTGGTAAGCTTACTGCTGAGCAGCTTGATGAGGCTGAGGAAATGGCTCAGTATTATTATTCAATGGATCCCAGACTTCCTGAAAACGGTGTAAGTCTTGATTCAATGCTTGAAATTGCAAAAAGCACTTATATGGAGCAGGAAATCTTCAAGCACTACTATGATTTTGACGGTGAAAAAGGCTGTTCAGAAGAAGAACTCAAGGATTATTTCGACGAAAACTTTGCTCGTATAAAGTATGTATCAATCAGTCTTAAGGATGAAAGCGGCGAAAAGGTTTCTCCCGAAAAGGAAAGAGAGCTTCGTAAAATGGCTGCTGATTATGCAAAGCAGGTTAACGCTAAAACAGGCGATCTCAATAAAATGCATGAGCTTGACGCTGTAAGCGAGGATTACGATGAATACGTTGCTGCTAATACAACAACAGCTGAGGGTGAAACTACAACAACTACAACTACAACAACAGCTGCAACTGATGAGGTAACAACAACTACTACAACTGACCCTTATGCTAATGAAAGACTCATTCAGAAGTATACTACAACAACTGCTGCTGAAACAAGCACCGAAACCGAAACAGAAGCAGCTGAGGAGTCAGAGACAGATAAGAATACAAGACTTTTCAACGAATTTATCTTCAATAAGCTTACCACAGGCAAGGCTGAGGTCTATGACTTCAGCGAGGATACAATTTACGTTGTTCTCAGAGCTGATCTCCGTGAGCGTATGACTGAGGATGACTACTGGAGCGAGGATTATATTGCTAATATCCAGTCTATCAAGTACTATGATGAATTTATCAAATTCCTTGATGAAAAGACAAACGTCCTTGAAATTGAGAAAAATAAGTCAGCTTACAGAAGATATGAACCCTTTAAGCTTGAACTTGATGCTTCTACAGGTGCATAAATAATTTTTACGGCTCTCCGATTATGGGGAGCCGTTTTATATCATCGATACAAAGCGTATCCATCGGAAATTTCAGAAGCATTCACAAGCTCTGTCTGGCGTTTTATAATATCATCATTTTCGATCCATTCGTTTTCCCCTGAAATCCCTGCCCATTTGTCGTATTTCCCCTCTTTATACCGGGCAAGGCCGATTATAAGGTCAACATTGCCGTTTTCTGCGAATTCCTCCCACCTGCTGAGTGTTTCCTCAAAAGGGCATACTTCGTTTTCAAATCCGTAATATATCTGAGGGACGATATAATCGGCGTAGCCTGTATTTCTCGTCCACAGCTCCACATCGGCATATTGCGTGTTATAGTCAGCATCTATATTTCCCTGTGGGCTTATTCCGAATTTCAGTCTGCTGTCGTAGCTTTTTACAGTATTATACAAGGTCTGTACCATTTCTGTGATTTTTTCTCTTCGCCAATCTTCAAGTACTGAGCCTTTGGATGAATAAAACTCATTTAAATCAATTTCTGTTACAGCTTTCGGATAAAAATAATCGTCTATATGTATGCCGTCAACCTCATAATTTTCAATTATTTCCTGCACGGTCTGGCTGAGGAGATGATTTACAGCGTGATATATGGGATTAAGATACCAACGGTTATCCGAAAGAATTACCATAGGACTCTCTGTATCTATCCATTGTTTAACTATATAACTATCGGGAAGTGTTTCCATTTTTTCCGCGGTTTGCATTCGATAGGGATTAATCCAGCCGTGAACGGATATATTCATAGAATGAGCAACATCAAGGACTATTTTTAATGGGTCATAATCGCCGTCATAAAATTGACCTTTTGGGTATATTTCTGAATTGTAGTACGCGTCGCCTTCGGGGTGAATGTGGAAATATATTGTATTTATACCGTTTTGTGATGCCTCTGTAAGCATTTCGGTTATTGCCGCAGTAAATTCATCCTCTGTTCTGCCCTGCATATATTCAGGAAAATCAACATATGGAAACCAGGTTGCCCTCTGTTTTTCAAAGTTAAGAGGAGTATATGTATTTTCCTGCTGAATAATCGGATAGGTTGACGATACATCGGTGTTTACTTCCGAATTCAGATTGTAAGAACAGCCTGTAAGTATTAATAACGTCATTATCATAAGTATGAATGTCTTTTTCATTATATTACCTCTTTCATTTTTTAGTTATGGGAATCCCCATTATATTATATGCAAAAGGTTTCAGAAATATTACAATTTTTTCTAAAAAATTTTTTTGGCTATAAATAGCGGATTTTTATTCATACTTCATATTTCTTCACGTATTGACACAAAATGATATTTAATGTATAATATAAATATATTATTATGGAGCTGATTAAATGAAATTCAATTCAAAAAGATATATTGCAGGTGTGGCAGCTTTAATGTCAATGACTGCTATGACCTCCTGCGGAACTGTTGTTCAGAAAGTGGATTCTCCTGCAATCAGTACAGGTATTGCTTCAAAAGGTGACTCTGTATCCACTGTCGTATCAACTGAAACTGCAACTGTCCCTCCTGAAACCGAAACATCTGTTGCAGAAACAAAGCCTGCTACTGCTTCCTCAGATAAGGTAATGCGCGGCAATCTCTACGATGCTGACGGAGATTTGCTTATGTTCAGCGAAATTGACGAAAACGGCAAGGAAGTCCGCATGACAAATGATGCCAATAAAGTAGCATTTGCCAATGTTCTAAATGAAATGTCAGAGGGTATTGACCTTACCCTCGATAAAACTCTACGTGTACCTAACCCCACAGCAGTTGAGGGCGGCGATTACGGACAGAGCATTCAGCTTACCTTTGACGCAGATACACAGAATGCCGTGTATAACTATATGGCTGAAAAAAATTTAAAAGGTGCGGCTGTGGTTATGAGAAGCGACGGTTCGATTATGGCACAGGTATCTTATCCTTCATATGACCCCGATTTATACTATGGCGTTGAAACAGAGGAAGACCTCGCCTGGGGCACATATGGTAACAAGGCATTTCAAAATTTTCCTCCCGGTTCCTGCTTTAAAATTATGTCTGAAGTTATCGCAGATAAGCACGGTATATACTCCCTTCACGATGAGGGTGAATGGAAGTTTGACGGTGTTTCAATCGTTAACTGGGACCACGATACCAACGGTGGTTATCCTATGGAAAGAAGCCTTTATTCTGCTTTTGTGAATTCAAGTAACATCTTTTTCGCAAGAGCTTTCGACCAGATTGGTCAGGAGGCTGTTCTCAACGATCTTAATACTATATTCCATTTTGGAACGGATATTGAGTGCGATTTCGGTGTAATAGGAAATAATATTGAAATTTATTGCAATGATGATTTAAGACGTACTGCTTTCGGTCAGTCATACACACTGACTTGTCCGATTTACCTTGCGGCACTGGGCAGAGAAGCTGTATACGGTGATATGGTGCGTCCTTTTGTAGTGAAAAATGTTGTTGATACTAATGATTTTGATACTATAGTTGAAACAGGCTCAAAATCCAATGATGTTATTGCATCAATTCCAACTGAGTGCAGGAAAAACCTTCTTGACGGTATGAAGGGTGTTGCAAGCGGTCTTGGAGTTTCGGTTCCCGCAGGGTATGAATTCTATGCAAAAACAGGTACTGCTGAAACATGGGAAAATGATTTCCTTTACATAACAGGCATTGTTAAAAACACATCCGATGACGGAAACGGAGTATATACTGATTACAATGACTATAATGGTTCATATATCATTGCAATGCAGTTAAGAAACCCTGAATATTTCGGTTTCAGCTTTGCAAGTCATTCTTCTTCAGTTTACCAGGGAATTGTTAACGCAGTTTTAAATAGCTGATATTATACTGCAACAGAAAAGGGGGATTTTATGCTGCACAAAATGAAATTGAAAAAAGCACCATTTGAAAAAATCAGCGACGGTAGAAAGACCGTTGAACTTCGGCTTAATGATGAAAAACGTCAAAAGGTGCAAGTAGGGGATTATATTGAGTTTACATTAATAGATGACAGTAAACAGAAAATGACTGTTCGCGTAACAGCTCTCCACAATTATGACAGTTTTCAGCATCTTTATGCTGATATTCCTAAAGAAAAAATTGGATATGGCAAAAATGATATTGTCAATCCGAACCATATGGATGAGTTTTACTCACGTGAGGAACAGGAAAAATATGGTGTTCTCGGAATAGAAATAAGACTTACGGATTTACAGAAATTTATTGATGCACAAGAAAACGGATATATGTTATGTTCAGACTATAAAACTGCTCTTGCAGAAATAAAAAACGGCAGAAAAAATACCCATTGGATATGGTATGTATTTCCGCAGATTGCCGGTCTTGGACAAAGCGGTACAACAGTTCATTTTGCAATAAAGGATAAAGGCGAAGCTTTGGATTATTTGGCTCATCCCATACTCGGAGATAGGCTGAAAGAAATTTCACGGGCACTGCTCGACCTTGATTGTAATGACCTTATGACTATTCTTGATAAAGTGGATGCATTAAAACTGCGGTCTTGTATGACTCTTTTTATGGAAGCAGCTCCATATGAGGATATTTTCCGACAGGTTATTGATAAATACTGTATGGGTATGCAGGATAGCCTGACTCTTGAAAAATTATAATGTAACCTCTAAATACTTCTTCACAGTCTGATTACACTCGTGTTCTGTTTTTTAGAAACACATATTATACCACCGCACATTATACGTGCGGTGTTGCTTTAGCGAGGTTTTATTTATGCTTAATATTCTTATAACAAATGATGACGGAATAGCAAACGACGGAATAATACGTCTTGCAAAGGCAGCTATAAAATTCGGCAAGGTATGGGTAGTTGCTCCCGACAGTCAGAGAAGTGGTGTTTCTCACAGTATATCCCTCCACAATGATATTACCGTTTATCCCTGTGAGTTCCCTGTAGATGGCGTTAAGGCATTTTCCTGCAGTGGAACTCCTGCCGACTGTGTCCGTATCGGATGCCTTAACATAGTGCCGAAAAAGCCCGATGTGGTGCTTTCGGGCATAAATATGGGCTACAATACCGCAACAGATATACAATACTCAGGGACAGCAGGTGCAGCCTTTGAGGGTGCTTTTCAAGGCTGTCATTCAATAGCCTTTTCGGAACAATCCGGCAAGCTAACTGAGGTTTCAGAGAATTATTTATCAGATATTCTTGCTGAACTAATCAATAAAAGGCTTGATTACGGGCAGATATACAATGTAAATTTCCCCGGCTGCTCACTTGATGAATGCAAGGGTATACTTTATGATAGAAAAGTATCAAGGGGCATGTTTTTCCGCGATACATACAAGCTCATTGAAAATCTTCCCGACGGCGGAATGCGTTTTATGGTAGAAGGGGAGTATAACGAGGATGCTGAGGCTGATACGGATTTCAAAGCTGTTGTGGATAATTATGTATCAATCGGCGTTGTTAAAAACATAGAGTAAAATTGTCGGTTTTTATAAAATATTGTATAATAGTCTGATTTTTAGTTGAACTGCATAAATATCTCTTGACTTTTTTGGTTATATATACTATACTAAAGTAGCAATATAATTAAGATATACGGAGGTTTATTATGAAAATGAAGTTAATCGCAGTTGCTGCTCTTCTCGCTGTGCCTTTTGCAATGACAAGCTGTGGCAGAAAAACAATTAATCTCAATGACTACGTTACAATCGAAACTGAAGGCTATGATACTGTAGGTAAAGCTCATTATTATTTTGACTCTGAGCAACTTGTAGAGGATAATCTGGAAGTTTTCGGACTTAATGAAGATTCCGGTTTTGCTCTCTTAGATGTTCTTGATACCGTTGAAAGCAATCTCGACGGCGAGCTTGACAAGACCGACAGTATTTCCAATGGCGACAGAATTACATTCAAATGGGATGAAAGCGGTAAGGAAAAGCTTGAAGAAAAGTACAAAATCAGCCTTAAATATGGCGATAAAACACTGGATGTAGAGGGACTTGAAGAAGCAAAGACGTTCAATCCTTTTGATCATATTTCAGTATCTTTCAGTGGTATAGCTCCTAATGGTGAAGCAAACGTCGTTATTAGTGATACAATGCCTGTAGGCAGTCTTGATGTTGAAATTGACAAGAGAAATGGACTTAAAAATGGAGATAAAGTAAAGGTAACTGTTGGAGATAGTGCCGAAGCTGCAAAGGATTACTGTTTTGCAAGAGGATACATCCCCACTGAAACTGAAATGGAATTCACAGTAGAGGGACTTTCAAGCTATGTACAGAAACTTGATGAAATCCCCACAGATGCTTATGATAAAATGGATAAACACGCGCAGGATGTTTTAACTGCTGATGTTGCTGAAACCTGGGGTGAAACGGAAGAATTAAGAAAAATTGAGCTTATCGGTAATTATCTTCTTACCCCTAAGGATTCTGATATTTCTGTTGATGTAAATAATTATCTGTATTACATATACAAAATTACTATTAAAGATGTTTCCAAGAAAGATGAAAAAGCAAATTATGAATATTATTATTATTCATACTACCCGAATATCGTGCTTCTTGAAGATGGCACTTGTTCCTTTGATCTTGGTTCAATCACAGTACCTGAAGGTTCGATGTCGTGGGGCGAGGTTTATGGTGAGGCATTTGCGATGACTGCTCCTGATGATCATAGTTTTTTTATCCAGGCTATAAAGACCTCGACTCTCTTTTCAACAAGCATGTAACAACAAAAATTGACAGATATAACTACGAAACAACTGTAAAATAAAAAAGTTAGGCGCTGTAAAAAAAGAGTAAAAAAAGAAAAAAACTGCTGTCACGCAAAAAAATGCGTGACAGCAGTAATTTTTTGTGGTATTATTAAATTATGACGAAAAAAGTACCACAAGAATATTATAACACATATCAATTGAAA
>JAFQHO010000010.1 GCA_017397925.1 Ruminococcus sp.
GTCGGCAAAGGGAGGGAAAAAGGGGAAAGGGAAAGGAGAGTCCAGAGAGGAAAACCGTAGGGGAAAAAGGGAGGGAAATGCCGACTTTTGTGCCAGTTTTGTTTTTCCCTCCCTTTTGCCCCGTAGGTTGTCCTCTTTGGTGATAACCCCCTTTTGAATTTATTATAAATAGAAAAGTAAAGGTTTAGATGTTACACCACACTACGAATTCAACGCGCTCCTCCCCCATTTCTTAATTCTTAATTCTGAATTCTTAATTTGTTAACCCTGCACAAATCCGCTGCACACAAATTGTGCATTCCTACAAATCCGATTTTTGCTGCAACAAACCAGCTCAGAAATGACACTATATTAATAGACAGTAAAAAAATACCAATACCCAAAACTATTCAATATGCATAAATTTAGCATACGCTAACAGGTTATTTCGCTGAAATTTCAAAAAACTTTGTCTTTTTTGGCCTTTAAAATCACTATGTTATAGAACGTTAAAAAACGTTATAATTTACCGCCAAAAAGGAGGAATTCATATGAAAAAGACATTATCATTTTTAACCGCCCTTATTGCCCTGTGTACCGCAGTTTCCTGCAACTCAGACAGCAAAAAAGAGCCGTCACTGCCTATGAATGAAGCTGTATACAACGAGGAGGGCAAGCCTGTTATAACCGTAGGAACTATGGGGTATATCGACCCACTTTTCAACGACCACCTCAACAAACCAAAGGATTTTGAAATAAAAATTGTTGACTATACAAGCGGAATTGAAGCGGATTATTCCTCACAGGAATCGGAAAATCAATATTATGCCGCAATCAACAACGCCCTGAACACAGCACTTCTTTCCGGAGAAGCACCTGATATTATCTGTACAAACGTGGCTGATATGCAGAATCTTGACAGAAAGGGCGTACTTACCGACCTTTATCCCCTTATGGACAAGGGCAATGCACTTACCCGAGAGGAATTTCTCCCCTGCGTTTTAGAGGGACTTGAAGTTGAGGGGCGAATGCCTGCAATTATGGAGGGCTACCACATATATACCGCTATGGCAAAAACAAAGTTTATCCCCAAGGAATACGAAAACTGGACTGCCGCCGATGCTATGAGCTTTTACGAAAAGTATGAAGGACAAATGGATTTTTACGAGAGTACAGCCAATACCGACCTTGCGGGTTTTATGCTTAAAATCGAGGGATTAAACTCAATCGACCACAGAAATGCTGTCTGCGATTTCGGCACTTCATTCAGAGACTCTCTGCAATTCTGCCTTGATAATCCCGTTAAAGTTATACCGCCGCCGAATTTTGAATTTGCAGATGACCAGACAATGAATGACTATTCCAACGACCAGATGACAAGGGGACTTAATGACACTCAGCTTGTATTCGACCTTATAATAAATGGTCTTGATTCACAGCTTGGACAACATACATACGGTTTTTTCAACAAAGAAGATATAACCTTTGTAGGATACCCCTCTGAAAACGGCACAGGTACCTTTATACGCTCCGCTAATCCTCTTTATGCCATAACGGAACAATGCGGAAACAAAGAAGCTGCATGGGAGCTTTTATCCGCTGTAATAATCCACCAGAAAAAACTTGAACCGCATATGAGCGACGGCACACGAGGAGTTCCTGTCTTAAAGGAGCAGTTACAGCGCGACTATGACCGCCCCTCAAATTATAACAACTCCATAAATAACGGTTTTATGTGGAACTGGAACAACATCGGAGACGAGGAATTCATAACACAGGAATACAAGGATATGCTTTACGAGTACATTTTAAGCGTACCTGCCAACCCCTATTTTTACAACTGGGATTTAAAGAATATAATCGACGAAGAAGTTGAATACGCCCTAAATGGCGACAGAAGCGCCGATGATACGGCATATATCCTCAATGACCGCATAGGGACTTACCTCAGCGAGAAAAGTTAAGCTCATTTGAATTAATTAAGTGATAAACTATGCAGTTTAACTAAAATATCAGCTTAAATTTCTACAGCAACACTCACAAAATCTATTGATTTTTTTATTGCAATATGCTAAAATTAAGGTAGCGAAACAGATTTCCTGCACTAAGTCTGTGCCGCTATATGAAAAAATCATTTTGGGAGGAATTAAAAATGGTTATTAAGAAAACCAGAATCACACGCTTTGTAAGCGGTGCTATTGCTGCAGCTTGCCTTACTGCAGGACTTAATATTGCTCCGTTTACAATGGAAATCGAAGCCGCCGACCAGCTTACAGCATTTGAGATTACAGAGGAAATGCAGATAGGCTGGAACTTAGGTAACACACTTGACGCTTATATGTCAAATGCTAAACAAGAACCCCTTGACAGCTACGGTCTTGAAGCTGAAACCTGCTGGGGCAACCCCAAGACAACACAGGCTATGATTGACGCTGTAAAGGCTAAGGGCTTCAATACAGTCCGCGTTCCTGTAACGTGGTTCCAGCACGTTGATAAAAACAACGGCTATAAAATTGACGATGCCTGGATGGCTCGTGTAAAGGAAATCGTAGATTACTGCTATAACAGCGATATGTACGTTATCCTCAACCTCCACCACGAGGAACCATATGTAAACCGTTCTACTCTCGGTGCTGACTATGAGGAGCTTACAGGCTACGTTTCCTCACTCTGGAAGCAGATCGCTGAAACTTTCAAGGACTATGACCAGCGTCTTGTATTCGAAACTATGAACGAACCTCGTGCTAAGGGTACAGACCACGAATGGTGGGGTCCTACAAAGGAAGAAACTGACACAATTAATAAAATCAACGCTGACGCTCTTGAAGTTATCAGAGGTACAGGCGATGACAACAACGACACACGTCTTGTTATGATGCCCGGCTACTGCGCTTCAAGCGATACTTCAATGATGTCCAAGATTGTCGTTCCTGATGACGATTTCGTTGCTGTATCTGTACACGCATACTCACCCTACAACTTCACAATGAACGCAGAAGTTAAGGACCACAGCACATTTACCGCTGCTTATGCTGCAGAGCTTACATCTATCCTCGACGGTATCAGAAAGACTTTCGGCGATAAGGATATTCCTGTAGTTCTCGGCGAATTCAGCGCTTCCAACTATGGAAACACAGAGGCTCGTGTAGAGTGGGCTAAGGCTTACATCTCACAGACTAAGGAAATGGGTATTCCCTGCGTTCTCTGGGATAACAACGTTGAAAAGAACAACGGCGGCGAGGCACACGGTTACCTCAACAGAGCTGCTCTTACCTGGTATGAAGGCTCTGAAACAGTTGTTGATACAATGATTAAGATTATCAAGGATGATTCAATTGTATGGGGCAGCGAGAGAAAATCACCTGTTATTGAACACGAAGACATTACAACAGGCGTTCAGCTTATAGACAAGACTATTGAAATCGACGCTGCACTTGCTCCCGACGGCAACTGCACACCCGGTCTTAACGCTACATGGGCTCAGCTTGAGGGCGGCGATGTAGCAATCAAGTATACAGGTGACCAGCCTGTTATCGCTGTTGTTGACGATGCATGGGATAACTGGACTGAAATCAAGGCTTACGACGACAGAGACGGCATTGCATATTACTCTGCTGAGCATATCAAAGCTGCCTGGGCAGGCGAGCCTTCCGATATTGCACATCTTTTTGCAAGAACAAACTCAGTAACAAGTATTGAGGCTATCGCAATCATCGGCGGTGCTGAAGTTGGAGAGCCACCTGAGGATACTGCAAAGATATTCAAGCTTGACCTCTCTGAGAGAGATGACAGCGACCAGATGCTTATGCTCGTATTCAAGGGCAAGGCTGGCTCAACAATCAACGGCTGCGTTGGTTATATGGGCGAAGAATGGACAAATATTGAATATGAAGGAAAAATCGGCAGCGACGGTACATTCTCTGTAGAGGTGCCTCTCTTCGGTAAGGATATAACATCCATAGAAGACATAGAAAGCGGAATCCCCTCAGGCATCAAGTCCGCAGAAGCACAGATTTGGTGGTGTGACGACGAAAACGGCACACTTGACAGCTATAGTATTCAGGGCTTAGGTGTTCCTCCTGTTGAAGATCCTACAGAAGCTCCTACAGAAGCTCCTTCAGACAAACCCACAGAGGCTCCCACACAGGCACCTACAGCAGGTATTCCTGCATCTATGTACGGTGACGCTAACTGTGACAACGTTGTAACTATGGCTGACGCTGCTGCTATTTATCAGGCTCTCGGAAACGCTGACAAGTACGGACTCTCCGAGCAGGGTGCTGCAAATGCCGATGTAAACGGCGCTGCAGGCTTAACAGCTGACGATGCCATCACAATTCAGAAGGTTGTTGCAAATCTCATTGTTATAACAGACCTTCCCCTTAAATCAAACAAATAATCATATTTCAGCCGAGGTTTTCCTCGGCTGATTTTTATACCAACCGACATATCAGATTTACCCCCATACAAAGCAGCATACCCACAGCTGTAGGAATAATCACAGCCAATGCCGTCCATTTAAGGCTGCCTGTTTCCTTTTTTATTGTAAGGCAGGTAGTAGCACAAGGAAAATGGCATACGGACATAATCAGCATACTCACCGCAGTTCCCACAGTCCAGCCGTTGGCTGTAAGAATTTCCCGAAGTGACGATATATCGCCCATATCCACAAGGCTGCCCTGTGAGAGATATGCCATAAGAATTATGGGTACAACTATTTCATTGGCTGGAAATCCTAAAATAAATGCCATTAGTATTACACCGTCAAGCCCCATAAGCTGACCGAGGGGGTCAAGAAAATCGGAAATAATCGACAGAATTGAATTGCCGCCGATGTTTATGTTTGCTCCCAACCATATGAGAAGTCCGCAGGGTATAGCCGCTGTGCAGGCTCTGCCTAATACAAATATGGTTCTGTCAAGAAATGAACGGACAAGAACACGGCATATCTGAGGCTTTCTGTATGGCGGCAGTTCCAAGGTATAGGACGATGGAGTGCCTCTGAGAATGGTTTTCGACAGCAAAAATGACACTCCAAGGGTAACAGCCACACCAAAAAGTATCACACCTAAAAGCATCGCCGCCGACAGCAGCGAGCCGCCTATACCCTCAGCTGTGACGAAAAACAGGGTTATAATGGCAATTATGGTGGGAAATCGCCCGTTGCAGGGGGTAAATACATTGGTTAGAACAGCTATAAGCTTCTCCCGAGGGGAATCAATAACGCTGCATCCCGTAACTCCGCAGGCATTGCAGCCAAGGCCCATAGCCATAGTAATTGCCTGTTTTCCGCAGGCTCCCGAGCATTTGAAGCAGCGGTCAAGATTAAAGGCAATACGCGGTAAATAGCCGAAATCCTCCAGCAAGGTAAAAAGAGGGAAGAATATCGCCATAGGGGGCAGCATAACCGACACAACCCAGGCAAGCACCTTGTAAATGCCCTGTATCAGCAGGCTTTCCACCCATTCAGGGGCGTTTATGGCGAATAATCCCTCTGACATTTTATCACCAAGAGAGAAAAGCAGACTGCTCAGCAGCTCAGAGGGATAATTCGCCCCTGCCGCTGTTATCCACAGAATAAGGGCGAAAAGCAGCAGCATAACGGGTATTCCTGTTGCAGGGCGGAGAAAAATCTTGTCCAAACGACGGTCTGTCCTGTCCGGCTCACCATTGGGACAGCTTACGGCAATTCCTGCTATTTCTGCGGCTTTTCGGGAAATATCCTCAACAGTATCTTCCTCAGTTACGGTATATTCCGCAGTATTTTCGCAGTTTTCCTCCCCTGTCAGCATATCCTTTAAAGTGTGACACAGCTCATCAAGTCCGCGGTTGCTCCTTGCCGATGTAAAAACAACAGGAGCGCCTGTGAGTTCGCTTAATTTATCCTTGTCGATTATGTAGCCCTTTTTCTCCGCTTCATCAATGAGATTTACGCATATAATTGTTTTCGGGATAACGCTTATAATCTGCAATGCAAGGTAGAGATTTCTTTCAAGGCAAGTGGCATCGCACACCACAACAGCACAGTCTGCCCTCTCCGACAGGATAAACTGCCGTGCGGCTTCCTCCTCCGCTGAGGCTGCACGTAAAGAGTATGCCCCGGGGATATCGACAAGGGTTATGGATAGCCCCTCATATTCAAAATGCCCCTCAGCGCAGGACACAGTTTTACCTGCCCAGTTGCCCGTATGCTGGTCAAGTCCCGTCAAAGCGTTAAAAACCGTGGATTTTCCCACATTTGGATTGCCTGCAAGAACAACTGCAAATTCTTTCTTGTCAATATTCATATAAAATCCTCCTGTTTTATCTCCTACTGTCATTATATGCAGAGATTTGCAGAAATATGACAAAAAATGGAAAATATTATCAAGCAGGAGAAATGGCTGTAATACGTCGTTTCGACGTTTTGAATATTGTTAAATAATAAAAATATATCAGAAACCGCAAAAATCTTGTCCTTTTTTTCTCGCTTTACTCGAATGTATTATATAGAGGGGTAAAAAAATACCGCACAGGTATATCCCATGCGGTATGAAAAATATTACTTCTTTATTTTCTCAAGCTTAGCAAAGTAAAGCTCTGAATACTGCTTGAATTCACTGCGGAATTTCTCATCATTTGCCTTTACATCGCTGAAATATGCGTGGATATTTGTCTTTTCATCAGTTTCGATAAGACAGCCTGCAATATTTGAGCAGTGGTCTGAAATACGCTCCAAATTTGTAAGAACATCCTGGAAAATGTATCCCAGTTCAACAGTACATTCATCGTTCTGAAGTCTGCGGATATGGCGGTTTTTCAGCTCTGTGCTGAGGTTGTCCACCACTTCTTCAAGAGGCTCAACCTTGTGTGCAGTTGCTAAATCTCCGGAAATATAGGACTCAAAGGCAGTTTTGATATTCTCTCTGATAGCATCCGAAATAACAGTAATCTCGTTGATACATTCATCAGAGAACTTGATTCCTTTTTCCTTCATTTCAACTACTGACTCGATAAGATTTACAGCGTGGTCGGAAATTCTCTCGAAATTGCCCACACAGTGCATCATCTTGGACATTGTACGGCTGTCCTTGCCTGTAACACTGTATTTTGCAACTCTTACAAGGTAGCTGTTAATTTTATCCTCGTACTTGTCAATTAAATCCTCGTCCTCAATAACATTCTGTACCGATTTTTCGTCATAGCCTGTAACAAGAAGCCCTATAGCCTCGTTTATGGACTTCTGTGTGCGCTCTGCCATATCTATTGCAACAGTACGGCAGGCTTCAATAGCGATACTGGGAGTTGACATAAATCTTCCGTCAAGAGCAGCAAATCTGTCGATTTCTTCCTTTGGCTCACCCTCTTTATCACGAATGACAACCTGTGAAAATTTAACAAGCTGTTTTGAGAAAGGCATAAGCACTATTGTTGCAAGAACGTTGAATACCGTATGCATTGCGGCAATTCCCATATAGCCTGTAGGCTGTGCCATAAATTCAGCAAATGAGGGGATTGTTTCTTTAAGTATAAGGGCAATTGGCAGGAAAATAAGAGTACCAAGGCAGTTGATTGCAACGTGGATAACCGATACTCTCTTAGCCTCTTTGTTTACGCCGATTGAGGAAATAAGAGCAGTTACGCAAGTACCGATATTAAAGCCCATAATCAGCGGCAATGCCATTTCATAGCTTATAGCGTCGCCTGCTGTAAAGGTCATAAGTATACCGATTGAAGCGGCTGAACTCTGGATAATTCCTGTAAATACAGCACCTACAAGAACGCCTATAAGGGGATTTTTAAATGCAACAAGAACATCCTGGAATTCGGGAGAATTTGCAATAGGGTCAATAGCGCCCTGCATAAGGTCCATACCTGTCATCAGTACAGCAAATCCTACGAAAATGCGTCCGATATCCTTTTTCTTAGCCTTCTTGCAGCCCATAATCATAAGTATACCGATAAGAGCAAGAATAGGAGAGAATGAATCTGGTTTCAGCAGCTTCATAAGAAATCCGCCCACACCGCCTATACCGTCACCCTCGCCTATATCGTTAAGGCAAAGAAGCCAAGCTGTAAAGGTTGTACCGATGTTTGCACCGAAGCTTACGGCAACCGTGTCGATAAGCGCCATAATTCCCGAATTTACGAAGCCTACAGTCATAACGGTCATAGCTGACGAGGACTGAATTGCAATAGTGATAACTGTACCGAGAATCAGAGCCATAAAGGGATTGGCTGTCATCTTTTTCAGCGCAGCTTCCATTTTACCGCCTGCCAGCTTTTCAAGACCTGTAGACATTACATTCATTCCGTAAAGGAAGAAAGCAAGTCCGCCCAACATTGTGAAAATGTTGAAAATTGAGAAATCGCTCATATTTTTACACCTCGAAAATAAAAGACTTCCGAAATCCATTTTTGTCTAAAAAAGTATTCCGAGAAGTCCCTTCAATATTTTACACCAAATTATAACATATTTCCTCATTATCCGTCAAGGATTTCAAGAAAATTTTACATAGATTTTACATTAGCGATTTCCATTAGGCATTTCATTGTCAATATGGCAGCTTAAACTCCGAAACTTTCCATTTTCCGTCGTCTTCTTTGACGATGACGAACTCCTGTTCCTCTGTGTAAGCTTCACCGCCATATTCTGTTTCGTCATATTTATCGAGCACCTTAAAACGGATTTCGCCCTCATCTCTGCCTATAATTTCCACAACCTCTGAGTCTACATAGAGAATATTAGTACCTCTGTTGCCGTTAAGACAGTAAACTCTGCCGTCTTTTTGCTTGAACAATTCATCAATACCGTCGTCGTAATCCTTACTGAAAACCTCACGGAATTCCGCTTTTACATCTTCAATGGAATTAATCCCCTGTTCCGTAACAAGATAAAAACGCCAGTCGTATTCATTAGTGATATATACCGATGTATCGAGCAAATACGGTGAACCTACAGAAAACTTCTGTTCAACTTCACAAGCCTTATCAAAAAAAAGCTGTGCCGCCTCTAATACTTTTTCGTCAAGTTCTTCCTCAAAAGCAGGTATATCTTCCGGCATTGTAAATCCTTCTGTTTCTTCCTCTGTTTCCGCTTCTGTGAGAGCTTCTGTGACGCTTTCTGTAACTGCCTCTGTCTCCACGGCATTTTCAGGCTCTGTTGCCGTAACAACGTCGTTTCCCGCTGTAGTTGTCACAGCAGGAGCGTTTTCAGAGCTGCCATTTCCATTATCCTTTTTCTTCTCGCAGGATGCAGCAGTTGCCATAATTGCCATAGCCGCGATTAATGCATATATTCTTTTCATAATTATCATTCCTCATTATCAAGTACAAAATCAATTGTTCCTTCGCTTACGTTTACTGCTGCACAGAGTACCTGTACTGTATCGCCCAGCTCGTAGGAAACTCCGCTGAATTTTTCTGTAAGCGCTACAGGCTCGCTGTAATCGTATTCGCCCTCAGGGAGAGTGCGTATATGAACAAGTCCCTCTACAGAATTACTGAGCTGTGCATAGAAGCCAAATTCCGTTACGCTTGAAATCTTTGCTGTAAAGCTTTCTCCGATGTGCTGCTTCATATACTCAGCCTTGTAGATATCCTCGCAGTCTCTTTCAACAGATACTGCGCGGACTTCTGTTGCAGATGCCCTTTCTGCGGCATTTACAGCAAATCCGCTGTATCGCTTGCTGAGCCATTTATCGTCATATCCTGCAAGTACGTCTGTTATTATACGATGTATTGCAAGGTCGGAATAACGTCTTATAGGGGATGTAAAATGGGCGTAGTCAGCTAAAACAAGTCCGAAATGTCCTAATGGCTCCTCGGAATACTTAGCCTTCGCCATTGAACGGAGAACCATCATATTGACAGCCTCGTATTTATCAGTACCCCTTGCATTTTCCAGTATCGCCGCTGCGTGAGCAGGCTTGAACTCCTGAAAATGAGGATATTCCACATTCAGCTTTGTGAGCATTTCACACAGCGACGCTGTTTTCTCCTCCGGAGGAGCTTCGTGTATACGATACACAAAGGGTATCTTCTTATCACGGGCAAGTCTTGCCGCCGCTTCATTGGCACAGAGCATAAATTCTTCGATAATTCGCTCCGATTTGCCTCTTTCACGGGGTACGACATCACAGCAGACGCCGTTTTCATTGATTATCAGCTTACTTTCAACTGTTTCAAGCTCGGGTGTGTGGCGCTGTTTTTTACGCTCAATGAGTATATCCGCAAGCTGGTTCATAAGCGTAATTTCCTTTTCAACACAGGTATATTTTGCCTTTATATCGTCATTTGCTTTACCTGAAAGAATAGCGTTTATCTCGGAATATACGCCCTTTACCCTTGAACGTATAACAGACTTGCCGAAGCAGTATTTTATCATTTCACCGTCCTCGCCCAGCTCCATAAAAGCGGAGAGGGTAAGCCTGTCCTCGTCGGGATTAAGGGAACATATGCCGTTGGAAAGCTCCTTTGGAAGCATCGGAATTACCTTGTCAGCATAATATACGCTTGTACCGCGGCTCATAGCCTCTTTATCAAGAGCGCTGTTGCCCTTGACATAATGGGAAACATCGGCAATATGAACACCTAAAAGCCAGCCCTTTTCCGTCTTTTCAACAGATATTGCGTCGTCAAGGTCTTTCGATTCGCTGCTGTCTATAGTAAAAATCGCCATATGGCGTAAATCCTCGCGGTTGTTGAAGCTGTACTCCTGCACACCGCCTTCGGATATCTTTCGTGCCTCTTTCAATGCATCCTGTGGAAATTCCGTATTCACACCGCTGGCGGCAACAACAGACTCCGCACAGGCAGCGGCAAGCTCGGAATTGCCGAATACAGACACAATCTTCACCTTATGCTCAGCGTGTCGTCTGCCTCTGTAGACGATTTCAGCAAGAACTTTATCGCCCTCCGCAAAGGGTATGCTTTCGCCATTTGAAATAATCATATGATTTCTTGACGCTATATCGGGAACGAGATAAAGTCCCCCTTCAACATAAGCTATAACGCCTGTAAGAGTGCCGCTGCCGAAGCTGAGAATATCTATAACCTCGCCCTCAGGCTCCCCTGAACGGGAAGGAATATCCGTTATAAGCACGCGGTCACGGGGCATTGCACCCATCATACACTTGCCGGGGATGAAATACTCAGTACCATCATCAGTAACAGCAAAGCCGAATGTGCGGCTTAAACGTGTTACCTCCGCTGCTTTAAAGCCCATACGGGAGCAGAGTGCCACTTTCATACCTTTGCGGACGGTAACAACGCCCTCGTCACGAAGCTCCGTAAAAGCCTGTACAAAGTTTTCCCTGCCGGATTTCTTAGTGCGGCACTTGGTTTCCAGCTCATTGAGAGGAATAAGCTTTTTTCCCGTATTTAAATATGTTACTATTTTATTCTTGTAACTTTCAACAGTTACTTTATCCTTTGTATTCTTGAAATTCTTTGTATTCTTTTTATTTGCCATTTATTTTATATCTCCTTTATATCCAAAACCATAAAAATGGATTAAAAAAGCCCTATGACAGGGTCACAGGGCTGTTTCATTACTTGTTTGTGAAAATCGGAATAATATTTACCGCGAGAGTTACAATAAAGAGAATAATTCCCATTGTTCTTGTAATTCTTCCAAGAACCGCTTCACGGCTTCTGCTTTCATTCTTTCCGTAGAATGACTCAGAACTTGCGCCTGTGAGAGCGTTTGTCATACTATCTCCTGATTTATTCTCCTGCATAAGGCAGAGAACAATGATTGCGATACAAGCAACGAGAAGGACAGCTCCTCCGATAATTTCCAGTAATTCCATAATAGACCTCCGTATAATTCATAAAATCATATTCGTCAGCGATTTACAATAAACCGCACTGCATTCAATTAGCATATACCATTATACCACAATTGAAATCGTTTTGCAAGAGTTTTCCCGAAAAATCCCCGAAAATTTTTTCTTTGTTTTTTGTGCATATTTTACAACATCTTTGAATATATATATTACAGATAAAATTCCAAGGAGGATACTTATGAAGGACAAGAACATATCAAGCCAGCCCAAAACAAATCATTCTGTTATAATGGAAAACCGACGGACTATGACTATATCAGGCATTACCGACGTTGACAGCTTCGACGAAAAGACTATTTCCCTCTATACTCAGCTCGGTGAGCTCACTATAAAGGGCAGAGAGCTTCACATTGACTCTATGAGCGTTGAAACCGGGGATATGGTCATTACGGGAGATATATGGTCGGCGGTATACGGCGACCGCGACAGGAAAAATCCTGTTTCTGCCCTGGGGAGAATTTTCAGATGATAGTCCCCGAAACCTTTTTTACCGTAAGCGAAGAACTTTGGCTGTTTTTCATCTCATGTGCCGCAGGTGCCGTTTTCGGAATATACTACGACATTTTCAGGGTTTTACGCCTTACTGTACCACATCACGGCTTCTTCGTCTTTTTAGAAGATGTGATTTTTCTTTCATCATACGCCCTTTTCCTGTCGGCATTTGCCTCAGCAGAGGCTCGGGGAGAACTGAGGGCATACTACGCATTTGGCGGTATACTGGGATTTATCCTTTACTACTTTACCATAGGAAGATTTGTTATGCGATTTATGAGCAAAATCATTGGCATAATAAAAATTTCTATCACTGCCATTGTCAAACCTGCTAAATTCATTATGGGTAAATTTGTGGGAATTACCAAAAAAGCTGTTAAATCAAATAAAAATACATCACACCCCTTGCAAACCGACAGGGAAATATAGTATAATAAATAATGTATATTGAAATGTTATATCGTTATGGGAAAGAAGTGAAACAAGTGCCTGCTGAAAACAATAATAATAAGAAGAAAAAAAAGCCGACTCCTGATAAAAAAGGGCTTTTTAACAGCTTGCTTTTCAAGCTTCTGGCTGCCTCTGTAATCGTAGGATGTGTGGCTTTATTCATCACAACAGAAGCCGATTGCAGCAGCAAGGAAGCCGAACTTGCCGCTATACAGGCACAGATTGACATTTATAAAATGGAAAATGCCGAGCTTCAGCGTACTCTCGACAGCGATGACCTCTCTGCTTATATGGAGCGTATCGCACTGGAGGAAAGAGGCTACGCTTACCCCGACGAACGCAGATTTTACGACACATCAAGAGATTGACATTCAAGAACAGAACAAAGGATATTATAATTTAAGGAGATAAAAATACATATGCAGCTCGAAATCGGAAAAATCTACACCGGAAAAGTTAAGGGAATTGCGCAGTACGGCGCTTTCGTCGATATCGACGGCGGCGGCACGGGTATGGTGCATATTTCCGAGGTTTCCAACACCTTTGTAAACGCTATCCGCGACCACCTCACTGAGGGACAGGAAGTAAAGGTGAAGGTTATCGGCATCAACGAACAGGGTAAGGTAAGCCTTTCAATTAAAAAGGCTGAGGCTCCTGCAGAAGGCGAAAATGACGAAAAAAAGCCTTTCAAGAAGGAACGCAGACCTAAACCCAACATCTATGAGCCTAAAAAGTCAATCCCACAGTCGGAAATGACCTTTGATGATATGCTGGCACACTTCAAACAGTCCAGTGAAGAACGCATCGGCGACCTCAAGCGCAGTACTGACAGAAAAAACGGTACAAGAAGAAAGTAATTCACTCCCCTTAACTATCGGTTAAGGGGATTTTTGTGCATTTCGACGTATTTTGACAAGCAAATTTGTATTTTTCGCTATACTCTATTGACAGAGTTTTACAGATTTGCTATAATAAAATTATCTGTAAACGAAATCAATTTTCGGGGTTTCTCCCCTCTCAACGGAATATAAAAATTATGAAAAGAGATAAATTCAAAAGGCTAATATCCTTCGGGCTTGCGTTCCTTCTTGTCCTGATACTCACCGCAGGCTTCGGTATTGTGTGGTATATCTACTACAGCGATACTATTGTACTCCCCTACTACCGACGGGGAAACTGGGTTCTCATCGGCATATACTGTACGCTGGTGTGGATTTTCTTCAAGGCATACGGCGGCTTCAAGCTGGGCTATCTCAAGAAAACGGATATGCTTTACTCACAGCTTATATCCATAGCCTGTGTGGATTTTGTGTCCTATTTTCTCATCAGCCTTATCGGCAGACACTTTCTTGACGCTTCACCTATGCTTATGCTGACTATGGCTGATTTCGGCTTCATTTCCCTATGGACGCTGCTGACCAACAAAATATACTTCCTCATATATCCGCCGAGAAAGCTTATTATACTCTACGGCAGCAATCAGGCGGCTTCTCTTGTGCTTAAAATGAGCCAGCGTGTGGATAAATATATGATATGCGAATCTATCAGCATCAGCGAGGACGAAGATAAAATACGAGAACTCATTTTAAAGTACGAGGGCGTTATCATATGCGATATTCCTGCAGAACAGCGTAATAACTATGTCAAATTCTGCTACGAAAACTCAATCCGCTCGTATATTGCGCCAAAAATCTCCGATATTATTATAAGAGGCGCCGATGATATCCGCCTTTTCGATACCCCCCTGCTTCTGAGCAGAAATTATGGTCTTGACTTTGAACAGCGGCTTCTGAAACGTGTTTTCGATATTTTCTTCTCACTTATTGTACTGATACTCCTCTCCCCTGTTATGATTATATCAGCAATCGCTGTAAAGGCATACGACGGCGGTCCCGTGTTCTATAAGCAGAAACGTCTTACTATTGACGGAAAAGTATTCGAGATATACAAATTCAGAAGTATGATTACGGACGCTGAGAAAAAAGGCGGCTTTCAGCTTGCTGCCGATGATGACCCCCGTATCACTCCTGTGGGAAAAATCCTGCGTAAAATCCGTATGGATGAGCTTCCGCAGCTTCTGAATATCCTTAAAGGTGAAATGTCCGTTGTGGGACCTCGTCCCGAACGTCCCGAATTTACGAATCTTTATAAAAGGGAAATGCCCGAATTCGAGTTCAGACTTAAAGTTAAAGCAGGTCTTACAGGATATGCACAGGTTACCGGAGTATACGACACCTCCCCCTATGATAAGCTGAAAATGGATATGATGTATATTGAGAATTATTCATTCAGACTTGATTTGCAGATAATTCTTATGACAATAAAAACTATGCTTTTTCCGCCTAAATCCAATGCTCACGACAGCAACGGCATTCTGACGGAAAAGAAAGACAACTCGGGCAATTCAAACGACGCATAAACGAAAGGAAGAAGCATCATGAAGATTACAGCAGTTATTATGGCAGGCGGAAAAGGCGAAAGATTCTGGCCTAAAAGCCGTATATCACGCCCAAAACAGTTTCTCTCCCTCACCTCAGACGGTGAAACGATGATACAGAAAACAGTAAAAAGACTTCTCCCCATTGTTGAGGCTGAGGATATATATATTTCTACAAATGAAATGTACCGTCATCTTGCAGAAGAACAGCTTCCCAATATACCAAAAGAAAATATTCTCTGCGAGCCTGCTCCGAGAAATACAGCCCCCTGTATTGCTTTTTCCGCGGCTGTTATCGGCAGAAAATATGACGACGCTGTTATGATGGTACTCCCCTCCGACCACCTCATCGGAATTGAAGATATATATATAAATACGCTGAAAAAGGCTGTTTCCGTGGCTGAAAGCGGAAATAACCTTGTTACAGTTGGTATCACACCCACATACCCCGAAACAGGCTACGGCTATATTAATTTCGGCAAGGAGTGCGGCGACGCTTACGAGGTTGAACGCTTTGTCGAAAAGCCCGACCTTGAAACTGCTGAAAAATACCTTGCATCGGGAAAATATCTCTGGAACAGCGGTATGTTCATCTGGAAAATTTCCTCCATTATGAGCAACATACAGAAGTTTATGCCCGAGGTTTACAGCGGTGCTGTTAAAATCGGAGAGGCTTTCGGCACAGCTGATTTCAATGAAGTCCTTGAAAGGGAATTTACCGCTATGCCAAGCGAATCCGTTGACTTTGGAATTATGGAAAAAGCTGACAGCATATACACTATCCCCGGCAGCTTCGGCTGGGATGATGTGGGCAGCTGGCTGGCTGTTGAACGTATCAACGATACCGACGAAAACAATAATTGCATTGACGGCAATGTAAGTATTGCTGATATAAAAAATGTGACAATATGCGGCGGAAAAAGACTTATTGCCGCTGTAGGCGTTGAAGATCTGATTATAGTCGATACTGACGACGCTGTTCTTGTATGCTCCAAAAACAGCACACAGGACGTAAAGAAAATCATCGCTGACCTTAAAGACAGAGGTGAAAATAATCTTCTGTAGGAGATAGTATATGAAAAACGCACTTATAACGGGGATAACGGGACAGGACGGCTCTTATCTTGCGGAACTGCTCCTTGAAAAGGGGTATAATGTATACGGCATATGGCGGAGAAAGGCTACTGTAGATTACGGCAACATCGCCCACCTTAAAGATAGGGTAACTCTTATATACGGCGATATGACCGACCCTGTTTCACTTATTTCAGCTATGAAAATTTCACAGGCTGATGAAGTTTATAACCTTGCAGCACAGTCATTTGTATCCACAAGCTGGGATACTCCTATTGCAACAGCTGATATAAACGCTGTAGGCGTTACAAATATGTTGGAGGCTATACGTATAGTCAAGCCTGAAGCAAAATTCTATCAGGCTTCAACCTCTGAAATGTTCGGTATGGTTCAGGAAATTCCGCAGAAAGAGACAACTCCGTTTTATCCAAGAAGTCCATACGGTATAGCAAAGCTGTATGGCCACTGGATTACAAAGAATTACCGTGAAAGCTATGGTATGTTTGCCTGCTCAGGTATACTTTTCAATCACGAAAGCGAACGCAGAGGAATTGAATTCGTAACACGAAAAATAACCGACGCAGCCGCCCGTATAAGCCTTGGTATGCAGGAATATGTGGAACTTGGAAACCTTGATGCTAAGCGCGACTGGGGTCACTCTAAGGACTACGTAAAGGCTATGTGGCTTATGCTGCAGCAAGATACTCCCGATGATTACGTAATTGCCACAAATGAAACAAGAACTGTCCGCGAATTTGCGGAAACAGCTTTCCGCTGCGTGGGAATTGATATTAAATGGCAAGGCAGCGGAGTTGATGAAATCGGCATAAACAAGGCAAACGGAAAGACTGTTATAAAAATCAACCCTGATTTCTTCCGCCCCGCGGAGGTGGATTTTCTTCTGGGAAGTCCCGAAAAGGCTGAAAAACAGCTGAAATGGAAGCGTGAAATAAGCTTTTCAGAGCTTGTGGAGCGTATGGCTAAAAATGACCTTGAGCTCGTCAAAGGCGAGTTAAAATAGAGAAAAATAAAAATTATAAGGAATGAAAAATTATGAAAAACGGTATTTTAGGAACAGAAAAAGGCGGCTACAATAAGATTGAAGTGCTTGAAAAAATCGACGCATTTATGACACTCCTTATGAAAATTCAGAATGGTATGTCCTCCGCAGATGCTAAAGATGCACTTATCAAAATAAAGTATATGCCGCTCAATACAGTATCCGCAGATGAGGAAGGCTTTGCTAAGGACGATACAAACGGCTATTTTTCACAAATGGAGTACAACATAGTAGCCTATTTCAAACAGCCTTAAGGAGGATTTAAAATGGCATCGGTATTAAGAACAGAAAAAGGCGGTTACAACAAAGCGGAAACTCTCAGAAAGATTACCGAATACAATATGCTTCTTGCTGAAATCAAAAATGGTTTCTCAAAGGATGAAGCATTTGAAAAGATGAAAATGATAAAAGCAAAACCTATAAACAGGGTAAAAGTTGGCTTTTTCAGCCAATCGGGATTTTCCGTGGAGGATACGGATGATTACATTTCTGAACTGGAAAATCAGATTATTGACGCTTTAAGCAATGGAGATAAGTAAATGAAAATTTCTTTTGACGCAGTACCTATAATTAACGGAAAAATGACAGGTGTAGGCTGGTGTGAAGTTGGTCAGACTATGGCTATGGCAAGACTTCACCCCGAAGATAATTTCTACTACAGCTTCTTTTCACGTAAGGACGACCATATAAAAATCAGCAAGCTTGCACCCTTTTCAAAGGATATAGGAGCCCATATCGGACATTTTTCGGGGCTTGCATATCGTACAACAAGCCTTGTCCTGCCTGTCCCCTATAAGTGGTTTTTCGGCAAGGATATGGATATAACCCACTTTTTCAACTATATCGCTCCTCCCAGAGTTCACGGAAAGACAGTAATCACCGTTCACGATATGGTGTATAAGTCTATCCCCGAAACTGTCCGCGGACGTACAAGAAAAGTCCTTGAAACAGGCCTTGAAGCCTCAATGGAAAGGGCAGATATGATTGTCACCGTTTCAGAGTTCTCTAAATCGGAAATTATACGCTATTATCCCCAGCACGAACATAAAATCCGCGTTGTACCCTGCGGTGTTGACCTTGAAAAATTCAAACCCTGCGAGGATTTACAGCTTATAACCGAGGTAAAGGAAAAGCTTGGCATTGAGGGCGATTACTTCCTCTATCTCGGCACTATTGAACCAAGAAAAAATCTTGAAAGGCTTATTACAGCCTACGATATGTTCTGCAAGCGTGTGGAAAACGCTCCCAAGCTTGTACTTGCTGGAGGCAAGGGCTGGCTTTATGACGCTATTTTCCAGCGTGTCACAGACCTGAATTTATCAGACAAAGTACTTTTCACCCAGTACATTCCCTCAGAAGATATAAATCCCCTTATGTGCGGCTCTCTGGCATTCGTTTTCCCCTCTGTCTACGAGGGATTTGGTATGCCGCCCCTTGAAGCTATGGCGTGCGGAGTTCCCGTACTTACAGCAGATGCGGCATCACTTCCCGAAGTTACGGGAGATTGTGCAGTATACTGCGACCCATACTCCGAGGAAACTATAGCTGAGGGACTTTATACCCTCTGGAGCAGCCCCGAATTAAGAGCAGATTTAAGCCGCCGCGGTCTTGAAAGGGCAAAAACCCTTACCTGGGACCACTCCGCGGAGCTTCTCTATAACGTCTATAAGGAGCTTATGAAATGAGAAAACTTAAAGTACTTGAAGTCAACAAAGCGTATTTCCCCCACGTAGGCGGAATTGAAACCCTTGTGAAGCAGTATTCAGAAGAATTGGGACAATTCAACGTACAGGTGCGCACCCTTGTCTGCTGCGAAAATCAAGGCGGCACAATAAGAGAACGCGTCAACGGAATTCCTGTAATAAGAGCAGCAAGTCTGGGAACATATTTTTCCTGTCCCCTGTCAGTACAGTTTATCAAACAATTTCGCAGAATGTCGCGTAAAGCAGATGTAATCCACATTCATATGCCTTTTCCCCTTGCTGATTTTGCTATGCTTTTATCGGGATACAAAGGAAAGGTCGCACTGTCATGGCACAGCGATATTGTAAAACAGAAAAAGCTGCTTACTCTCTATAAGCCGCTTTTGAAATATCTCCTCAACCGTGCCGATGTTATTTTCACTGCCACAGAGGGACATATTGACGGCTCTGATTTTCTCTATGAATACCGTGAGAAATGCCGCATACTCCCCTACGGTATAACTGTCGAGGATTATCTCAATATCGACAGAAAGCCTATTCTTACAGAAAAACTCACGGATAAAGATAGCGTTAAGGTATTTTTCACAGGCAGACTTGTATATTATAAGGGTGTAGATGTCCTTCTGAAAGCCTTTTCTAAGGTAAATAACTGCGAGCTTTTCATTGCAGGCACAGGTGAGCTTGAAAACTCCCTTAAAGCCTATGCGGAAAAGCACAACCTTGCAGATAAAGTCCATTTTCTGGGATTTCTCCCCGATGACGAGCTGAAACAGGCATATGCAGACTGCGATATATTCGTGCTGCCCTCTGTTGTAAAAAGCGAAGCATTCGGCATTGTACAGCTTGAAGCAATGGTCTATGGAAAGCCTGTAATAAATACAGCACTTCCCTCAGGAGTACCTCACGTAAGCCTTGACGGTGAAACGGGACTTACAGTTCCGCCCTCCAATGCAAATGCACTTGCAAAGGCAATAAACCGCCTTGCAGAGAATAAGGAACTCCGCGAAGAATTGGGCAAAAAAGCTGCACAGCGTGTTATGGATAACTTCAACGAAAAGGACGTTATCCGCAGACTTTATGACTATCTTTCCGAGGGCATCAACCGATGAAAGCACTTATTATCGGCGGAGGCGGATTTGTAGGCGGATATCTCATTGACGAGCTGAAAAAAAACGGCTATGATGTTTACGCCACCTGCCTTGAAAGTGAAAATATCGGCGGCGACTGCGTCAGCTTTGTACTTGATATACTGAAAAAAGACGATATATCGGCAATTCTTGACAAAGTAAGACCTGATGTTATATTTCACCTTGCCGCACAAAGCTCTGTGGCACTTTCCTGGAAAAATCCACAGCTTACGGCAGAAATAAACGTAATCGGCGCAATAAATCTCTTTGAAGCTGTCCGCGGATATGAGGAAAATCCCCGTATCATCGTTGTAGGCTCCGGGGAGGAATACGGCTATATTTCGGAAAATTCCTGTCCCCTTAAAGAAACTGAGCCGCTTCATCCGGGCAATATATATGCCGCCACAAAGGCTTGTCAGGAGATGACAGCGGAAATATACGCCCGTGCATACAAGCTTGATATGGTTATGGTGCGAGCCTTTAACCACTCAGGACCCAAGCAGGACAGCATATTTGTAATATCCGATTTCTGCCGACAGATTGCAGAAATTGAAAAGGGTGAAAGAACTCCTGTTATGTCCGTGGGAAATCTCTCAGCAATGCGTGATTTCACCGATGTCCGCGATATTGTCCGCTGCTATCGCCTTCTTGCAGAAAAGGGCGTAAGCGGACAGATTTACAACATCGGCAGAGGTAAAGCTGTGACTATACAGTATATTTTAGATACAGCGCTGAGCCTTTCAACTGCGAAAATAACGGTAGAAAGGGACGAAAAGCGTATGAGAGCCGCGGATATACCCATAATTGAACCCGATATAACGAAAATACAGACAGATACAGGCTGGAAAGCCGAAATAACTGTTGAACAGACAATAGAAGATACTCTTAACTACTGGCGGAAAAGGAGCTGAATGATATGGATATGAAGCTTACAAATGAAAAAATGCGTACCTTTGGCGGTCACGAGCGTATAGGCGTACTCAACGCAGGCGAAAAGCTTACGGAATTCGGCGAAAAGCAGAATTCCGCCAATGAAGTCCTTGCCGCCAATATAAACGACCTTATAAAGCGTGTGTGCGCCCTTGAGGACAAGGCGCTGAAGCACGAGGAAATTATGAAAACCCTTGCCAATGAGCTTAATGGCTTCAAAAGGGAGCTTGACCGTTTACGACTGTCGGAAAAGCTCAATTCAGGGGCAATTGAAAGGCTTGACAAGGCTATAGATTTGATTAACAACGGTGAATAATACGTAATATCTCTGTTTTTAACACTAAAAGCCAACAGATGAAACAGAAAGCTGACAGCTGAAACACAAAAAATATCTTGACATTTACAGTATTTTGATGTATTATTATAGTATATCATTAAACAGCTAAAAAACCAACGGAAACGCTGATAAACGGCTGTTTCCGTTTTATTTTTTTCACGAAAGAAAGGTGATGTAATGGATAATCTTTCAGAAAAGCTTATGGAGGAGCTTGAAAACCATACTGCGTTTACCATACCAATTTTTGGCGGTATTCCCGTCCCCGATTCATGTGCTGTTTCGTGGATAATCATTGCGGTGGTGGTACTTCTTTCAATCATCCTGACCCACAATATGAAAAAAGTCCCCAAGGGGAAACAGTGCCTTATTGAAATCGGCGTTGAGTGGATGAATAATTTTTTCCTTGATACACTGGGGCATCACGGCAAAAAGTATCTGCCCATACTGGAAACGTTCCTTATATACATAGGATTTTCCAATCTTATCGGCATATTCGGCTTTGTTCCGCCCACCAAGGATATCAACGTAACAGTTGCCCTTGCGGTTATGGCGTCAATTCTGATACAGATTGCAGGATTTAAGGAAAAGGGCTGTAAGAAATGGGCAAAGGGCTTTTTAGAGCCAATGCCTGCAATGCTACCGATGAATTTACTGGAGCTTATAACCCGCCCACTCTCAATGAGTATGCGACTTTTCGGTAATGTTCTTGGTGCATTTGTAGTAATGGAGCTTATAAAGATATGCATTCCAGGCGGTATTCCCGTACCATTCAGCCTATATTTTGATATTTTTGACGGTGCAATACAGGCTTATGTATTTGTATTCCTCACATCTCTCTTTATGGCAGAAGCTATAGAGGAATAAGTGCAGGAGAATATATATGAAAAAACCACTATTAACGCTTATACTTGCATCATTACTGACGCTTACAGCCTGCACATCAGCGGCTGATACCGAAGATAAGCCAGTTGTAACACCAACTGAAACAGCTACAGAATCAGCTACAGAGTCTCACACAGTGGAAATGACGGAAGCTCCCACAGAAAAATTGACAGAAACTGAAATTACAGATGTAACTGATACCCAAAAAAGGCTTACCTGTTATATTGAGGGTTCTAAAGTATCGGGAGCAATTTATCTTCCAGAAGGTGACGGAAAATTCCCTGCTGTTATAATGATATCAGGAATGGGAACAAGTTATATTTCTCTTGAAGAAGATGCGAAAAAAATTGCAGCAGAGGGAATAGCTGTTGTAACCTTTGATTGCCGCGGATATTGTATCGGACACAGTTCAAAAGAGGGAAAATACACAGAAATTTCGTTGAAAAGTTCTGCAAAGGATATTATTGAAATAACTGATATTATCTCTGAATATCCTGCAATTGATAAGGAAAATATATTTGTCTGGGGACACAGCTACGGCGGTTTAGTTACATCAAATGCAGCGGCAGAAAATCCAGACAGATTCAAAGGACTTATCGGCGTAGACCCTTCATATCAGATGCCTGATGAATACAGATTAACGCATTTAGGTAATACTGATATGCCCGAAACAGACAATCTGGCTTCCACAATTCAAGCATCAACGAAAGAATTAATATTCACGGATATTTTTGAAAAACTAAAATCGTTCAATAAAAAAGCGGTTATTATAACAGGAACCGAATATACCATAGATTCAGATGACCCATCAGTTTTTGAAAGAGCCTTGGAATCTATGCCACAAGCTGAAAAAATAGTAGTTGACGGTGCAGACCACTTTTTTTCAAAACACAAAGATGAGCTTATAAATCTTACTGTTGACTTCATAAAAGAAAACAGCGATTAAAAGCCTGCGACTGCGAATATAATATAACACAGCTAAGAAAAATATATAACAATAAATTCTGTGTATTATCAACAATTTTGCTTGTTGATAATTATCCAAAACAGAGAAAATAAAAATTATTTTTCGGTACAGCAACACACGAAGTTTGTGCGGAAGATGCGAAGCCAGATTTTCCGTCAGCTTGTTCAGAAATTCCGCAGGCATACTTGATGTATGACAAGGAAGTTCTGGGCAAGCTGACGGAAAATATGCAAGCAGATTTCGTGCAGGCTTTGCGTGTTGATGTACCAGACAATCAACCATTTTTGGTTGAAAAAAGGGCGATTTTTGCCCTATTATAGAGGGGTATGTATGAAACGGCATACAAAACCTCAAATTAATAAGCAATCTCAGACACAAGAACGTGTCAGAAAATTAAAAAAATCTTGGAGGTATTTATTATGGGATTAGTTGCTATTGGTGCTGCTATTGCAGTTCTCACAGGTGCAGGTGCAGGTGTTGGTATCGGTATAGCCACAGCAAAGGCTACAGAGGCTATCGCACGCCAGCCGGAGGCTAAAAAGGACATCAGAAGCGCAATGCTTCTGGGCTGCGTACTTGCAGAAGCTACAGCTATCTACGGCTTTGTTATCGCACTTCTCATCATCATTATGCTTGGCGGTAAGTAATACAGCCCTGACGGAGGTCTTTTAATGCTTAAATTTGAATTCTGGAATATCTTCTGGACTGTATTCAACGTACTTCTGCTGTACGTGCTGCTCAGAATATTCCTGTTTAAACCAATCAATAAAATGCTGGACGACCGCACACAGGCTGTACAGAAGGATTACGACGACGCTGAACGTGCCAGAAAAGAAGCTGAGGAGCTGAAAGCTGAATATGAAGCTTCACTCAGCGAGGCTAAGGAGGAGGCTGCAAAGATACTCCGCACCGCCCACGACGAGGCAGAAAACGAGCGTACAGCCATTATCCGCAAATCCCACGAGGAAGCGGAAAACATCGTTTCAGCTGCAAGCGAAACCATCGAAAACGAGCGCAAACGCGTTATCCGACAGGCTCATTCTGAAATTGCCGACCTTGCCGTTGAAGCCGCCTCAAAAATTGTAGGCGCAAATCTGGACGACGAGAAAAACCGCCGCCTTGTTGATGAATTCCTTTCCGCAGAGGAGGCTGACGCAGAATGAAAGATACAGCAAAGGAATTCCTTAATGAACTTCTTCGCCTTAACATAAGCCGCGAGGATATTGAAACGGCAAAAGGCATATTTTCAGCCTGTCCCGATGTAAAGGATACATTGGCAAATCCCCTTATTACATATGACGAAAAGAGAATTGTAATAAAGCAGATTTTCCCCAAAGCCCTTGAACGATCCGTGGCAAATGCCGCAAAATCAGGACTTATGGACGAAATCGAGGATATTCTCGACGCTTACCTTGACGCACTTCTTGAAAAGCAGAAAAGCATAAAAGCAGTTGTCCGCTATGTAACTCCCCTGACTGAAACTCAGCAGGCAGAACTGCGCCGCTTTATAATGGAGAAGTTCACCAAGGAAGATGTGGACATTGAGTATAAACACGACCCCGATATTATCGGCGGCTTTATCCTCAGTGCAGGAGATGTGGAATTTGACCGCAGCTACCGCACAAGTCTCCGTTCTATCCGTGACAACCTCAAAAAGAAAGCAAACGAGGGCGTTACAATAAGCGGCGGAGAATTCAAGTCAAAGGATATTATATCCGTCCTGAAAACGGGAATAAAGGATTTTGAAGTCCGTTCAGGAGCTTCCGAAACAGGCTTTATTATCCGCCTTGGAGACGGTATCGCCCGCGTCCGCGGTATGAGCGGCGTTATGTACGGCGAGCTTGTGGAATTCGAAACAGGTGTACGCGGTATCGTTCAGAATATCGAGGACGATTCCGTTGGCGTCGTTCTTTTGGGCGATGACTACGGTCTTACCGAAGGTTCAACTGTTGTCCGCACCTGCAAGCGTGCAGGAATAGGCGTAAGCGACGAGCTTTTAGGCAGAGTTGTAGACGCTCTCGGCTCCCCCATTGACGGACAGGGACAAATTCACGCAGAGGATTACTTCCCCATTGAACGTGAAGCCCCGGGCGTTATTGAGCGTAAGCCTGTAAACGTACCATTGCAGACAGGTATACTTGCCATTGACTCAATGTTCCCTATCGGCAGAGGTCAGCGTGAGCTGATTATCGGCGACAGACAAACGGGAAAGACTTCAATTGCCATTGATACTATCATAAATCAGAATGGACAGGACGTAATCTGCATTTATGCGGCTATCGGACAAAAAACCTCGACTGTTGCTCAGGTTGTAAATACGCTGAAAAAATACGGCGCTATGGATTATTCCGTAGTTGTAACAGCCTCAGCGTCAGAGCCTGCACCATTCCAGTATATATGCCCCTATTCTGCAACAGCAATCGCGGAATACTTTATGTCAAAGGGCAAAGACGTACTTATTGTATACGATGACCTTTCTAAACACGCCGTTGCGTATCGAGCAATGTCCCTGCTGCTCCACCGTCCCCCCGGACGCGAAGCATACCCCGGAGATGTATTCTACCTCCATTCGAGGCTGCTGGAGCGTTCAAGCCGTCTTGACGATGAACACGGCGGCGGCTCACTTACAGCGCTGCCTGTAATAGAAACCCTTGCAGGCGATATTTCAGCGTATATCCCCACAAATGTAATATCAATCACCGACGGTCAGATTTTCCTTGAAAGCGAGCTTTTCAATTCGGGACAAAGACCTGCGGTAAACTATGGATTGTCCGTATCCCGTGTAGGCGGTGCGGCACAGACAAAGGCTATGAAAAAGGCGGCAGGAAATCTCCGTATCGACCTTGCACAATTCAAGGAAATGGAGATATTCACTCAGTTTTCATCGGAACTTGACCCTGCAACGTCGGAACTTCTTGCTCACGGTCATATGCTTACGGAAATGCTGAAACAGCCCTTGTATAACCCACGTCCCCATTATGAGCAGGTAATACTTCTGTATGCGGCTCAGCACGGACTTTTCAAGCACGTTTCACCAAAGGAGCTTAAAGAGTACATCTCCGAGCTTATGAGCTATATCAACAGCTACGGTCAGGATATTATTGCGGAAATCGAAGAAAACCGCGTACTCACCGACGACCTTATGGAACGCATAGAGCGTATTGTAACGGCATTTGAGGAATAAGGTGATTTTATGCCCAATATAAGAGAAATCCACGAGAGGATTGAAAGTATAAAGCAGATTTTAAAAATCACCAATGCTATGTACCTCATATCCTCCTCAAAGCTGAAAAAGGCGCGAAAAGCCCTTGATTCCACCGAGCCGTACTTCTATAAATTGCAGGAAACCATTGAAAGCGTTCTTGAACACACGCCACATATGCGGCAGATGTATTTCGACAGACGTTCAAATATCCCCGAAGATAAGCGTAAAAAGGGATATATCGTCATTACAGGCGATAAGGGCTTATGCGGAAGCTATAACCACAATATCCTTAAATATACCGAGGAAAAGCTGGATGCAGCAGCCGATCTTGACAACTGCTATCTCTTTGTTATGGGACAGGTAGGCAGACTTCACTTTCAGCGGAGAATAAAATCGGGAAAGCAGGCATACGTTGACGGAGAATTTCTCTATACAACGCAAAATCCTACCCTTTACCGCGCCGCTGAAATAGCTGATATAGTCCTTGAAAAGTTCAAGAAAAAGGAACTTGACGAGGTATGGGTGCTTTATACGGATATGGTTACCTCAAACGTGCAGGAAACCCGTACAGTACAGCTGCTTCCCTTTGAGCGCAGGCATTTCGGCAAAGCTGAGGACGGCACAATGAAAAAACTGCCCAAGGCTTCGTTTATGCCTTCCCCCGAAAAGGTTATGGACTATCTCATTCCCCAGTACGCAAAGGGTATAATCTACGGCGCAATGGTTGAGGCTTTCTGCTGTGAACAGCATTCGCGTATGACAGCTATGGACGCGGCTACCACAAGCGCAAAGGATATGATACACGACCTATCTCTTATGTACAACCGCGCAAGACAGGCTGCAATTACTCAGGAGATAACTGAAGTATGCGGCGGCGCGGCTAAGGTACAGGAAGAATAACGGAAAGGGTAATTTCACTTAATATGGAAAAAGGAAGAATAACACAGGTTATCGGGCCTGTTATTGATGTGGAGTTTCCTTCGGGAAAGCTCCCTATGATAAAGGACGCTCTTTCCGTTACTGTTGACGGAAAACAGCGTATTATGGAGGTTGCACAGCATATGGGCAACCGCACCGTCCGCTGTATTATGCTTGCATCCAGCGAAGGACTGAGCAAGAATACGGAGGTTACGGCTACAGGTGCCTGCATTAAAGTCCCTGTAGGCGAAAAAACTCTGGGACGTATGTTCAATGTTCTCGGTGAACCCATCGACAAAAAAGGCGATGTGGACGCTGCTGAAATGTGGGAGATACACCGTAAAGCCCCCACTTTTCAGGAACAAAGCCCCGTTGTTGAGATACTTGAAACGGGCATCAAGGTCATCGACCTTATTGCACCCTATGCAAAGGGCGGTAAAATCGGACTTTTCGGCGGTGCAGGCGTAGGCAAGACCGTACTTATACAGGAGCTTATCCGCAATATTGCTACAGAACACGGCGGATACTCTATCTTCACAGGCGTTGGAGAGCGTTCCCGTGAGGGTAACGACCTCTGGAACGAAATGCAGGAATCGGGAGTTATAAACAAGACGGCTCTCGTTTTCGGTCAGATGAACGAGCCTCCGGGCTCACGTATGCGCGTTGCTCAGACGGGTCTTACAATGGCGGAATACTTCCGCGACCGCGAGCATAAGGACGTACTGCTTTTCATTGACAATATTTTCAGATATGTACAGGCAGGCTCCGAAGTATCGGCTCTGCTGGGACGTATGCCCTCTGCTGTTGGCTATCAGCCAACCCTTGCCACAGAAGTGGGCGAGCTGCAGGAGCGTATTACATCAACGAAAAACGGCTCTATTACGTCAGTTCAGGCGGTATACGTACCTGCCGACGACCTAACAGACCCTGCCCCTGCAATTACATTCGCACACCTTGACGCAACAACCGTACTATCAAGAAAAATCGTTGAGCAGGGTATATATCCCGCTGTTGACCCCCTTGAATCAAACTCCCGTATTCTCGAACCCGATGTAGTGGGCGATGAGCATTACTACGTTGCAAGACGCACACAGGAGCTGCTCCAGAAATACAAGGAATTGCAGGATATCATTGCAATTCTCGGTATGGAGGAGCTTGACGAGGAAGATAAGCTGGCAGTATATCGCGCAAGAAAGATTCAGAAATTCCTGTCGCAGCCCTTTAATGTTGCGGAGAATTTCACAGGTCTTAAAGGAAAATATGTCCCCATAAAGGACACAATACAGGGCTTCAAGGCTATTATTGAGGGCGAAATGGACAATATCCCCGAAGCCGCATTCCTTATGGCAGGAACAATTGACGATGTGCTTGCAAAGGCTAAGGAAATCGAAAATGGTATATAACTATGGCTAAAACCTTTTATCTGGAGATTATCACCTCCAACAGGATATTTTTTCAGGGCAACTGCGAACACCTTGTAATAACAGCTATAGACGGTCATTTAGGCATACTTCCGGGCCACGAACCCCTTGTAACCTGCCTGCCTACAGGTGAGCTGAAATATATGGTTGACGGCATATGGAAACACGCCGCCATATCCGAAGGATTTATTGAAGTTCTCCCCGACAGGGCAGTAATTCTTGCGGATTCCTGCGAACTTCCCGAGGAAATCGATATAAAGCGGGCAGAGGAAGCAAGGGAGCGTGCCGAAGAAATGCTCCGACAGCAGCAGAGTATAAAGGAATATTACGAAACTCAGGCTGCACTCAATCGGGCAATGAACCGACTTAAAATTTCGCAAAAGCATTTCAACTGAAGGGAACTTCTAAATGTTGATATAACCAAAAAACAGGTATTCAAATTGTGCAATATCTCAAAATATGTATATTTGCTTTTTATATACTTGACTTTTTTCGTGAAATATTGTACAATAATATTAATTGTCACAGACAAAAATCAATGGTAATATTCCCCAAAGAGGAGCATTACCGAATAGGAGGCATAAGACGTGAAAAAGATTCACAAACTAACTTTCTTCATTGTCGTTGCTCTTATTGCGTTATTCACAGTATCCGCACTTACAGGATTTGACTACTATTACGGCGATAATAAGACTACCGTCGTAAAAGGTATCGATGACATTCGTCTTGGTATTGACATCCAGGGCGGTGTTGACGTTACTTTTGCTCCTGCAGACGGATTCGACGCAAGCGATAAGCAGCTCGACGCAGCTACAGAAACGCTGAAAACCAGACTTAGCACTCTGGGTATCAACGACAATGAAATCTACAGTGACTATAAGTCAGACCGTATCATCGTTCGTTTCCCCTGGCAGGCAGGTGAAAGCGAATACGATGCAGAAGCAGCTGTTAAGGAGCTTGGCGAGATGGCAGAGCTTACTTTCCGCCGCGGAAGCGATTATGATACTGACGAAGAGGGAAATATCACTCCCACAGGCGAGGTTATCCTCAAGGGTGCCGATATTGCCAGCGCTGATTATATGCAGCAGCCTGATGATTACGGCAACTTCCAGTGGGTTGTAACACTTGCCCTCAACGATTCAGGAAAGCAGGCATTTGCTCAGGCTACAGCAGAGCTTGCAGGAACAGGCACTCCAATTTCTATCTGGATGGACAGCACTATGATTTCCGCCCCCTCTGTAAACAATGCTATTACAGACGGAAACGCAGTTATCACAGGTAACTTTGACAATGAATCATCAAAGAAGCTTGCTGACCAGATTAACTCCGGTGCACTTCCTTTCAAAATGGAAACAACAAGCTTCAAGACAATTTCATCAACAATGGGTGAAGGCTCACTTGACGCAATTGTACTTGCAGCAGGTATCGCATTTATATTCATTGCGATTTATATGATTATTCTTTACAAGGTACCCGGTGTAGTTGCTATCATCGGTATCATCGGACAGATTGCCGCAACACTTGCAGCTGTAACAGGTTGGTTCGGCTTTATGCCCGGCTCAACTCTCACAATCCCCGGTATTGCAGGTATCATCCTTTCCGTTGGTATGGGTGTTGACGCAAACATTATCACCGGTGAACGTATCAAGGAAGAAATCAACTCAGGAAAATCTCTTGAGGTTGCTATCCGCGTAGCTTACAGACGTGCGTTCTCCGCTATCCTTGACGGTAACATCACAAACGTACTCATCGCTATTATCCTTATGGGTGCTTTTGGTGTTCCAACAAGCTTCTTCTCAAAGATTCTCAACAGCACAGTATTCTTTATGTTCGGTGCTACAACCGAGGGTGTTGTATACTCCTTCGGCTTCACTCTCCTTGTCGGTGTTGTATGTAACTTCATATTCGGCGTATTTGCTTCAAGACTTATGGTTACATCACTTTCCAAGTTCAAGGGACTCCAGAACAGAAAACTTTATGGAGGTAACGCTAAATGAGTAATATAGACAGCAAAATCAAAAAGAAAGCTACCTCCTCCACTGCATCTGCACCTGCAGCTGCAATCAATCAGAAGGTATACAACTTCTGTAATAAGAAACGTATGATTCTTGCAATCGTTATATGCGTTGCAGTTGCTCTTTTAGCAGGTATTCTTATCAGAGGAGTAAACCTTGCAATTGAATTCAAGGGCGGTACAATGCTTACCTACTCTTACGACGGCGAGCTTAACACAAACGATGTAAGCTCCGCAGTACAGGGTGTTGTAAACTCTCCTGTTACAATCCGTACAGGTGAAAGCCTTGACGGAAGCGGTCATCAGATTACAATTTCCTTCACATCAAATGAAGGACTTAACGCTGACAGACAGTTTGAACTTACAAATGCTCTTAATGAGAAATTCCCTGACAACAAGCTTGAGCTTTTCGATTCCAACGACGTAAGCCCTGCTTCAGGACGTGAATTCCTGCTTAAATGCCTTTTAGCTGTAATCCTTGCGGCTATCCTGATCATTATCTATATTGCAATCCGATTCAGAAAAATCGGTGGCTGGCTTGCTGGTTTGTGTTCAATTTTTGCACTGCTTCATGACCTTATGGCAGCACTTGCAGCTTCAATCCTTTTTGGATTTGAGTTCAATGCAAATATTGTTGCGGTAATCCTGACAATTCTCGGTTATTCTATCAATAACACAATCGTTATCTACGACAGAATCAGAGAAAACAAGTCACTTTACCCCAATCTTACACTTAATGAGCTTATCAATATGGGATGTACACAGTCACTTACTCGTTCTATCAGAACATCAATCACAACAATCGGCACAATGGTAGTTGTATCAATTGTTGTACTCATAAGCGGCTATACATCACTTCTCAGCTTCTCAATTCCCCTTATCTTCGGTCTTCTTTCAGGTACTTACTCTTCACTTTTCGTGGCACCTGTAACATGGTCCTGGCTGGTTGGAAGAAAGAAAGCAAAGTCTTCCAAGAAGTAATACAAAAAATAAGAGTTAAGAATCCAAGCGATTCTTAACTCTTTTTTGTACTATAAAGATAAACCAAATTGGAATTTGACGGAATATCATTGAAACTTGCTGGGGAAAACCTTTCTGAAGAAAGGTTCTTCCCCAGACCCCTTTCCAAAGACTTTCGATTTTAAATTTTCCCAACAGGGATAAATCCCTGTTGGGAAAATTAAGACGAAAGTTTTAGGGAGGGAGTTTGAGGGATATGTTCGTCAGATTTTAATTTATCTTACCAGCTGCTTTTTGTATTTTTTCCTTAACCTTAATGGAGCTTTTCACCTTTTTGATAACAAGTCCTGAAATAAGGAGAATTGCACCGATACAAGCCGCATATAAAGCTGTAGGAAGAAGAAGCGTACTGCTCAGATAGCAAAGGAAATCACCTGTTACAGCATATCCGAGAGCCGCACCTGCTGATGCAGCTACAGCTGCAAGAAGCACAGCAAATCCACTCCAAGCGAATATATTGCCAAGAAATCCAAGAATATGTCTGCCGCTGCGGTTTACAATAACAGCAACCCATATCATAAGGACAATGGAAAGCGCCGCAAGGATACCTATTGTAACATAAGAAAGTATATAGCCGATGCTTTCAAGGCGGAATTTCAGCTCCCAGCCAATTTTGCTTACAGAGAACTTTTCAGCCGTTTCGTGAGCTGCAAGGCTGCTGCGGATAGCATTATAATCAGCTGTCTGCATTTCATAGCCGAAAATCTCTGTGCCTCTGTCGTGATTTGCCTTAAAGAAATCAATGATTTCATTTTCCGTGAGAGTAGGCTCCTCCCCTACCCCGTCAATTATGTAATCCGCATACGCTTCAAGCTTATCGGCACAGAAGCCCGTGAAATCAGTACCTGCAAGATAAAGAGTAAATTCGGTTTTATCCGCAAAGCTGTGAGTAGCCTTGTCAAAATCCGTTTCGTAGTAAAGATTTTCCGCTAAAGTCATATCGTTGAAACGGGCATTGATGACCGCCCATTTATCAAGTCCATCAGCAATATTGTGAAGATTTGTCCCCGTAAATCCAAGCTTTAAGCTGAAAAACAGGCTTACAGCAATGAGAAGTGCAGCAGCTATAAACGATACAATCGACGCTCCTAAAAGTCGTCCGAATCCAGTTTTAGCAGGCGTGACAGGAGGAGTTACAGGCTGCTCATCACTCTTAACAGGGGCAGCTGTGCTATTTACCGCTGCATTTTCACGCTCTTTTTCTATGAAAGGCTCATTCTTCGGAGCTTCATTAATCGGCTCGCGGACAGGTTTATTTTCAACCTCATCAGAAGAAAATACCACTTCTTTTTTATCACTGTGGACAGGCGGCGGCAGGATTTCTTCCTCGATTTCGGGAACAGGCTCCGCTGTCATCTCAGGTTCAGGAAGTATTTCGGCCGTTTCATCAACAACAGGCTCCGGCAAAACAGATATATCTTCACTTACATCTGTTTCAACTGCCTCAGAAGCATATTCAGGGAAATCGTCCACTCTGTTTTCTCTTACAATTCCTCCTGTAACGGGATTTTTCAGCATAGCACCGCAGCCGATGCAAAAATAAAGATTATCATCATCGTAAGCTGCACCACATATTTTACATTTCATTTTTTACATCCTCCATTCACAGGTATTTTCCTGTATTAATTATCCATTTTATATTATACAGGTTATTTATGATGTTGTCAACAGAAAAAATGTCGAAAAATAAAAAGGACAGCCGATGCTGCCCTCTTTATATGTAGACTATTCTGTTTTGCTGTTTGTTGATGCTGTACCTGCAGCCTGTGCCTTAAGAAGGTCTCTGATTTCTGTGAGAAGCTCTTCTTCCTTAGTAGGCTTTGCAGGTGCAGGAGGTGCTGCTTCCTGCTGCTTCTTCATCTTGGCAATAAGTGATGTAACAGCCTTCATAATGAAGAATACAACAGCTGCCATAATGAGGAAGTTCACAACATCCATAAAGAATGCGCCGATTCTGAGCTCAGCCTTCCACAGTGTAATTGAGAATCCATTGATACCACCATAGCTGAAGAAACCGAGGATAGGTGAAATGATATTATCAAGCAGAGAGGTAACAAGACCTGAGAAAGCTCCGCCGATAATAACACCGATTGCCATATCAATGATGTTTCCCTTGGTGATAAACGCCTTGAATTCTTCCATTAACTTCTTCATTTTTTCTTTTCTCCTTTTATTTACTCGGGGATATCCCTTTTATTTAAATGAGCTACCTCATTTATTACTTTATATTTTCTTTACATTTCAGGCAACGACGGTATTTCCACAGTCTTTTCACGTGATGTCTTTTTAGCCCGCATATATTCAGGAAGCTCGATTTTGTCAAGCTCGCTTTCATAGGGGTTTTTCTTCTTTGGCATAGCCTCAACAGCTTGAATATCCTGAGACATTATCGCCTCGCGATGTTCGTGTACAGCTTCTTCAATATCATTAGCGTCAACGCTGTCTGTATATCCCATAGATACCCTTGATTTCACATTGAGATTTTCCGAGAGAAGTGATGCATCAACCTCGCGTGTTTCTTCCATAGCACGATGTTTATGCTTTCCCGAACTCACAGTAAGGTCATCAGACGCACTTTCCTTGACTTGTCGCATATAAAGATTGTTTATTTTACTGGAATCGTTTTTCTCCAGCTTAGAACCGTCAACTACAGGCATATCGCCCATAACGCCGTCAGATTTCATCTTCTCCTGCAAACGCTTTTTGCGTCTGTTGTCGATATCCGCAAAGGGATCCTCGGGAATTATCGGGTCAGGTTCAGCTTTGCCAAAGAAATCATTTTCCTTTTCGTGAGAAACTGCCTTCTTGCTGCCTTCATCAAAAAAGTCCCAGAACGCCTGTTTTTCGTCCTTTTCGGGTTCGACTTCCTTGACCGGTTCCGGCTGTGCCGCCTGAAGCTGAGGCTGCATCTGCTGCTGTGGAATGCCCTGCATTGGCATTCCGCCCATTGGCTGAATCTGCGGCTGACCGTAAAGGGGCATACCATTCTGGTCATAACCGATTATCTGGGGCTGTGCATACATCATCGGCTGCATCTGTGGCTGACCGTAAAGGGGCATACCGTTCTGGTCATAGCCGATTATCTGCGGCTGTGCCTGCATTTGCGGCTGTCCATAAAGGGGCATACCGTTCTGGTCATAACCGATTATCTGTGGCTGAGCGTACATCATCGGCTGCGGCTGTCCGTAAAGTGGCATGCCATTCTGATCGTAACCTATTATCTGCGGTTGAACGTACATCATCGGCTGTGGCTGTCCGTAAAGGGGCATACCATTCTGGTCATAGCCGATTATCTGCGGCTGTGCATACATCATCGGCTGCTGCATTGGCTGCATCTGCTGCATATAAGGATTAGCAGGAGGCTGACCATATGCTGCACCCTGACTATACATCGGCTGCTGAGGCTGTACAGGCTGCGGCGGCTGAGGTACAGGCAATGGTGCCATAGCAGGATCATCATACACACTGAAATCAAATTCCTCATCAGATTGGTTAAGCTCATCAGAGGTATACATTTTCTTTTTACTTTCAGCAGGCGCGGTATCTCTTATGACAAAGGTACCCTCTCCCATAGTAAATCCGCCGCTGTTTTCATTAAATTCTTCTTCGGCGTGATAATTTCCGCGGTCTACTGCCTCGTAGTTTACTTCTGATGGATTTTCCATATTATTTCCACATTTTACGCAGAATTTAAAACCATTTTCATTTTCTGTTCCGCAAGCGCTGCATACCACGACAAATCACTCCTTCCATATTCTGTTCCGCATTTCTCATTTTCTTGTCTATAATCTATTATAACATTTCCCGAGTTTTTTTGCAATACCCCTGAGACAAAATATCATATATTAATTAATTCTGACAGGTATATTTTTTATATCTCATATCCATATTTAGCATAATTTAAACATCCTTTTTTATTCATTTCGCCGATATATTAAGAAAACTGTATGAAAACACTGTATTTTTTTCTCAATACGTGTTATAATAACAGTAATTGCAGAAAAATAAACCGTGTAGAAAAAATTTACAGGAGCTGAAAAAATATGCCTAAAGACATCAGCAAAGAAAAAAGTATAAGAAAAGCTAAAACAACCGTTGAGCTTGTTATATGTGCTGTTATTCTCGGCACGTCAGTCTTTCTCGGCAAAAGCTGTTTTGACCGCGTAAAAGTTGTCCCATCAACAAATAAGGAAGCGACAAAAATAGAAGAAATTGAAATTCCTGACCCCTCTACAGCTGTTGACCCGAATAAAATCGTTTTCGCCCCCTCTCCTATCGAAACAAAGAAGAAATTCAGCGGAAATCTTATACTCGTCAACAACGATAACGAATATTTCAGCACAGGTACTGAAAATCTCGTCAGCATTATGACAAAAAATGACGAAGCAGGACGCTCAACCTTTACTGCTGTTGATTATGACTATACCATACTTGAACCAGCATATGAGCCACTTGCAAAAATGGTAGATGACTGGCACGAAATTTACAATAACGATACCCTCATTGTATACGGCTCACACCGTACCAAAGAGTTCCAGCAGCAGCTTTATGACCAATTCACAGCAGACACCTCAGGCGACGGAGAAGCGCCTATTGTAGCACTTCCCGGATTCAGCGAACACGAAACAGGTCTTGCTTTTGATTTCAGCGAAACCACAGAATACAACTATCAGGGCACAGGCGACTTCCAGTGGCTTAACAACAACTGCCATAAATACGGCTTTGTTATACGCTATACCGAGGAAAAGGAAGCTATAACAGAATACCGCAGTGAACCGTGGCATTTCCGCTATGTGGGCATACCTCACGCTAAATATATGACAGAGAATAACCTCTGCCTTGAGGAGTACATCGAACTGCTCCGCAATGCCTACAATTACAACGATGAGCATCTGAAAATCAACGACGAATACGGTGCAGCATATGAAATATACTTCTATCCCTCGGACGATGCCGCAGAAGTCACAAACGTACCTGTTCCCACAGGCGTAAAGTACGAGATATCGGGAAATAACGTAGACGGCTTTATTGTAACGGTTCACGTTGATGAAAAGACGGAAATCGGAAGCGAAAACCTCTCTTTTACAACATCACCTTATTCATTCTCAGCCACAACAACTGCCGATTCATCGGCAGAAACAACAGCTGATACAACAACGGACTCCACAACAGAAACAACCGTAGCATATTGATTTATTCGGCAGGATTTTTCCTGCCGTTTCTATTATCAGAACAGCCCTCTTACATCTTCAAATGAGAATGACGGCTGCAAAGCAAGGTTTATACCGCAGGCTATAAGCTCTGCACCACGCTCAGAAAGGCGGTCAATATCACGGGGAGTCACCATCATATTCGGTATATCTTCGGGGATTTCACACTCTCCACAGCTGTGCAGTATGGTATGCATATCCACTACCGTAGGGATTCCCACCGCTATTACAGGTATACCCAGAGATTTCGCGGAAAGCTCCTTTCGGGAGTTGGCAACGCCGCTTCCAGGGGATATTCCGCTGTCGCTGAGTTGTATTGTAGTGCCAAGCCGACTTATATCAGAACAGGCAAGAGCGTCTACCGCAATAACCACAGAGGGCTTTATCTCACGGCATACTGACTTTATAAGCTCCGCCGTTTCAATGCCTGTCTGCCCAAGCACTCCCCCTGCAAGACAGCTGACAGGGCGCAGAGAGGCGAGAAAATCAGCCTCATTCTCTTTCAGCTCATTTCTGAGATGTCGCGTAGCAAGGACCTTTTCCGCCGTCCAGGGACCTATGGCGTCGGGAGTAATATCGCGGTTTCCCAGCCCTGCTACAAGAATTTCGCCATCGGGGAGCATACTTTTCAGCTCATCTGCAAGCTCCTGCGCCATATCCTCGTAATTGCCGCAATATCGGCTTAAGCTTCCGCTTTCAAGGGTGATATACCGTCCCTTTCCCTTTCCGATAGTATGACGGTGATTATCATTTTCAATGACAATTTCCGTTATTTCAAAAGCACTTCCGCGGCGGTATTTCTTCACACCGTCGGGCAAATTATCCTCGTTTATCTGTTCAAGAGCAAGGTCTGTTCTGACATTCATATGCTTCTCCTCTGCGATTTGTGAATATTGCTATATTTCAATAGCAAATATTCGTCATATTCTTTCGTTTTTTACTATTGATTTTTTCAGCGAATAATGGTATAATTATTATTGTCTCAGTGGGTAGCTGTGCGTTGCAGCTGCCACATATCGTAACTGATATGTATAAAATATGTAATATCCTGCGGTATATCCGCGGAAAAATTCGGGAGGTGCAATTATGCCAAATATTAAATCTGCAAAGAAGAGAGTTAAGGTTAACGCAACTAAGGCTGCTGCTAACAAGTCCAGAAGAACAAACCTCAAGACAGTTCTCAAGAAGGCTGATATCGCTTGTTCTACAGGTGCTGCTGATAAGGCAGAGGCTATCAAGCTCGCTGTTAAGAAGGTTGACCAGGCTTGCGCTAAGGGTCTTATGCATAAGAACAAGGCTGCAAGAAAGAAGGCTCAGCTCGCTAAGAAGCTTAACGCTGCTCAGTAATTATAATTTTTGATAATCAACCCCGATATCTTGCGAATCGGGGTTTTTGTTTTATACCGATTATCTTTTACGCTTTACAATTTTAATCCGCTTCTTTTCGGGAGCTTTCGCAATCTCCGCAGTTTCGGGTTCAGCCGCAACTTCGGGGATTTTTTCATTTTCCTTAACGGGAAATTCCGCAGGCTCAGCCATTTGCCTGCCCACAAACGCAACAAATTCGTCGTCCTCAATTTCGCCGCAGCCCTCGTATTCGCTTATACCCTCATCTTCCTCGTCAACCTCGCAGATGAACTCCGCAACCTCGCTGCCCTCGGAAAAATCGGCAAATTCAATGATTAAATTTACATTTCTGCCGAAATCAAAAGCAAGCTCCACATCGGGAATACTGCCGTAGGAAGGGTAAATCATAACCGCTGTATCGCTGCCTGTCATTTCAGCAGCAGCGTAAAGCTTGGCTATATCATCGGAATTTATCTCATTTACAGCGGAAATATGCTGCCATTTCGCGTTTCCTACGCAGTATATGCTGCCGTCGCTTTCATAAAGGGATATAGTTGGATTAAGTGGGAATAATCTCCGCTCGCAGCAAAGATATCCTGCCTTTGAAAGAGCCTTTACCACCTTGCCCTCACGGGCAGCCTTGGCAAGCTTTGACATATAGACCTCAAAAAGCTCCTGCAAGGGGAAAAATACAGCATTTGTAGTGTATTTTCCGAAATATCCGCTGCTGTTCTTCTGAAGAACCATACGGCATATATTGAGAACCGCAGTATATTTCTTGGCATTGCGCGTATTTACGCAGGCAGCAAAATCGCGCTCCACGCTGTCGCAGATTTCCACTTCGTCAAGCTGAATTATGATTTTTTTCAGCTCCTGCTGGTTTTTATGGCTGTCCACAAGCTTTAAAAGCACTGCTGCAGCCGTTTTTATCAGGCGATTTTCCGCCCTATTGGGAGTAAACACATCGTGGCGGACGTAAAGCCGTTCACGGTGGGCAAGATTGCGCCGTATATTCTCTGAAAAGAGTATACTCCCCTGCATAGAGTTGGTATTCTCCTCAATGGAAGTATACCCCGAAAGCATACCGCTTTTCATAATTTTTGAAAATTCGCGGATAAAAACAGCGGCAAAATATTCCATAAAGGAGCTGTTTTCGCTGTCAAGCAGCTCCGCTGTGTTCTTTTCAAAGGGCAGGTCAAGATAAGCGGACACAATCCGCCCTAAAAGGCTTTTTGCACGGGTAAGATTGTCCCCTAAGCGGGGATAAATCTCCACGCGGGTGCCGTCGTTAAGGCGCATTATGCCTGCATATTCCCGCGATTTAACCACTCTTTTGCCCTTTTCGAAGCATACCATCATAAGCTGAGTGTTACGCAGGGCAAAGTCCTCGATTTTCTCAAAAAGCTCCACGTTATCATCGTTCAGCTCTATTATGACATCGTTTTCAAAATTAGCAATAATTTCTTTCATTTTATATTACCTGTAGATATTGATAAAATCCTGCTCCGTCCAGTTTTCGGGATTTCCTATGCGGTATATGTTCTGGTCAGAGTCGAATGTTCTGATATATTTTGGCTGAATTGTTTCAATAAATGTGTTTTCATCGTTGAGAACAAGTCGGATTTTTTCGTAGTCGTCAAAGAAATACTCCTGCAACAGGGGAATAATTCTGTTGTTGAAAATCTTTCTGAGTGTGCCTATATCGTGGATTGAGCCGTTCTTGTTCATAAAATAAGCGTGTCCGATTGTATGCTCACGGTCGTAGTAGTACTCGATACGCTGATTTATAGCCGTAAGCATCTCGCAGAGGTCGATTTCTCCGCAGCTTTTCAGCAATTCGGGTACAGGCATCATCTCTGTGAAGTCGAAACGTCTTCTTAAAGCCGTATCAAGCATTGCAATTGAACGGTCAGCTGTGTTCATCGTTCCTAAGATAAAGACATTTTCAGGTACTATGAACTCACGCTGTGAAAACGGCAAAGTAACCGCTGTACCGCGCTTTGTGTCCTCAATAAGGGTGATAAGCTCACCAAAAATTTTCGATATATTACCACGGTTGATTTCGTCAATTACCGCAACATAATTGACGAAGGGGTTTTTCGCCGCTCTGTCGCAGAAAGTCTTGAAAACACCGTCGTATACACGGTAGATTACATTTGTTTCAGCGTGGGCAGATGACGACTCCTTACCGTATTTATCAACGATAACAGGGCGGATACCCTCAACGAAGTCCTCATAGCTGAATGACTGGTGGAACGTAGTGAATTTTATACGTCCGTGTTCGCAGTATTCGTCAAAACGGGCTTTTACATCGGCATATGGCTCATTATCTACGTTTTCCTTGTTCTCTACAAGAGCTACGGCGTGTTTTACCGTATTATAGGTCTTACCTGTACCCGGAGGGCCGTAGAGAATACGGTTAAGGGCGCGTACAACCTTAGGTTCATCGTCCATTTCCGGGGAATATGGCAGAATTTCCTCGTCATCGTCCGTCTCAACATATTTTTCAACGTCAAGATATTCGCCTGCAAGCTCGAAAATCTTATAGTTGCGGACTTTGAACTTGGAATCACGGTATTCCTTGATTTTACGGCAGTTATCAACGTATTCCGATACGGACATAATATCTTCGATATCCAGTCCTGCAAAAGCAAAGATACTGGGTACATCCCCTGCACTTATGATAGGGAATGTAAAGGGCTTTAAACAGTGAAGAATTCTGGACACAACCACAACAGAAAGTCCCGATTCTTCAAAATCCTTGTTCAGCACGTCCTCTGCAAGCTCAAATATTTCCTCATCAGTTTCACGGTTAAGCTGAACGATTTCCAGGCATAGCGAGATGAAATCCTGTATACATTTCCTGTTGTCGGCAATAGAACGCTCTCTGAAAGAATCAAAGGAAGTATCATAAATACCCACGGTAACAACATCATCATCCTGATTTCCCGTATATCTTCTCTTTGAAGCAAGAAGCCATATATCATCAATTGTCTTGGCGAGGGATTTCTTATCGGCGTGAAGCAAGTGGCTTTTCAGGACTTTTTCCTTCTGTGCGTCCATACCGTTCTGAGCTGTTCTGATACAGATAGAATAGATAAGGTCAAGGTCGCTGTAATCAATGATTGATTTGTTGCGGAGATTTTCGTAGCGTCTGACCGCGTTACGCATAAGCTTATAGGCTCCGTCGTATTCATCGGGCAGAATTTCGGTTTCGTGTGTAAGTCGGGTGATTATTTCCTGTATATTCATAACAAAATCCTCTCAACTTGTTTTATTATTATGGTTTTATTATACTATATATCTCCATATTTGTCAACGATTTTCGTGTAATGTTTATTAAACGTTTACATTTTGCAGGGCAGCCCCTGCAGGCGATCAAAGGTTAATTATCTGCGACAGCTTGCAAAAATAATTACACATTACAAATTAACAGTAAGGGTTCCCATTATATTTGACTTTTCTCCCATTTATGGTATAATAAATATACAACGGAATTGAAAGGGAGTTTATTATGGCTGCAAATCTGTTTTCGGAAATTGAATTTTTAAAGGGAGTCGGAAAGGCTAAGGGGGAAAAATACCGCAAATTAGGCATTTCATCGCCTTATGAGCTGTTGTACCATATCCCACGCGATTATATGGACTTCCGCACACATATTCCAATTGTGCAGGCTGAAAATGAGGAATACTGCGTTTTAAAGCTGACAATCACAAGAAAGCTCCCACCTAAGGCTATCCGAAAAGGCCTTGTTATATGCCACGCTGCCGCCACTGACGGAATTGATGATATTATTGTTGTCGTTTACAATAACGTCTATGCCTTTCACGCGCTGAAAGAATTTCAGACTTACTATATGTACGGCAAGGTCACAGGTGGCTTTACACGGAAGGAAATCCACTCCCCCGTATATATCCCTGCTGACTCCCCTGTGCTTATTCAGCCTGTCTACAAGCTGACGCAAGGGCTTCCAATAAACGCTGTACGCACCAATATGCAGCAGGCACTCTCACTTTTAGAGGACTCCCCTTTTGAAACTCTCCCCGAATATATACGGGAGAAATACGCCCTCCCTGACCTCGTGTGGTCGCTGAAGAATGTACACTTCCCCGAAACAAATAATGCGGCTGAAATTGCAAGGCGCAGAATAGCCTTCGAGGAACTGCTGAAGCTGCAGCTGGGTATGCTTATGCTGAAAATACGCAAGAAGAAAATCACCTCCTATGTTATGGATAAATCCATTTCTATGGCGGATTTTTACGGCGCTCTGCCATTTCAGCTTACAGAGGGGCAGGCTTCCGCTGTGGATGAAATCATAGCCGATATGTGCAGCGGCTCCCCTATGAATCGGCTTTTACAGGGAGATGTGGGAAGCGGAAAAACCGCTGTAGCTGCTGCTGCCTGCTGTTTTGCGGCGAAAAACGGGGTACAGTCCGCTGTTATGGCACCTACGGAAATACTTGCAGCACAGCATTACAAGACTTTCAGCTCGTTTCTTGAACCTCTCGGCATAAAAGTTGCACTTCTCACAGGCTCAACTCCTGCAAAGCAAAAGGCTGAAATCCGCGAAAAACTGGCGTCGGGAGAAATTGACCTTGTGGCAGGCACTCACGCAATTATTCAAAAGGATGTGGAGTATAAATCCCTGGGGCTTGTAATCACCGATGAACAGCATCGTTTCGGAGTTTCGCAGAGGGCTGCCCTTGCAGAAAAGGGCGATTCACCCCACAGGCTGATTATGTCCGCAACGCCCATACCGCGTACTCTCGCCCTTAATATCTTCGGTGATTTGGATGTTACGAGTATACGTCAGCTGCCGAAGGGGAGAAGTCCAGTAAAAACCTACGCTGTTACGGGTAAAAAGCGTGAGGGAGCATTTTCTTTCCTCCGTGCAAGGCTTGACGAGGGGCGGCAGGCTTATGTTGTCTGCCCTATGATTGAGGAGTCCGAAAGCGAGCTTTTTGCCGTGAAATCCTATGCTGAAAATGCGGAGAAAACTACGCTGAAAGGCTATACTACGGCACTCCTACACGGACGTATGAAAGCTGCCGAAAAAGAGGAAGTTATGGGAAAATTCAGCCGTGGCGAATTGCAGGCACTCATATGCACTACTGTTGTTGAGGTCGGGGTTGATGTACCCAATGCGGCGGTTATGATTATCGAAAATGCCGAGAGATTCGGACTTTCGCAGCTTCACCAGCTCCGCGGACGAGTGGGACGAGGACAGTACGAGAGTACGTGCATACTCATTACCGACAACAAAAACGAGGACTGCATACAGCGAATGAAGATAATTTCAGCTACTACTGACGGCTTTAAAATAGCGCAGGAGGACTTGAATATGCGCGGCCCGGGAGATTTCTTCGGCAGCGCTCAGCACGGACTTCCGCCGCTGAAAATAGCCTCGGCATACGATATATCTATGCTCTCCGAGGATGTCCGCCGCTGTGCAGAGGAGCTTCTCCGTGACGACCCAAATCTCGACAAACCTGAGCATAAGGCGATTAAAATGGATACGCTGAAATTTTTTAATAAAGAGGTTACGAGTTGATGCGTAATGCGTAACTATCGTTGGCGATAATTATTTTTTGTAGGGGGCGGCGCCCTCGACGCCCCGTAATCACTGATTATAATTCCGATTTGTTTTTTATGTATGAATACCATTTTCAAACACACCCCTTCACTATAGGGCAAAAATCGGCCTTTTTTCAACCAAAAATGGTTGATTATTGAAAAATATTTTTTATTTTCTACTTTTTAACTAATTGCAAACAGCCATAATTATAAGAGTTGCACAGAATTTACAGCTATATCTTATAATCATAAAATCAAATTCATTTTACAAATTCCATCCTTAAATCCTATTTTCCAGCAACCGAAACAAGCAAATCCACCATTTACTAAGCTGTTTTTTTGTGCATAATGCCGTATTGTGATTTTTTACTATGAAATCGACGTGAAATCTATTGTAAAATACGGCTTAATATGATATAATATATTAGTATAGCAATGCGCTTTAGTGCGATATTGCAAAAATGAAAAGGGGTGTGCTAAATGGTCAGCATCGAAAATCATATCGGAAAAATTTCAGTTTCAGAAAGCTATATAACCGAGCTTGTACGCCATACGGTCTGTGATTGCTTCGGAGTTGCCGACGTATGCAACGTCAACACTTTCCGTTCCGCTGTATCATCTCTTACAGGGGGCAGACTTTTCAAGCGTAAGGGAGTTGCCGTCCGTACCGATAAAAACGGCGGTCTTTCAATTGACCTCCACATAAAGGTCACTTACGGTACAAATATCGCTGCTGCTGTAAACAGCATCACCCATAAGGTTGCATTTACCGTTGAGGAAGCAACTGATATGCAGGTTAACGCTGTAAACGTCTATGTTGACGATATGAACGCATAAACAATACCACAGTGCCGCTTCTGCGGTACTGTCTATTTTTCACTTTAGGAGGGTTTATTTTGATAAACGGTGCTTTATTCAGAGACGCTGTTATTTCCGCCGCTATTACTTTAACCAACAAAAAACGCGAGGTTGATGAGCTTAACGTGTATCCCGTTCCCGACGGCGATACAGGTACAAATATGTCAATGACTATCGGCAAGGCTGTTGATGAACTCAAAAGACTGCCCGATAATACGCCTATTTCCGAGGTTGCTTCCGTTACCGCTTCCGCACTTCTCAGAGGTGCAAGAGGAAATTCGGGAGTTATTCTCTCCCTGCTTTTCCGCGGTATGTCTAAGGGCCTTTCAGGACTTACAGAGGCAGGCTGCGAGGATTTTGCAAACTCCCTCGATCTGGGCGTTAAAGCCGCATACAAGGCTGTTATGAAGCCTGTTGAGGGTACTATCCTCACAGTTTCACGTCTTGCCGCAGAAAAAGCTAAGTCATCCGCTATTTCCACAAGCAGCGATACCCTTTTCTGGAAGGATGTTTGTGACGAGGCTGAGGCTGTTCTCGCAAAGACAACGGAAATGCTCCCACAGCTTAAAAAAGCAGGCGTTGTTGACGCAGGCGGTATGGGATTCCTTATCATTATCCGCGCTATGAGCGATATTTTCAACGGCGGTAAAATTGCCGAGCCTGTTGAGAAAATTGAACGCTCAGACGATTCATTCCGCACAGCTGTAAGCGAATACGATGACGATATTACATATACCTACTGCACAGAGTTTATGCTCCGCAAAAACCCCGATTGTCCCGATGTATTTATGCTCCGCGCATATCTTGAAACTATCGGCGACTGCGTTGTTGTAGTTGATGACGAGAAAATTATCAAGGTACACGTGCATACTGACAATCCCGGTAAGGCATTGCAGAAGGGCCTTGAATTCGGCGTATTTATGAATGACCCACGTCCGAAAATTGAGAATATGCGTATTCAGCACGAGGATAAGGTCAAGGAGGCTCAGGACGCACAGGCCGGTCTTACTCCTGCAGAGCCTGAAAAGGATTTCGGCTTTGTTGCTGTTGCCGCAGGTCACGGAATTTCCGCCCTCTTTGAGGATTTAGGTGTTGATGTTGTAGTAAAGGGCGGTCAGACAATGAATCCCTCTACAGATGACCTGCTCCGCGCTATTCTTGCAACTCCTGCAAGAACTGTATTCGTTCTTCCAAACAATAAAAATATAATTATGGCGGCTGAACAGGCTGTAAAGCTTACAGACCGCACTGTATGCGTTCTCCAGACACGTACAATTCCTCAGGGTATTGCCGCTATGATGGCATTTGACGAGTGTGCTGATTTGTCTGAAAACCGCATTAATATGACAAAGGCATTTGAAAAAATCTCCACAGGTCTTATTACTTTCGCTGCCCGTGATTCCGAATTTGAGGGACACGCTATCAAGGAGGGTGAAATCCTTGCTCTTGATAATGGTAAGCTTTCCTTTACAGAAAAGGACATCAATAAGGCAGCATATAAGCTCACAAAGAAGCTGGCAAAGAGCGGTGCAAGCTATGTAACTGTAATTTACGGCTCTGATGTAACTGAGGAAAGTGCAGAGGCTCTCCAGCAGCTGCTCCAGTCCAAGCTCAGCGATAAGATTGAGGTTATGCTTGTAAACGGCGGTCAGCCTGTTTACTACTATATTATTTCCGTAGAATAATCCATTGTCAATCAATCCGCACAGAGTAAAAATCCTTTGTACGGATTTTTAAGAGGTAAATTATGAAAAAAGTTTTAGCATTTTTAACAGCACTTACAGCAATTTTCTGTACAGCCTGTGATAACAAACAGGACAGCATAAGCGAAAATCCGCCTGCGGAGGATATTACAGCCACAACATCGTCGGCGGATATTTCCGAAAATACGGAAAATCCCGAAGTTTCAGACGGAAATACCGTAAATTCACAGCCTGATACAGAATTAAAGCATTATACAATTAATGATTTCAAAGAAATCGAAGTAAAACTCAATGCACAGAAAACAGCTCCACCTGTTGATTTCAAGGAATATGATTTGTCGGGAATTGAATTTGAGGCGAAAAAATCTCCCTGTACACTTCCCGAAAATGTAAAAATTGAAAATATATGCCCCGATGCAGAAATTAATGCAAATAGCTTTAAAACGGAATTTGATGAATACTGTCAGCAATTTTTGGAAAATTATGCACCTATTATTGAATCAGAGAACAAGCCGAAGATTCGCTTTACAGCTTTTGACGGTGAAAATCTCTATTATTTAGGCGATTACGACATTGCCTGTCCCAAGATAAGCCACAACTTTGAAATATTCAGATACAACCCCGAAACAGGAGAAAATGTCAGTATTTATGAATATTCCGACGGCACAGAGGGTGTAGCAATTGCGGATATGGTTTATAATAACGGACTTTTTCTTTTTACATTGGAGTCGGACGGTTTAAAAACTCAAAAGTTTGACGATAAAACAGGGGAGTTTGTATACGCAGCTGATTCATTTGCAGGTCAAGTCAGCGTAGGTTCAATAGACGACCCAATTTATAAAGCAAACAGCTATAAGAAGTATATCAACCTTAATATGAAACTCAGCGACACCAATGATTATGAGGTTGAACTGGTAAGGGAAAACGGCAAAATAACGGCAAAATCTGACAGATATACTCTTGAAACGGGTATCTCCCTCTGCAAAAAAATATTGTCAGATGAAAACCGATTGATTCTTTTGCAGTCTGATAATTATTACTCTGTTCTGCACACTTTTGATTTTGAGAAAATGGAAAAATACACGACAGATTTGAGTTCGCCAATGGATAATATTAACGCATACCCGATTGGCAAAAATGTGCTTATATACTATGACTATAAACAACGGTATATGTACTTTATTCCTGAACTGGGAGCAGGTTTTAATCTGTATGAGGAAAGTTCCCCGACAGATCCTTTAACATCTTCAACGCTGTATGTTGATAACCATTTTTGTGTTGACCAATCGCTGCTTGGAATTTCTGACAACGAACTTGCTGTATTGAACTTTGAAACGCTTTTTCCTGATTTTTATCGTTTTTGGAATGCATTTTTTGATGGTATGCCATATGAGAGAATTGCAAGCGAGTATGCAGAAAGCAATACAAACCCGCTGAAAAAGCTTTACATATTTGAAACAGACTGACAATCACCGCACAGAGTAAAAATCCTTTGTGCGGATTTTTTAAGAGGTAAATTATGAAAAAAGTTTTAGCATTTATAACCGCGCTTACAGCCCTTTTTTGTACAGCCTGCGATAACAAACAGGACAACATAAGCGATAATCCGCCTGTGGGCGATGTTACTTCTGCTGTAGCTGAGGCTGATATTTCCGAAAATACAGGCGAAAATACGGAAAAATCCGAAGTTTCAGACGAAAATTCTGTAATTTCACAGCCAGCCGCAGAATTAAAGCATTATACCCTTGATGATTTCAAAGAAATCAAGGTAAATCTCAATATGCAGGACTCTCCCCCACCTGTTACGTTCAAGGAATATGATTTGTCGGGGATTGAATTTGAGGCGAAAAAATCTCCTTGTAAACTGCCCGAAAATGTAAAGATTGAAAATATATGTCCACGTTCAAAAGCTGCTGCCAACGAACAGGAGATGGAACATGAAGAATATTGTCAGAAGTTTATCGAATCTTACGCTGCTATCCTCGAAGGTGAGGACAGACCGCTTATTCTATACACAGCTTTCGACGGTAAAAATCTCTATTATCTGGCAGATTACGATATAGTCTGCCCTAACCAAAGCCATAACTTTGAAATATTCAAGTACAACCCCGAAACAGGAGAAAGTATCAGTATTTATGAGTATTCCGACGGTACAGAGGGTATTACAATATCTAATATGACGTACTTTGACAATAGTATACGGCTTTTCGTTATGGACAATGCCGAAAAAAGTCCAATTATCAAAGTATATAATCTGGATGAAGTTTCAGGCAGCATAAATGAAATTCTCGAAGAAGAAATCACTTTAGACTATCCTTTTGATCTTCAATCAACAAGCTATAAAAGTTTTCAAGTCAACATCGACTATAGTATAAGTGATATAAGACTGGAAAAAGAAAATCGTAAAATGACAGCTTATACTGATAAAATTAAACTTGAAACAGGTATTAACAATTGTACACCGGTATTTTCTACAGATAATAGAATGGTTTTTTTGCAGGCAGATGCAGAGGTATCCATACTTCATACTTTTGACTTCGAAAAAATGGAAAAATATACAACTGAATTTGAATCATCAGACGCTAACCGTGCTTATCAATTAGGAAATAATGTTCTTGTACATTACGTTTATAATCAGAAATGTATATACTTCATTCCCGAACTTGGTGCAGGATTTCCTTTGCAGGAAGTTGAACGTATGACTTCTCCACTGGGAATAACTTACTATCCCAACAATTCAAGCGTAGATGTATATGACGGCAAACTTGCATTGACAAATTTCGATATAGGTATATACAGGGATTCCTATTATAGCAATACCTTCTTAAAGGATATAGAATACACTCCTGTTGATAAAAACCCGCTGAAAAAACTTTGTATATTCGATACACAATAATACATTTGAGGTAAATTATGAAAAAAGTTTTAGCATTTTTAACCGCACTTACAGCCCTTTTCTGCACAGCCTGTAATGAAAAGAATGATAATATAAGCGAGAACCCGCCTGTGGGAGATGTTACTTCTGCTGTATCTGAAACAAATATTTCCGAAAATAAAGGCGAAAATACAGAAACTTCCGAAGTTTCAGAGGAAAATTCTGTAATTTCACAGCCAGTCGCAGGATTAAAGCATTATGCCCTTGATGATTTCAAAGAAATCAAGGTAAATCTCAATATGCAGGACTCTCCCCCACCCGTTACGTTCAAGGAATACGATTTATCGGGGATTGAATTTGAGGCGAAAAAATCCCCCTGTAAACTGCCCGAAAACGTGAAAATTGAAAATATATATCCCGAAAGTCATCTCTTTGCTGAACTGTTACTGCTTGATCACGAAGAATATAAGCAGAAATTCATATCAGAAGATTATGCGCTTGTTCTTGAAGCCGAGGAAATGCCGCTTATCCCCTTTTCAGCATTTGACGGCGAAAATATATATTATCTCGGAGATTACGATACAGTCTGCTGCAATGTAAGCCATAACTTTGAAATATTCAAGTATAATCCCGAAACAGGAGAAAATATCAGTATTTACGAATATTCCGACGGCACAGAGGGTGTTGCAATTGCCGACATGATATATTACGACGACAGCATCTGGGTTCTCACTCTCATTTCAGACGCTTTAACAACCACTGACAGAGTTTCATTCATTACTGATATGAAATCACAGGAAATAAAAACATATCGTCTTGATGAGACAAGCGGAGAACTGAAGGAAGATTTGCTCGAAAAAGAATTTAAAATTAACAGTATTTCCCTTGACGGTTACTCAATAACCTGCAAACGCAACGTAGACCTTGAATATCCCGAAGAAAAAGGCATAAAATTTGTAAGAGAAAACAATCAATTAACTGCTGAAACTGCGGATTTCACCCTTGAAACAGGAATTCTTGACTGTTACCCTGTATTATTTACCGATAAAAGGCTTTGCTTATTAAAATCAGATGTCTATTCCGCCACTCTCTATACCTTTGATTTTGAAAAAATGGAGCTTTACACTACTGAACTGCAAGTCTATGATTTTGAAAATAAGAATGAATGCCCGATAGTCCATGCAGATAATTGCGTTGAAGCCTTTGCTGTAGGCGAACATATTCTTGTACACTACACACATTCGCACCAGTATATGTACTTTATACCTGAACTTGGTGCAGGTTTTGGCATAAAAAATACGGAACTTGCTTCAAAAGATATAAGACAATTTATATCACCTCACAACACCACTTACCGTACAGACCATTCACAGCACAGCATTTACAATAACAGCTATGCAATACTAAATTACGATTCACTTGTACACAATTTCTATTTATCGTCAAATAAACATCACTTTTCCTACAACAATCATTATAATCTTGACGTATATACCCCCAGCATTACCAACCCGCTGAAAAAACTTTACATATTTGAAACCGACTGACGTCCACCGCACAAAGTAAATTATTACTTTGTGCGGATTTTTTGTATATATAGCGAAAAATCAGCCAAATTAATTGACAATCATTACTGACCGTGATATAATATATAATGTATACGTATAATTATATTATAGAAAATCCAAGTGTAGTAAATGGAGATATACAGATGAACAGAACGATTAACGGTATAAATATAAATTATGAGGAAAAGGGCGAGGGCGAGCTTATTGTCCTCCTCCACGGCTGGGGCAGCAATATAAAGCTTTTCGCCAATCTCATTGATTTGCTTTCAAAAAAATATAAGGTTGTGGCTATGGATATGCCGGGATTCGGCGAAAGTCAGGAGCCGCCCTCTGCATGGTGCGTTGACGATTACGCCAACTTTGTAATTGAATTCCTCAAAGCATACAATACAGATAAGGTTATGCTTTTAGGTCACTCTTTCGGCGGCAGAGTTATAATTAAGCTTAACAGCCGCGAAAACCTGCCCTTTGAAATCACAAAGGTTATCCTTGTGGATAGTGCAGGCATTTTACCGCCTAAAACTAACAAGAAAAGCTTCCGCACACGCTGGTATAAGTTTTGCAGAACAATTCTTGCAACAAAGCTTATGCAGAAAATCGCTCCAGAAGCCCTTGAAAAGCTCCGTGTGAAGTACGGCAGTGCGGACTATGTTGCAGCATCTCCGCTTATGCGACAGGTGCTTGTTAAGACGGTAAATGAGGATTTAGAGCCGTTGCTACCTAATATCAAATGCCCGACTTTGCTTGTATGGGGCGTAAATGATACGGCTACACCGCTTTCAGACGGTGAAAAAATGGAGAAGCTTATCCCCGATGCAGGTCTTGTAAAGCTTGAAAACGCAGGACATTACTCATTCCTCGAACAGCAGTACACTTTCAACCGTGTTATGTGTTCTTTTATGAAAATTGAGGAATAATAATAAGGCGGATAATATCTGCCACACAAAATGCTAAATGCTAATGGCTAAAAGCTTTTTAAAATTATAAATATAGGAGATACAGATGAATATTGCTATTTACTGCATATATGCAGTTATTGCACTTATTGCAATAATTTTTATGGGACTTCGTGAGTTCCATATGTTACAGCTTAACGGCTATAAAACTCCCGAACATTCATGGTGGATGAAGAAGAATTATAAAAGATATATACTGCCAATAATCCTGTTTATCGGTCAGTTTGTACTTTTGTTTACAAACCCTGTTATATGGAGAACTGAGAAGCACGTATTTATTCGCCCTTTAAACACAGTCACAATCATAATAATTTCAGTTTTTGCTTTGTTTAATATCAGTATTGCAATAAATAACAAACCGGGAAAGAAATTCAAAAAGCCCTTTGTTTACACCGCAAGAGTAAAACGGATGTTGATTACTTTCTTCATACTCATTGCGTTGATTTTCACAGCTGCGTTTTTTTCAGCAGAAAGGGTTTATTTTGAAGAAAGCACAAGATTTACAAATAATCTGCCATTTATAATTATCGGCTCTGCCCTTTATCTCACACCAATCCTTGTACCACTTTCAAATCTTATCAACAAGCCTGTTGAAAAGGCTGTGCAGAACTGGTACATCAATGACGCTAAGAAAATCCTTGCCTCCTGCCCCGATTTGCACAAAGTAGGTATCACAGGAAGCTACGGCAAGACTTCTATGAAATTCTACCTCAGCGAGCTTCTCAGTTCTCAGTATGAAACCCTGAAAACTCCCGAAAGCTTTAATACTCCTATGGGTGTTACTATTACAATCCGCCGTGATTTAAAGCCTACACACCAGTATTTCATCTGCGAAATGGGTGCAAGACGAGTTCACGAAATCAAGGAACTTTGCGGAATTGCCAATCCCCACGACGGCATTATTACTTCTGTCGGCCCTCAGCACCTTGAAACTTTCGGCTCAATTGAAAATGTTGTAAATACCAAATTTGAGCTTGCAGACAGCATTTCTGCTCTCGGTAAAGTTTATCTCAACGGTGATAACGAGCTTATCCGCAAAAAGGCTCCCGATTATCCTAACGCTATCACCTACGGTTTGCAGGAGGGCAATGATTGGCGTGCTACCGATGTTTCTGTTTCCGACAGAGGCACAGAATTTACTGTTACTGCTCCCGACGGAAAATCCTGCCGATACAGCACAAAGCTTCTCGGTGAGCATAATGTTCAGAATCTTCTCGGTGCTATTGCTTACGCCGCAGATACAGGCATACCAATGGAAAAGCTTGTACTTCCCGTTAAGCGTATTGCCGCAGTTCCCCACCGTTTACAGCTTCTTGACAAGGGCAACGGCGTGACATTCATTGATGACGCTTACAACTCAAACCCCAGCGGCTGCCGTGCGGCACTTGCTGTTCTCGGATTATTTGATGCCTGTCGAATTCTCGTAACTCCAGGTATGGTTGAGCTTGGCGCAAAGCAGGAGGAGCTTAACTACGAGTTCGGACAGGAGGCTTCAAAAGCCTGCGATTATATCGTCCTCGTAGGCAAAAAGCAGACAGAACCCATATACAACGGCATTAAGGACAGCGGCTATGATATGTCAAAGGTTTATGTAGCTGACTCCCTTAACGACGCCCTTGCAAAGGTAAATGCTTATACTACAGACAAGAAAAAAATCGTTCTTCTTGAAAACGACTTGCCTGATAACTATTGATAAATAATCACAGACAAAGGAGATAACACATATGAAAATTAATCTTGCAGTTCTTTTCGGAGGCAGAAGCGTAGAACACGAGGTTTCCGTAATTTCCGCAGTTCAGGCTATGGCAAGTATGAACAAGGAAAAGTATAACATCATTCCCGTTTATATGACGAAAAAAAGCGAATTTTATACAGGCGAAAAGCTTATGGATATCAACAACTATAAGGATATCCCTGCACTTCTCAAAGAGTGTACAGAGTGCGTATTTGTACGCAGTGAGGGAAAAGTTCAGCTTATTCGCCAGAAGATGAAGAAATTCGGCTCAAATCTTATTTCAGATATTGACATTGCATTCCCTGTCGTTCACGGTACAAACGTGGAGGACGGCGCATTACAGGGCTATTTGCAGACTCTTGACCTGCCCTATGTAGGCTGTGACGTTCTTGCGTCCGCTGTTGGTATGGATAAGTATGTTATGAAAATTTTACTCAAAGAGGCAGGATTCCCTGTTCTTGATTGCTGTCGTTTTGCAGCATTTGACCTTGACCGCATTGAGGAATGTGCTGACGAGGTTGAAAAGAAATTCGGCTACCCCGTAATTGTTAAGCCTATCAACCTCGGTTCAAGCGTTGGTATTTCAAAGGCTAAGGACAGAAGCGGACTTATCAAGTCTATGGAGGACGCTTTTGCTTTCTCCGACAGAATTCTCGTTGAGCCTGCTGTTGTTCAGCTTAAGGAAATTAACTGCTCCGTTCTCGGCGACAGCGAATCCGCAGAAGCTTCTGTATGTGAAGAGCCTGTACAGGCAAGCGATGAGGATATCCTCAGCTTTGAACAGAAATATGTCGGCGGCGGCGGTAAATCAGGCGGCAGCAAGGGTATGGCTTCACTGAAAAGAAAGATTCCTGCTGATATTTCTCCCGAACAGGAGGAAACTATCCGCACACTTGCAGTTGACGCTTTCCGCAGCCTTGGCTGTAACGGCGTTACACGTATCGACTTTATGATTGATATGGCAACAGATAAGATATACATCAACGAAATCAACACAATTCCAGGCTCTCTTGCATTCTATCTCTGGGAGCCTAAGGGCGTTAAATATCCCGAACTCCTTGAAAGAATGATTCAGCTTGCATTAAAGCGTCACAGACAGGCTGCAAAGATAAACTACACCTTTGACAGCAATATTCTCTCAATGGGCGGCAGCTTTGGTGCAAAGGGAAGCAAATGCTGATTATCTAATTAAGAATGCAGAATTAAGAATTAAGAATTTTATATTGCAATTCTGCATTCTTAATTCATAATTCTTAATTATTATGATAAAAGGGGTTAAAATGGATAATGAAAGAGATTACAGAGCCGAATATGAGGCTTTGCTTAAACAATATGAGGAAGATAAAAAACGAGAACAAGAAAAGCCATACGACTTTGCTGCGGAATACGAAAAAGAAAAAGCAGCAAAACAGGATAGATTTATTACGTCTGCAATTTTGATTTTGTTTTTAATTCCAACTTTATTGCTTTTCGGGAAATCATTTCTTGAGCCACAGACTATATTTGCAATAACAATGCTTTTTTTCGGATTAGTTATTTTTCTTATGAGTCTGAAAAAAGAACCAATTTTTGCCGTTACATCCTTGATTCTCTTTACAGTTTCGGCTGTTTTAACCTTCCGTGGCAATCCGATGATGATATTTATTGTCATTCCCGGTGTATTTGCCCTTTATTTACTATCTACGACAATAAGAAATACAAAGCCGTTAATAAAGCTGCTCTGTAAAATGAAGCCGCTGAAAAAGTCCTGTACAGAAAAGGTAACTGCAATATGCATCAATCCCAATCAAAAGGACAGGGAGGAATTATTAAAAGAAAATATTGAAGTTATTCCGTACTGTAACATAGTTGTAAGACGCAGAGGAAGTGGATTAAATTACAGAACAAGCTATAGAATAAGAATTGTTTATACGCTATTCAGCCCCATATATGAGCTTGATTATTACGGCACAAAATATACACTTTGCGATAATTACTATGGCATAAGCAAAACCGAGGAGGGCGAAAGCCGCGAAATCCTCATAAATCCCGAAAATCCGCAGGAATTTTATGATGTGAAACGGTACAGAAAAGATTTATGGCAGATATTAAAAACAATACCTGCTATTGCTTTAATAATTATAATGGCTATCTTTATAGGCATTACTGTCTTTATTGTCAGCAATTATCACTACTTATTAGGTTAATTTCTGACCGCACAATCAACGTAACAAATTAGGGATTAAGGCTGCAAATCTTAATTCTTAATTCATAATTTATAATTAAAAACAAGGAGGGTTTAAAATGACTGAAAAGGAAAAACAGCAGGCAGGTGAGCTGTACAACGGCAACGACAGAGAGCTTATGACGGAAAGGGCAACCGCTAAAAAGCTCTGTATGGAGTACAATGCTATCACCTACAACGACTATCAGAAAAAAGAACGCATACTGGACAGACTTCTTGCATTAAGAGGCGAAAACACCTGGATTGAGGCAAATTTCTTCTGCGATTACGGCTATAATATCATTATCGGAGATAATTTCTACTCAAACCACAACCTCGTTATCCTCGACTGTGCAGACGTTATCTTCGGTGACAATGTTTTCATCGGACCGAACTGCGGATTTTACACCGCAAGCCACCCCATTGACGCTGAACAGCGCAACAGCGGTCTTGAATATTCCAAGCCTATAAAAATAGGCAGCAATGTATGGATCGGCGGAAATGTCTGCGTTATGCCTGGGGTTACTATAGGCGATAATACTGTTATCGGCGGCGGTTCAGTCGTTGTTGATGATATACCCTCGGGAGTGGTTGCCGCAGGTAATCCCTGCAAGGTAATCCGCCCCATAACTGAAGAAGACAAAATGTAAATACATAGTATTGCATTTCTCAGGGCGGATAATATCTGCCCCTGCAATATCACATCAATGGCGATGTTGATATGATACTACTTAAGCAATGGATGGTATGAGATATGTTTGAAATTCTCGAAAAGAAAAGTCTTAACCCCTTTGTCACTATGATGAAAATAAACGCTCCAAGAGTTGCTAAAAAAGCAGAGCCCGGACAGTTTATAATTCTCCGTACTGACAGCGAGGGTGAGCGTATTCCCCTTACTATAGCGGATTTTGACCGCGAAAAGGGTACGGTTACAATAATGTTCCAGATTGTGGGCTCCACTACGGAAAAGCTCAATCATATGAACGCGGGCGACTGCCTCAGCGACTTTGTAGGCCCTCTCGGTAAGGCTACCGAAACAGCAGGTCTTAAAAAGGTTGCAGTGGTAGGCGGCGGCGTAGGCTGCGCTATCGCCTATCCTGTGGCTAAAAAGCTCCACGAAATGGGTGTTGAAGTCCACGTAATTGCAGGATTCCGCAATAAGGAGCTTGTTATCCTTGAAGATGAGTTCAAGGCGGCTTCCTCTAAGCTTGTAATTATGTCTGATGACGGCTCAACAGGAGAAAAGGGACTTGTTACCGACGCGCTGAAAAAGCTTATCGAAAGCGGCGAGAAATACGATCGTGTTATTACTATCGGCCCTCTCATTATGATGAAATTTGTTTGTCAGCTGACTAAGGAGTATAATATCCCTACAGTTGCTTCAATGAATCCCGTAATGATTGACGGCACGGGTATGTGCGGCGGCTGTCGTCTTACTGTGGGCGGTGAAACAAAGTTCGCCTGTGTTGACGGCCCCGAATTTGACGGTCATCTCATTGATTTCGATGAGGCTATGGCAAGAAGCGCAAGCTACAGGACTTTTGAGCGTAAGGCTCACGAGAATACCTGCAATCTTTTCAAGGGGGTAGAGTGATATGCCGAATATGTCTTTGGAAAAGAATAAAATGGCTGAACAGGCTCCCGAAGTCCGTAACAAAAACTTCGATGAGGTTGCTCTCGGATATACCGAAGAACAGGCCATAGATGAGGCTAAACGCTGCCTTAACTGCAAGAACAAGCCCTGTGTAACAGGCTGCCCTGTGCAGATTGATATTCCTGCTTTTATTGCGGAAGTTGCAGAAGGCAGATTTGAAGAAGCATATAAAATTATTGCAAAATCCAGCTCACTTCCTGCGGTATGCGGCAGAGTATGCCCTCAGGAGCATCAGTGTGAAAGCAAGTGTGTACGCGGAATAAAGGGCGAACCTGTTGCTATCGGACGACTTGAAAGATATGTGGCTGACAGACACAATGCTGAGGCTCATACAGAGGTTGAAAAGCCTGTTTCAAACGGTCATAAGGCGGCAATTATCGGCTCAGGCCCTTCAAGTCTTGCCTGTGCCGGCGACCTGGCTAAAATGGGGTACGATGTCACTATTTTTGAGGCGCTCCACCTTGCAGGAGGCGTTCTCTCCTATGGTATCCCCGAATTCAGACTGCCTAAGTCAATTGTACAGCAGGAAATTGAGGGTCTTAAAGCTCTCGGTGTGAAAATCGAGACAAATACCGTTGTGGGCAGAACTGTTTCCATTGATGAATTAATGGAGGAAGAAGGCTTTGAATCCGTATTTATCGGAACAGGTGCAGGACTTCCGCGATTTATGAATATCAAGGGCGAAAACCTCAACGGCGTGTACTCCGCAAACGAATTTCTCACAAGAATTAATCTTATGAAGGCATATAAGTCCGATTCTGCTACTCCCATAAACGCCGGAGCTAAGGCTGTTGTCGTAGGCGGCGGCAATGTTGCTATGGACGCGGCTCGCTGTGCTAAGCGTCTTGGGGCGGATGTTACTATCATATACCGCCGTACCGAAAAGGAGCTTCCTGCCCGTGCTGAGGAGCTTGAACACGCTAAGGAGGAAGGCATAAAATTTGCCTTTCTTACAAATCCTGTGGAGATTACATCCACTGAAAACGGCTGGGTAAAGAGCGTTATCTGCGAGAAAATGCGCCTTACTGAACCTGACGAGCGCGGCAGGGCGAGAACTGTTCCTATCAAGGGCGAATTTACTGAAATTGAGGCTGACTGCGTTATTATGTCAATCGGCACATCTCCAAATCCCCTTATACGTTCAACTACAAAGGGACTTGATACCCAGAAATGGGGCGGTATTATCGCTGACGAGGACGGTCTTACCTCCCGTGAAGGCGTATACGCAGGCGGCGACGCTGTAACCGGCGCGGCTACCGTTATCCTTGCTATGGGCGCAGGCAAAAAGGCTGCTGCGGCTATGGATGAGTATATGAGAAATAAGAATAAATAAAATAACATTTTCTGCAATACCCACGATGCCATTTTTTGGTTCTGTCGGGTATTGTTTTTTTCTCTCTTTGTGTGCATTGTAATTTTCATTTTGAAACACACCCCCTCACTATAGGGCAAAAATTGGCCTTTTTTCAACCAAAAATGGTTGATTATTGAAAAATAATTTTTATTTTCTCTTTTTTAACCAATCATCAACAGGAAAATTTGTAAGTAGTATACATAATTTATTGTTATATATATTTACATTGTGCGTTAAAATTGTAATATCATTATATTGAAATCACCGTGGATTTTATGCTTTTATACAGGAATTTTAAAATAAAAATCACGGCAGAGTAAATCTGTCGCCTCAGTCTGTATAAAAAGGCATATTTTTTTAGGGCGAGCAATGCTCGCCCCTACAATTGGCTATATTGCGTTATTTTGTGTAGGGGCTGCCTTTGGCAGTCCACGGTTTTATTATTTAATACCAATCCCTAAAATGTTAGTAGACAAAGATGATGAGCAGAAATGATGTATATCAAGGCGGACGACGAAAGCATACTGCCGTATGGTGAGGAGGACAACGACGATATACAGCATTTATGCCATTAGATTTGTCTA
>JAFQHO010000011.1 GCA_017397925.1 Ruminococcus sp.
GCCAATGAATCCTGTATCAATCAGAAGGTCAGATTCTTTACCTTTCAGAATATACAGCGTTACATCTCCGCTATAATAAAAATTTATACGACCACTGTTTATTAACGTCATTTGCATCACCTCTGATAATTAAATAAATTTTCATTTATCTCTATTATACAGAATAAATTTACAAATGTCAACTGTAGAATGAATTTCATTAATCACAAAATCATTTTTCAAAAATATCAATCACAAAAATTATTTTATAACTCATGTAATTTCTAATTCTATGGTACTACTATATTTGCTTGTTCATAAAATCTTAATACTCAAGAAAGAGGAATTAACAGCGTTACTAAGAAACCGTCCTCACGATGAGAGCATATAAGCTCACCATTCATTCTTTCCATTAACATACTTGAAATATACAAACCAAGACCGCAACCGTCTTTTTCAGAAGCATTGCTTCCACGATAAAAACGTGCAGTTACAAGACTGATTTCATCTTTTGGAACACCTGTGCCATAATCACGGAATGACATTTCAAGATAACCCTCTCGGATTTTATAGCCAACGTCAATAACTGTTCCTGCATATTTATAGGAATTGCCTATGATATTGCCGATAATCTGAGAAAGTCTTGTCTTATCCACAAGTATCATACATTCAGGGATTTTACTCTCCCGTGCAAGCGTACTTGTATCCAGCTCCGACAACAATTGATGTAAAATCTCGGATGATTCATCACGACATTCAACCTGAATTTCTCCAAGATCATCCAAAGAAGATGTCAGCAGGTCATTAACAAGCGCATTAATCTGCTCTGCTTTCTGATTGATATTGTTGATTTTTTCAAGCAGATATTTATCTTTAACCTTTACATGCAAAAGTTCACACAGCAGCTTTATTCCTGTAATCGGCGTTTTAAGGTCATGACTGAGAGATGCAATCATTTCCTTTTCTTTAAGCTTCAACGCAGTTTCACGGCGGCGTGAAGCTTTCAGTTCCTCACGCATAATATCAAAGCTTTCTGTAAATTTTCCAAATAGATTATTTTGTGCAAGCATTAACGGCTCATCAAGTTTGCCGTTTGCAACATTAACTGCAAACTGCTCCATTTTGCGAAATGGTCTGATAATTGTCAATCTGACATAAACGCCGTATATCAGAACTGCTGTAATTATAATCAATAATAAAATGCCTGATGATACCAATAACCTTAACCTTATAGCATTATAACTTGTTTTTGCAGGATCAGGAATTACAATTGTTCCCAAAAATCTGCTTTCATCATGAACACTCAGACAAAGACATTCGTTCTGCATTGCTTCCTCTGTAGAATTTATATCTTTCAAATCCTGTGCAGCTGTTGAATAAACGATCATATTATCGCTATTGAATATGAGCATTTCTGTCTTTAAACCACTCAAATCAACAGTTTCAAATTCTCCCCAATTTTCTTTTACAGTTTCTGTCAGGTCATTTAATGCAAGTGTATCTACCTTTTTATCTTGATAGGAAAATGTCAGCGTAGCAAACAATGCCATTCCTGCAAGAATAATTGCAACTACAAGAAGCAGTATTTTACTGTATTTCATATAAACATTATGCCTCCATGATATATCCTACTCCCCAGACAGTTTTTACTATCTGCGGAGAATTGCTGTCAGCTTCAATTTTTTCCCGAAGATGCCTTATATGAACAGCAAGTGTTCCTTCACCGATAAATTCATCTTCCCATACATTTTTCAGAAATTCATCCTTTGAAACAACTCTGCCACGATTTTCAAGCAAGTACAGCAGCATCTTATATTCCATTGCTTTCAATGGTAAAATATTGCCATTATTGATAAGCTTATGTGATGCGGTATCAAGATAAATATTTTCAGCTATCAGAATTTCTTTTTCCTGTTTCTGCGTTGACTGTTTATCTTCGGAAACAGCTTTGGCGTCAGACATTTGCTGTCTGACGCTGCTGTTTTCATATCGTTTAAGAATTGCTTTTACTTTTGCAAGGAGAATATTAAGTGTATACGGTTTTTTTATGTAATCGTCACCGCCGATATTAAGGGCTGTGAGAATATCATCATCGCTTGTACGTGCACTGATGAATAAAATCGGCATATCATATTTTGCACGAATCTGCTTACACAGTTCAAATCCTGAGCGTTCTCCCAGATTGATATCCAGAAGAAGAAGCGAAACTTCATTTTCTTCCAAAAATGTTTCAGCTTCATTGTAACCTGTCACGTATGCGGTTTTTATATCAAAGAAATTGAAATACTCCGCTGTTGTTTCTGCAATTGTCACATCGTCATCAATCATTAAACATTGATACTTCATTATTATTCTCCTTTTCAGGCAATATCGTATGGTACTGCCTTAATTTATCTTAATAGTTCCGCCGTCTTCACCAATGAAAACTATCTTTCCATTTTCAGGAAGCGTTACTGCGTTGCTGTATTCTGTCATATAGCTTGAATAAATCATACGGTCATAGGCATCGTAAACATAAACTGCTGAATTTTCAGGCATATCAAGGTTTATCGTTCTGCTTCCTGTATCTTTTATTCGGAACCATGTCGCCTGTTTTGTATGAAGCTGGATTTCAGTTAAATCATCGGGAAGCATTTCAATTGCATCTTCCGAAATAAATTCAATGGCACAATTGGTAATATCCAAAATCTCAGTACCGTTCTCCATACGTATTTCTATATCCTGCAAATCTCTGCCTCCCGGCATAACAAGTGCAGCCTCTAAATGATTATTGTCTATGATTTTATAGTTATTTACATATCCTCTGATTTCAGAATTGATATTAAATTTTATGCTGGGTAACTCTGAATAATAAACATTGGAATATTTTCCTGAATAGAAATAATATTTCTTTCCGTTTCGTGCATCCCATGCAGCCTGTAAATCATCGCTGATTTTTACTTTCTCGGCACGCTGTGCAGTATATGATGATATCTCCATATTACCTGAACCGCCAAACTCATAAGAATCATCTGAGCAAATATAATCAATGCCATTTCGTTTTGTAAAGTGCAGTAATGACTGATTTTTTGACTGAACTGCCCTGCCTGATTCAATTGAGCCGTCCATAAGAACGAAATTATCTTCTGTGGTGTAGAGATACTGCTTTGTTTCAGGCTTATCGCCGTTAAAAGCTGTAATCTCCATATATTTTTGGTCGGGGAATGATACAACACACATTCCCATGCTTGTAACGTAAGTATCGGCATAGGACAGATATTTTTCGGGAACGGAATCGAGAGTTTCCATTGGCTGAGGCTCAGGATGTTCAATTGTAATTCCTTTTTCTGCAAGGGCAATGTCCATAAGCTTCATAGCCATAATCTGATTGCCTGTACTGCTGCCTCCTGAGGAAAGTACTGAAACGCTGATTTCCTCATCGGGTGCAATTACAAGGCTTGCGTGCTGTCCAATGACATCTCCGCCCTTGCTGACAACCTGAACACCTGCTTTTTCATAGTCTGCATAATTAACCGAATCCCAGCCAAGACCAAAGCCCTCCTCGTATTTATCAGTAACTTCGGTGGAAGCCATTTCTTTCTTTGACTTTTCGGAAAGCAGCGTATTATCACCTTTGAAAAATGTGCTGCCGAAACGTGTCAGTTCCTCTGCTGTGGAGAAAATACCGCCTGAACCAATATCCATACAGTAATCCAAAGCAAAACGAACATTTCCGCCGATGAAAGTTTCAACCATATTATCTGCTCGGAACATATTCCATGCTGAACCTGTCTGTTGCATATCAAGAGGTTTGCAAATATTTGCTTCAACATATTCTGTGAATGTCATATCCGTAACATTTTCTACAATAAGCTCCAGCAATGTGAAACCGTCATTGCAGTATGCACCGAAGTCACCGGGATTTGCCTTTAAACGCTGTGAATTGAGTTCTTTCAATAAAGTATCATGTGGCTGTGCATCTCTGTCATCTAAAAGCATAAAATCCCCTGCGGTAGTACCCATAATACCTGATGTATGATTCATCAGCATACGCACAGTTATGTCTTTATAACGAGAATCTGCCATATAGAAGTCAGGAAGATAATCTGTTACAGGTGCGTCAATATCTACTTTCCCCTGCTCCGCAAGCTGCATTACTGCTGTAGCTGCAAACATCTTACTGACTGAGCCTATACAAATAACTTTTTCATTAGTATTATCCGCCTGTTCTGTTGCAATTGCAGGCAAAGCTGTTATTGATGCAACCATTACAGCTGCAAACAATGAAATTATTCTGTATTTTTTCATCTTGCTCCTCCTTATTCCGTCATAAGCTCGTATACTGAAATTGTCTTGATTTTTCTTGCACCAACATAAGCACATACAAAACAGAATATCAGCATAACTATATCAAGTACAATTACCTGCGGAATATTTACTTTTACAACTCCAATAATGCTTGTCAGCAGGTCTGTCATCGTAACTCCGATTACCGTTCCAATAATCACAGAGAATACAGCTGACGGTACAATGCGGCAGGCAAGCTGAAACATAAGTTCACGTGAAGTGTAGCCAAGGCCTTTCATTATTCCAAACTCTCTGCGGTCACGGCGAATAGCGGATTCCATAAGAATAAACAGGATTATCATAACCACTACTGCCGAAATCACCATAAATACTGCTGTTACAATACGAATTGACGTACAGGCACTTCCAAGCTGCGTTCTCATAATTTCTCCGAGGCTTGTAATTGCACTGATTACAAAATTACTGCTGTTGCCTTAAATAACAGTATCTCCAAACTGAATGGAATACTCAATATGAGTTGCACCGTTTGACGCCATTAACTCCGCAATCTGCTGTTCTGCCTCTGCACGGATACGTTCTTCATAAGTACCGTTTTCAGCTTTGCTGCTTGCCGCATCGGAAAGACTTCTTCCGTATTTCTCTGTAAGAGTTTTTCGGAATTCCTGAGCATCTATACCTTCTTCAAGGTACACTTCAATAACATCATGATTATAAGTCGGAACAAGACGCTTCATACCGTCCTCGGTTATGTAAAGATTCATATTGCCATTGGTAATAGAAGTCACAATTCCTGTAACAAGATAGCTTTTTTTCACATTGAGATATTCAAGTGTAAGGCTGTCCCCTACCTCGATTTTTTTAACTGTTGCAATTTGATTATTAACCATAATTTCGTTATCATGCTCAGGGAAGCGGCCTTCCATGGGGAAAATATTTTCCGTTTCATCAAAGCTTGAAAATGCCACAGGAAGCATTATTTCGTTATAATCTGAAATGGTAATAAAAGTGTTGTATCCCGAAGTAGGTGTTGCTTTACGAATTTCAGGCATTTCTTCCAGCTCATCTGCTAACACATCACCGTCAGCATATGGCATAATTTCAAGACGAAGATCACTCATCTCTATACCTGAAATTGAAGCTATAGTATTAAGTCCGTCGCCAAAAAAGCTGGAAATAATAAAACTGAATACGACTGTCAATGCAGAAATTGTAATACAAATTGTCAGTCCTATATTCTGCTTGAAATTCTGGAAAAAGCCTTTGAGTGCAAGTCTAAGGTGTACATTGTATTTTGTTTTGCGTAAAGGGAAAAATTCTCTGCCAAAGCGGTGATCTCCCTGTCCCTTTCTAAATGCCTGAACAGGAGGATATTTACGCACCATTCTTGCTCTTATAAAAGCTGTCATTCCTACTAAAACAAGTATAACAATTCCTGTCAGAAAAATCATAAGAGGATTTGAACTGCCGCAGCCACGGTGAGCAGAAATCAACTCGCCCATACGTAAAAGCACAGGAGTAAGAAGGAAACATCCCCCTGTTCCGATAAGCACACCGCCAGCCGCCATAATAAGATACTCAATTACATAAGAACGTGTAATTTCCTTTGAAGTATATCCCAAGGCTTCAAGTATGCCGATATTTACAATCTGTTCTTTGATGTCATTGGCTATTCTGTAACGGATTATAACAACCACGGAAATAAATATAATCACCGCCATTACTATCATAAGATTCAAAAGCAATTCAGCGGAAGAAGTGACCATAAGTTTCATATCTCCATAAGTAAAGCCCAACAAACCACTTTTAATATCCAAACGGGAATAATCTTCACATTCCTCCAGAAAACTATCCATAAGCTCATATCCGCCCTGCCCTTGATTATCATTATATAGAACAGCTTTATATTTTGGAAGAAGTCCTGAAAGAATATGATAGTCCTTTTCAGATACAATCATTTTTAAACCGCTGCTCATTTCATTAAACATCATTGTTTCATAAAATCCGGCAATTGTAAATGAGAATTTTCGTGTACCATATGTAATATCAAATGTATCTCCTGCTTTATATCCCATACTGTCCTGCAAAATGTATGGTGCATATATCGGATGCTCAAGTGCAGCTATTTCTTCATTTGAAAGAGTTGAATCCATAGGCGATTTTGAAATTTTCGCTTCATTATCAGCAGTAATAAATGCCATGTACAAAGCAGATTCTTTGCCGTTTTTATCTATATATCCTGTATTCATGCTCCACAAAGTATCTACAGCAGTAACAGTTTCTACCTCAGGATGCTGTTTCAGAATGTATTCATATTCCTTATTATAATTCTTTTCAAGAATAAAGATATAGTTTTCGTAGCTTCCTGTCTTTTCCATAACATTCGGGAAAATATTACGGATTCCCCAAATTGCTCCTAAAGATGAACCTACAAGGAGCATACATACCATAACTAATGTAAGCAGTGAAATAAATTCAAACTTGTGCTTTTTGATATTAGCCAGCGAAAGACGAGTAATTTTTCCCATTTCTTTCACCATCCCATTCTGTCAAGGAAATTCTGTAAGCCTTCACGGCGTTTTTTCAAATCATCCGTATTATAAAGAGGCATTTCATATTCTCCTATTACTGTACCGTCTGATATAAAAATTACACGATTGCCATGCAATGCTGTTTTGATGTCATGTGTAACCATAACTATACTCTGTCCCTTGCTGTGCAATTCTGTAAATATATCCATTACATCGCTGCTTGAAGCAGAATTCAGACTGCCTGTAGGCTCATCGGCAAACAAAATCTGCGGGTCATTGATAACAGCACGGACAATGCCAACACGCTGACGTTCACCTCCTGAAAGCTGGTTAGGATACTTTTTCCATGTTTCCTCTGTAATTCCGACTTTTTTCAGCAATTCCTCAGCTTTTTTTACAAGGTGGGGAGAATTTTTCTGCAATGCAAGAGCCGCTGTCATTACATTGTCAAATACATTCATATTATCCAACAGGTATATACTCTGAAATACAAAGCCGCAATGATTTCTGCGGAAAACTGCAAGCTCATCATTGGAATAATTGGAAATATCTTCCTCACCGAAATAGACATTTCCAAGAGTTGGTTTATCCATACCTGAAAGAGCATAGAGCAGCGTGGATTTTCCTGAACCTGACGAACCCATAATTACTGTAAAATCACCTTTATAAATCTCCAAGTCAAGATTTTTGATGACATGCTGTTGAACTCCGCTGTTTGAAAAAGTTTTACACAGTTTATCTGTGTGCAGTATTGAAGAATTCATATAAACACTCCTTAGTAATAAAATCAGTTTTACTGTATTTTTAGTATAACATATTTCAATAAATTCTTCTTTATCATATTATTATTAATTTCTTATCAAATTCTTATCTACAAATCAAAACATCAGAAAAATTTATTCAGTCTTTTATCAATTTTTATTTTTTATAGCTTTACCTATTATATCACATTTTATTATCTATTTCAATATTGACTTAGAAGGAATTGAAAAGAGCCTTCGTGATGGAAGGCTCTTATGTACAGTATACAATGTTTTCTGAATAATTGTTCAGGCAGCACTATAAGAGTTCACGGAGGCTCCGAATACGCATATACAAAATAAAGGGCATCTCTAAAAACCCCTTTTGAGAAAAAACAGCTATGCACGACATCTATTTCGTCAACCTCCCTCGGAGTGCGAAAGCACGCCTTCGGGAGGTTTCCTTGTAGCTGTCATACCTATCTGCTTTTTCTTTAATCAAAC
>JAFQHO010000053.1 GCA_017397925.1 Ruminococcus sp.
ATAAGATGCGCTGCCCTTGGACGCTTATAAACAGTAACCTTGCCGTCCTTAATGTATGAGATACCGGCGGCATCAGTTCCACGTTCTTCTGCGGCATTTGCCAAAGCCTGTGTAAGTTTCTTCAAAATCTTGTGGGGGATAATTCCTTTATAATCGAGCCAACCGAATAATGCACACATATTACTTTCCCTCCTCGTATCTGATTTCGCCTGTTATATCAGGCGGATTATCTTTCGATAATTCGTGAATGATGCTCTCGATTTTTGCCGCAAGACAAGTAGCCGCTATAATAGCGGCAAGCTTGATAAGCTCCTGCGTTAATGTGTTGGCGGGCATCTTTTCAGCCATTGCCATGAGATTAAATTTGTTCATTAATATTCCTCCGTTTCTTCAACCATTTCGTTGATGTATAAATTGCGTTCTTTGAGATACTGGATGAGTTCGGTATCTCTGATATTTGATACGAATTCCGACCATGACAGCTTCTGCAAACCCTCATCAGACATAGAAACAGCCACATTGCAAATCTCGTTGACGAGCTGCAATGTGGCTATAAATGTATTCAGTTTGAGAGTTCCTCTGAATAAGCGGAACTCAATCGTACTATAGTTGCAGAGATTGACAGCGGCATATCTGCCGAAATTGCCTTTCTTTGCCTTATCCATAATGGCCTTGGGTGAGTTCTCATATCCATAACGAGCCGCCCAGCGATTCATTGTATACTCAGAACGGCGGCTGAATTTAAGCAGCTCATTCCAATGATGCTCCACGAAGTAGAGAACACGGCTTATTACCTCATCCTGCTCCTCTCTGCACTCTCCAAAACATATTCTGTTTACATGGATATGAAGTCCGCAAGTTGAAGTCTGGTGTGAGCGATAACCAAGGGATACAGCCTTTTTCATGATTTCAGACCAGCAATAATTCTTGTGATAGTCAAGAGTCATAGGGTGGCTGACAATCTCCATGCCGTCATCGAGAGAACCGTCCGATTTAATGTAAATATGCTCACCGTCCTCATTGCCAATATCAAGGATTTCTCTTGCGTTATCACTGTCTTTTCCTGCTCCGTCGATTTCAAGCTCTATGCCGAAATATCTCGAATTATCGCCGTAAAATACAGGTTCAGGCTTGTAACCATATTCCTTAATTGCGCTGTTTTCATTAGCGATGTCGTGATAACATTCGGAACAATAATCAGAATTGTTGTAGTGATACGCATCATCTACGTGTACCAATGCGTCACAAGTCTCACAGCGTGTGTAATAATTATCGTAACAGTAACGACAAAGATTCGTATATTCGTCACCATAAGCGTCAGAATCGAATATAGTAGCGCCGCATCTGTCACAAGTGCAACAGTAGCGTTCTACACAGTCAGAACAGACAATCTGTCCGTTGACCATGCTATAGTCATCATCAGTGATTTCATTTCCGCAATGGGAACAAATTAATTTTTCTTCCATTTTGATTTCCTCCATAAAATAAGCAGGGACACGGAAAAACCGTGTCCCTTTGTCGTTCAATATTCTTCTGCAAGCAGCATTGTTGAGTGGTCGCCGTCGTCGATTAT
>JAFQHO010000054.1 GCA_017397925.1 Ruminococcus sp.
CGTATCACTCATGCCAGGATTATGCTTTTTTATAACAGTTGCGCTCATCGTGTCCACTATGGCGTTTGCACCCTGCGCCTGTTTCAGTGCCGTTCCGTTCACATAGATTTCAAGGTCAGCCATCAGCCGGGGGAAATCCGGATATGTATGGTAATCTTGCGGTATGATACTGTGTACTGTGTGCGTTTCGGCGGGCGCGACAAACCCGTCGGATTTTTTGAAGATCACGAAAAATCCGCTTCGCTCTCTTGACTCTATATATCCCTCTTCGCAGAGCAAGGCATAGGCGTGATCTACCGTAATCGTGCTGACCGAAAGCTCGTCGCAAAGCAATCTCATTGATGGAAGCTTTGAACCCGGGAGATAGACCCCATCTATGATATCTTTTCGTATCTGTCTGTATATTTGCAGATAAACAGGACGGCAGTTTTTATCTATTATGTACTTCATCTGTATATATAAAATTCTCCTATTCTGGCTATTGTAATATAGACAGAATTATTATATAATATTTCCAGCGAAATTGCAAGGAGAATGTGTATATGCAATCAAAAAATAAAACAAAAAGAACAACAGTATGGCTATGTACAACGGCTATGCTTATGGCAGTCAATGTGGCAATGAGTTCATTCGGTGTCCCCGTTCCCGGTGGTCATCTCTACATGAACGATATAGTAATATGCCTTGCGGCAATTATGCTTGACCCGTTTGCCGCGTTTATGGTTGGCGGTGTAGGGGCTTTTCTTGGCGATCTGTTCTTCTATCCGCTTCCGATGTTCGTCTCTCTTGTAACACACGGATTACAGGCGGTTGTAATATCTGTCTTTTCTCACTATGTTATGAAGAAGCATCCCATTATTTCATCAGGCATAGGAGTGACGGTAGGCGCGGTTATTATGGTAGTTGGTTACTCACTCGGCAGAGCTTTTATTTACAGTACACCCGAATATGCAATCCTCAAAATGCCGTATCAGATCTTGCAGGCAGCTGTAGGCGCAGTGCTCGGTATGGTGCTGTGTTGGAGATGCGGAATCTATAAGCTCTATAATAAAATGATGAAACACTATCATTAAGAAATAAACAAATTCCAATTTGTCGATGAGATTACAACTGAAAAATATAGCGGCAAGGACGAAAAATCCTTTGCCGCTACATTTATATCAGCTTATATTTTGCGGTCAGCACTTCCTCACAATCCTTCTCGGCGGTATCCGTAAAAAGCTTACGTTCATACGAGATGTCATTCTGCATCAGGCAAAGCTCAAGAAAGCACAGAAAGATACCAATATCAATACGGTTATAGTGAGCCACCTTGTTCGTAGGCATAATACCGCGTTTGCCCGGCTTCTTGTAGCGGTAAACGGTCAAGGTTCTTTCTTCTGCCGTTATCTTCCACGGTTGTGTGTTGCAGGCACTTGGCGTAAATCTTACGATGTTGCCGATCTCACGGTAATGCTCACCGTTCCATATCTCATCAAGCGACTTGCGCTTGCTCTTATACATATCCTTGCGGAACTTATCCTCGGAAACCTTGGCAATCGCAATCATAATTACAAAGTCAAGACCGTTGTAGATAGGCTCATCGGTTTTGCCTATACCGAACCAAAGCGCGCCGATTCCCAAGGATGCGAGATACAGATCAAGCTGTTCTCCGATATAGCCAATGTTTTGTAGGTAGTTATCTTTACGTTCGCTATATAAAAGGATGCAGTATTCTTGCCCACGCTTACAGGTGGTATTGTTGGCAGGTAAGATGCGGATGGCGGTTTGAATATTATCAACAAGCGGGGTAAAGGTCTTGTATTGTGCCGCTATCTGTTCAAGCTGGGCTTGACTTATATGATCGGTCTCACGAAATAGGTGAAACGATTTGCGTTTGAATATCATCGGGTATAATGCTTTGTCCATATTTGCCTCCAAAAAATCACTGTCAATATTGTACCAAATCTAATTTTAAATGTCAACACGATTTAATTGCAAA
>JAFQHO010000055.1 GCA_017397925.1 Ruminococcus sp.
TCAGGGCAAGGGTCAGGGCAGTGCAGCAGCTGATAAGGCTGTAATTATGACTCTTACTTACGACGTTCCTGCAGACGCTACAGGTACAATTCCGGTAGAGTGGGCAAACGTAGTAGTATCCGATACAAACGGTAACCTTATTACTGCAAAGGTTAAGGTAGAAAACGGTGCAATCATCATCAAGCAGCCTGGTACAGAGGTAGATCCTACAAATCCTCCTACAGCAGATGGTGAAGCAGTATGGGTAATTGATACAGTTCACGGTACACCCGGACAGCCTGTAGACGTACCTGTATTTGTAAAGGGTAACTCAACACTTGAAGTAGCAGGTGCTACATTTGAGATCGCAGCAAATGGCGCAGGCTTCAATAAGGTTACAGGACCTTGTGCAGCATACGGCAATGCAGCAATCACAAACAATGCAAAGACAAACGAGTTTGCATTCGCTCAGGCAGCAGGTCAGGGCAGTGCAGCAGCTGATAAGGCTGTAATTATGACTCTTACTTACGACGTTCCTGCAGACGCTTCAGGCATTATACCTGTAGAGTGGGCAAACGTAACAGTATCTGATACAAACGGCAACATTATCACAGAAAAGGTTAAGGTAGAAAATGGTGCTATCATCATTGACGTACCTACAACAGAGGCTCCTGCAGTAGAAACAACTGCAGCACCTACAACAGCAGGCGGCTCTGATGTACCTACAACAGCAGCACCTACAACAGCAGGCGGCTCTGATGTACCTACAACAGCAGCACCTACAACAGCAGGCGGCTCTGGAGTACCTACAACAGCAGCACCTACAACAGCAGGCGGCTCTGGAGTACCTACAACAGCAGCACCTACAACAGCAGGCGGCTCTGGAGTACCTACAACAGCAGCACCTACAACAGCAGGCGGCTCTGATGTACCTACAACAGCAGCACCTACAACAGAGGCTCCTAAGCCGGCAACAACTGTAACAGTACAGCCTGGTTCAATTATCTGGCAGGGTGAAACTGTAACAGCAGCTCCTGGCGAAAAGGTTGAACTCAGCTTCATCGTTAACGATCCTAACAATGCTCAGCTCGTAATCGGCGGTGCAAACTTCACAATCGATGCTGATGGTAACTTAGTACTCGTTAATGGTAACGGATCTGATGCATACGGCGCAGAACTTACACAGAATCCTAATACATCAGAGTTTGCATTCGCAACTCCTAAGGGTACAGGTACAGCAGCTCCTGATGGATCTAAGGTAATTACTCTTACATTTGAGGTACCTGCAGATGCTAAGGACGGCGACACATTCGAAATCGGTATGTCAAATCTGGTAGTTTCTGATGCAAACGGAAATATCATTTCTGACAAGGTACTCGTAATTGATGGTAAGATTGTTGTTAAGGCTCCTGTAACAACAGAGCCTCCTGTTACAACAGTAACAGATCCTGCTATTACAACAGAACCTGTTTCAACAATAGTAACAGATCCTTCTACAACAACAGTTCCTACAACAGTATCTACAGTAGTAACACCTGAAGTTACAACAACAACAGATCCTGGTCAGGTAAGTCCAGGAACAGATATTCCTACAACTTCTGCAAAGGATCCTATTGCAAGCGGTGGTCAGGATATACCTGTAACAGTAGTTGACGGTTACTTCTTCAGCCACGACCCAAGACCTTTCCCTGCTGAAATGGTAATTGCTAAGTATGTTGAAGATGAAAACGGCATTGCTGACTTCGATCCTTCAAAGGTTACATTTGAGGATACTGTAAACGGCGGCAGCACACCTATGGCTGCATACAGAGAGTCACAGACAGACTTCACTTATAAGCTCAATGTATTCTACGATGGCGAGCCTCTCTATCTTGAGGACGGCACAAGAGTTGTTGTAACAGCATACATTGGTGTTAAGGGTGACTCTAACCTTGATAACAAGGTTGACTCTTCTGACGCTACAAATGCTCTCGCTTACTACGCAGCTATTATGACTGGTAGCAAGGCAGAGGAAACAAGACTTACACCTGCAGAGAATGAGATAGTTAATGCACATCCTGAGCTTGATGTTCTCGGTAAGTTCCTCGTAGACGTTGATCTCGACTGCTACAGCAAGAACAACTGGAACCTTAAGCACAACAGAACAATTGACTCCAGTGACGCAAGCTGGGTACTCACATTCTATGCAAACGTAATGACAAGCACACAGCTTCCTGCTTACGACAACTGGATTATGACACTTGGCGGAAGCTACAAGGAAAGCTTTGAAGACTACTCTCAGAATGGAACAATTATTGAAGTAGAATAATAAGCATTACAAAAAACAGGGCCCTCGGGTCCTGTTTTTTTGTGCTTATTTAATACCAATCCCTGAAACAACAGTAGACGAATATAATGGCATAAATGATGTATGTCGTCGTTGTCCTTCTCACCATATGGCAGTATGCTTTCGGCGTACGCCTTAACATACATCATTTCTGTTTATCATCTTTGTCTACTAACATTTTAGGGACTGGTATAAGTGGAACAAGAATGAAAACTAATGCAAAGATAGAAGTTTTTGTCTATAATATACATAGGAGTTATACTATTTGATATATACCATTAAAATATAACCAAATGTAGTGTTTGGAACTACATAAATATGCTATTTATGGGAAAAAAATCCTGTTGACAAATGTCAAAAAACGTGATATAATAGACGAAAAGGCAGATATAATAGCATAATACGTGGCAAAAATAACTAAATTTTTAATCAAAGTTGATTTTTTGTTGGCTATACGGTATAAAGTTGTGAAATACACACAAAAAAAGAGCTGATAAATTGTCAATGTTTATTCAGAAAAATGTTTGATTTATCTTGACTTATTGGCATTTGTGTGATAAAATGATAGTATGGATTTTTGGCAGGCTTTTGTATACATATACGGCCTACAAAGATATCTCGGAAAAAGAAGGGGACATTCTTCGGAACCGAGAAAAAAATATGATAGAGAGGTATAGAACAATGAAGAACTCATTATTCAAGAGAGCTATTGCCGTAGCATCAGCTGTTCCGGTTGCTCTCACACAGTGTCTGAGTGTTGCTAATGCTGTATATGTTGATTACTCAGTTTCTACAGCAGCTGAGGCACCCGAGACAACATTCACACTTGACAGAGGCGAAGCAACAAGTATTTTTTACATTGAGGCAAACGAAGATGTAGAAGCTTATGTGCGTGAAGGCAATGTATTTACAAAGTCTTCAAACTGGAACACAAGACTTTCAACAGCTCTTTCAAATGTAAGTGCTAAGAGCGGAGTGCTTGATCTTTCAAAGATTTACGAACTTGCAATTGAAAAGTCAGGCGATCAGAAGGAAGTTGTATCAAGCCTTATCGAGCAGATGAGTGATGTTACATATTCCGTTTCTGAAGATGGAAAGATTACACTTGAGGGTACTCTTGGTAATATCACACCTACATTTACAGCCGGTGGTTCTAACACAATCGGCGGAGCTTTAAAGGATCTTGCTGCAGAGTATGGCGTAGAGGATCTTGATACTCCTGATGATTTCTTTGAGGATGTAGTTATTGGATGCAGCTTTAAGGCTGTTGTTGATGGCTCAGCACTTATGGATGGCACGGAGGTTAAGGCTTCTTTAGAGCTTACAGATACTGCTACAGGTAAGGTTTACAAGGGCTTAGGCGCAATCGACTGGGCACTTGAAAAGTTTGACATACTTAAGGATACAGCTAAGGAAGCTTGTGATGAGTACGATGAGTATGTTGATACAACAGATGCTTACAAGCAGATTGATGATTCAGTATCATTCTATGTAGACAAGCTTGAAGCAGCTAAGAAGTATATTGCTAAGGCATATGGAGTAGAAAAGACAATTTCAGCTGATTCAACAGGTGCAGCAATCGCTCAGGTTAAGGCTGATTTCAATGCTGCTAAGAAGCTTCCTGATTCATTCTCACAGGCTGCTGCTAATGAGAAGGCTCAGGCATATTACAACAATGCTCTTAATCTCGTAAATGATATGGTTGCTCCATTTACAGTTGATATTGCAATTGATGAGTGCGGCGCATTTGCTGATGGTTTCTATGATATTACTGCTTCTGTATCAAATGGTGTTGCAACTTTCACAGCTAAGTTTGCAGATCAAGAAAAGGCAGATGTAGAGTCCTATATCGAGAATGAGTATAATGTAAATGTTACAGACGTTTATAAGACAATCACAGTAACTGGCGATGCAAGCACACTTGCTGATGCTGCAGGCGGTTTTGCAACAGCTGACATTCAGATTGAAAGAGTTGTTATTGCTGAGGATGTAGTTACAACAACAACTACAACTACTACATCAACTACTGATACAACAGTTTCAACTGAGACAACAGTTTCAACTGAAACAACAGTTTCAACTGAGACAACAGCTTCAACTGAGACAACAGCTTCAACTGATACAACAGTTTCAACTGAGACAACAGTTACAACAGTATCTACAGAGGAAGTTCCTGGCGGCAGCGTAACAACAGTATCTACAGAGGAAGTTCCTGGCGGCAGCGTTACAACAGTATCTACAGAGGAAACACCTGGCGGCAGCGTAACAACAGTATCTACAGAGGAAGTTCCTGGCGGCAGTGTTACAACAGTTTCTACAGAGGAAATTCCTGGCGGTAGCGTAACAACAGTATCTACAGAGGAAGTTCCAGGCGGCAGCGTTACAACAGTATCTACAGAGGAAGTTCCTGGTGGCAGCGTAACAACAGTATCTACAGAGGAAATTCCTGGCGGCAGCGTTACAACAGTATCTACAGAGGAAATTCCTGGCGGTAGCGTAACAACAGCTTCCACAGTTGATACTCCTAGTTCTTCAACTTCAACAACAAGAACTGAAACAAAGTATGTTGTAAACTTTGATACAGAGACAGTAGTTGGCTTCTACCTTGACATTGATCCAGAGTTCAACATTGAGCAGGTTAAGTCACTTGGATACAGCGTAGACTATTCTGTACTCTCTTACGATGAAGAAGGCGCGCTTGTTAACCAGGAAATCATCATCAAGGGCGAAAAGGTAGATATCACAAAGTCTATCGAGTTCAAGGATGTTCCTGCTGATGTATTCAAGCTTATCAATACAAACAATGTAAATCAGTTTGCAGCACAGATTCAGATCTATGCTACAGAGGATATCACAGCAGCTGATGGCACAGTAGTTGCTAAGGCTGGCGATGCACTTAAGAATGTTGACGGAAGCCCTGTTTCCGCTACAGCTTACATCGGTGTTAAGGGTGACGCAAGCCTTGATATGAAGGCAGACTCAATCGATGCTTCAATCGTTCTTAATTGGTATGGTAAGGTTCAGACAGGTGCAGATCGTGAAAAGACACAGTTCTCTAACAACGATCTTCTCATACAGAATAATCCATTACTCGATGACTTTGCAGCATTCCTTGCTGACGTTGACAACGAGAATGATTCTGCAAACTATGTAAGACTTAAGACTGCAAGAACAATCGATTCTAAGGATTCTTCTAACATCCTTGCTTACTATGCACAGTTAATGACAGGTGCTAAGTCAGGTAGAGATACTTGGAACAGCGTTCTTGGTGAATTCGGCAAATACTATAACTAATCAATTAACAATGTTAAATCTGCCGTCATTAACGGCGGCAGATAGACATAAATATTAATTATTATTTATCTGAAAGGAAAGAAACTAAAATGAAAAATTCATTAAAGAGAGCAGCTTCTCTCATCGCTCTTGGCGCAGTTGCAGCTTCTGCATGTTCTTTAAACGCATTAGCAGCTGGTAAGTTCAGTCCTGATGGTGGCTTCTCTGCAGACGAAATTGCAAATTCTGCTGTTAAGCCTACACTTACAGCTACACAGAAGGTTATCACACTTGAAGAGGCATCTAAGACACAGGTAATTGAGATTACAGTTGCTGGTGCTGATGCTAAATATGCTTCTACAGGTATGCATATTTATTATGACAAGGGTCTTCAGATTGAGGAAAACAGATTTGGTAAGCCTGTTGCAGGTCTTGGCGCTGCTGGTGAGTACCTCACAACAAAGACTCCAGACGTAGATCCTACAGCTGCAGAGTTTGGTATGGAAGGTATTTTCGTAACAACTGCTGGTGAGGAAGACTATGGTCTTGACGGTGTTCTTATTACAATGAACGTTACAATTGAGAATCCTGTTGCTGGTGCTGTATATCCTATCGACATCATCTACAGATCCAACGAGACAAACGAAGACCTCTTTGTAAACAAGGCTGTTGACAAGGCTGGTAAGCTTATGCAGGCTTATACTTGGACAAAGGGTATCTTCAACAAGGAGACAAACAACAACTTCAAGGCTTCTGCTGAGGATATTGCTAAGTGTGCAGGTCTTGCAAATATTGCTGGTGATATGGATGGTTACATCGCTATCGCTGGTGAAGCTCCAACAGAGCCTGCTACAACAGAAGCTCCTACAGAGCCTGCTACAACAGAAGCTCCTACAGAGCCTGCTACAACAGAGGCTACAACAACAGTTACTACAACTGAGGTAGTAACAGAGGCTTCTACAACAGAGGCTTCTACAACAGCTGCTACAACAACAACAAAAGCTACAACAACAGCTAAGAAGACAACAACTAAGAAGACAACAGCTAAGAAGGACGACTCACCTAAGACAGGTGTAGCTGGCGCTGGCGTTGCAGTTGCTGGTCTTGCAGTTGCTCTTGGTACTGCATTTGTACTCAGAAAGAAGGAAGACTAATTAGTTAGTCATAATTCTCAATGAATAATAAAAGCTCTCCTTACGGAGAGCTTTTATGTTACTTATACCAATCCCTAAAATGTTAGTAGACAACGACGATATACAGCATTTATGCCATTAGATTTGTCTACTGTTGTTTCAGGGATTTGTATTAATCCTCCAATCAGGCAGGTCACGCTGCATAGCGCCAAATATCCGCATTTTTGAACCGCGGTTTTCCTTTTCGAGGTAAGCGGTCAGTTCCTTAGTGCGTTGGCGGTTCGTATGTCCGTCTGCTTTGCAGTTGAGTTTGAATACAGGTAATTCGAGTTTATTTGCTGCCCGCCGTATATCTCTTTCAGGAGCAAGAACAAGGGGACGAATAATAGAAATACTTTTGTCATCCAGAAGTGTAACAGGTGAAAAACAGCCTATTCTTCCCTCAGTTAGCAGATTCATAAGAAATGTTTCAACAGCATCATCAAGATTATGTCCTAAAGCAAGCTTTGTGTAGTTATTATCAGTTGCAAAATTATTAAGCGCTCCACGCCGCATTCTTGCACAAAGACTACAAGGGGATTTTTCATTACGGATATCAAAGACAATTTCACCAATGTGAGTTGGTATTATTATATGTTCAACTCCGATTTTTTCGCAGTATTCCGTTATCTGAGAGAAGTCCGCAGGTGTGCCGTCAAAATTGGGGTCAATGGAAACCGCAGTAATATCACATTTAATGCCCATTATATCACGAATACGAACAAGTCCGGCAAGTAAAATCAGACTATCCTTGCCGCCGGAAACACCCACAGCAACACGGTCGCCGTTGCTGAGCATATCATATTGATGAACAGCTTTTCGTAGATATCCTAAAATTTTCTGCATAAAATCCTCCAAAATCAAATTGTACTACTAAATTATACAACATAACGGAAAAAATTGCAATAACATATTGCAAAAATCGAAAAAATGTTATATAATGTTAAGTAGAAATATAATTATGCAAAAGAAAGGAAAAAGAAATGACGCAAGAATTGAAAAATCTGCTTATTATGCTTGGTTCGATTGTGGTTGTACTGCTTATTATAGTGATTTTTTTCGGAAGCAAGGGACCAATGCGCAAGCTTATAGGATTTTTTATCGAGGAAACCGATAGCGAAACAGTCCGCGGAGGCAGAAAAACTGAGGATTCGCAGAAATACAGTAATGAGCCGATTGTAGAAATGGCTAAGCTTATCCGTAAAACAGACGACAGACTTCGTGTGTTCGAAAGTGACGGAAGTATGCATATTGTTGACCCATACTATGAGCTTGAATTTATCACACGAAAGGGGAAAAGGCTTAAAATAAGCTGTTCTGAAACTGCATACGGACAAATTCCATTCAACGAGGAAGGGTCACTGACTTACAAACGTAACACCCTTGTAAAATTTAAATTCTATGAGGGAATAATTTATAACGATACGGAGCATCAGAATGGTTAATTTTAATAATGACTGGGATAAGATATTAGACGGAGAATTTGACAAAGAATATTATCTCAAACTTAGACAATTTCTTATAAATGAGTATAAATCTCAGAAAATCTATCCGTCTATGTATGATATCTTTAATGCAATGAAGCTTACATCCTATGACAATGTAAAATGTGTTATTATTGGGCAGGACCCATACCACGGTGAAGGGCAGGCACACGGTCTGAGTTTTTCTGTAAGAAAGGGAGTCGCTCCACCGCCATCTCTTGTGAATATCTTTAAAGAAATAGCAAGTGATGTAGGAATTGATAATTCAGGTAAGCACGGAGAACTGACGAAATGGGCTGAAAATGGCGTATTACTGCTGAATTCTGTTCTTACAGTCCGTGCAAATCAGCCAAGAAGCCACCGCGGACAGGGTTGGGAAATATTTACTACCGAGGTTATTAAGCTACTCAACAGTCGTGAAAAGCCAATGGTATTTATGCTATGGGGCGCAGACGCCAAGGCAAAAGCCCAGTTTATAACCAATCCAAATCACCTTATACTTACATCAGCTCATCCGAGTCCTTTGTCAGCTTACAACGGATTTTTCGGCTGTAAGCACTTCTCAAAGGCAAATGAGTTCCTGAGAGCAAATAATATAGAAGAAATCGACTGGTCAATATAGGAGAAAATATATGAAAGCAAAAGAATTATTCAGCAAAAAAACAGTATACTCGTTTGAGGTTTTTCCGCCTAAAAGCACAAGCTCTGTTGATGTAATATACAACGCTCTTGATAAATTAGGCGATTTACATCCGGATTTTATCAGTGTGACCTACAGCGCAGGCGGAAGCGGCAACAGCAGCCTTGCCCTTGATATTGCATCAAAAGTAAAAGCTATCGGCGTTACTCCTGTGTTACATCTGCCCTGTATCAATTATACAAGAGAGCAGATTGACTCTACTCTTGCTGAGGCTCAGAGTAGGGGAGTGAACCATATCCTTGCACTCCGCGGTGATATAAATCCCGATATTCCGCCTGTTAAGGACTTCGCATATGCCAGTGACCTTATCAGCTATCTTCGATCCAAGGGTGATTATGATATAGCTGCTGCCTGCTATCCAGAGGGACATCCGGATGCAGACAACCTTGAGCAAGACATTGAAAACCTTAAAATAAAAGTAGACGCTGGTGCTGATCACCTTATAACACAGCTTTTCTTTGACAATGCTTTTTTCTGGAATTTTCGTGAAAAAGCTGCCGCAAAGGGTATAAATGTGCCGATTGAAGCGGGAATTATGCCTGTTGTCAACAAAAAGCAGATTGAACGAATGGTTACTACCTGTGGAGCAAGTCTGCCACAGAAATTCGTTAAGATTATGCAGAAATACGAACATAATCCTGAGGCTCTCCGTGATGCAGGAATAGCCTATGCTATCGATCAGATAATTGACCTTGCCGCTGGGGATGTTGACGGAATTCACCTATATACAATGAATAATCCCTATGTTGCACAGAAAATCAGCGAAGCTGTAGCTGGAGTAATTTCTGTATGATTCAGCTTGGGGAAATTTCCAAAGCCGAAGCGGCACGATATATTGGTATTCGCACCGTACCCGATGAAAAAACGGCAGAGCTGCTTGACCGATACGAGGAAATTGTTCGTAGTCGTCTTATGCCTGCATACGTGTGGAGAGAGTCACAGTTGGCTTTTTCGACGGAGGGAGTGTATCTGTCGGGGTTATCTGTTCCCCTTACCGGAAATAGCATACAGAAGCTTCTGAATGGCTGTGTGAGGGCGGTTGTCCTTGCGGCTACAGTTTCAGCGGAGGCGGACAGGCTTATTCGCCAGTTATCAGTAAGTGATATGGCGGCGGCTGTTGTTGTTGATGCTTTGTGTAGTGCTGCTATTGAGCAGGTTTGTGATAAAGCAGAAATCGAAATTTTCGGGGATATGCCGAAAGAGCAGAGGACATACCGTTTCAGCCCCGGATATGGAGATTTACCCATAGAATTGCAGGCAAATCTGTTGAATTATCTCAATGCACAGAGGAGGATAGGACTTAGCTGTACAGATAGCTACCTTCTCACACCAACTAAATCAGTAACAGCAATAATAGGAGTAAAATAGTAATTCAGACCGTCCGTGAACAAATTACGGACGGTTTAATTTTTTTAGTTATAACTCATAAAATATTAAAGATGTTAAGAAAGTATTTAAAAAATATTGCTAAAAATCGTGGCTTTCTATTATGTAAAATTACTATTGACACAGTTAGTGTAAAAATGTTATAATATAAAAAAGGTAGTAACGTAAATTATTTGTCAAAAGGAGTTCAGAGATGAAAAGATTGAAGGCGATTTCAGCTTTTATATTAGCTTTAACAGCTATGATTTCCGCAACAGGCTGCAATAAAGGCGGCGAATCAGAAAATCCCTATGCTGATGTTGATGTTTCGGCAGACGTTCGTAATAAAATCAAGGAAAGCGTAATGACAACCGACCTTCTGCCAGATGTTGAGCTTGAAAACAAGACAATAAAATGGCTTGCTACGTGGGATATAAACCCCGATGTTACGGGCAAAAATAAGCCTACAGAGCTTGTTGCCTTTGAGGAAAAGTACGGCGGAAAAATTGAGTGGATTCAGTGCGAGCACGGCGACCGTTATGAAAAGCTTGCTCAGATGATTGACAGCGGTGATGGTGTTGACTTCTTCTATGCAGGCGATAAGGACGCATTTCCAAAGGGTGCAATAAGAGGTATGTTCGTCCCTGTGGATGATTATATTGACTTCAGTTCTCCGCTGTGGGAGGGCGTTCAGGAAGTAAACGACAGCCTTATATGGAATGACAAGCACTATTGCACTATTACACAGACAACCGGTGACAATGTTGCCTGTGTTTACAACAAGAAAACTATTGAAGAAGCAGGACTTACCGACCCTGCGGAGCTTTATGCAAACGGAGAGTGGACATGGGATGCTTTCCATGATATGCTTAAAAGCTATGTTGATGTTGAAAATGAAAAATTCGGCATTGACAGCTGGTGGTATGAATTCGGATTAATGGCAACCACAGGCGTACCTGCTGTAGAGATACAAAATGGAAAGCTTGTGAGCAATATCAGCGACCCAGCTATGGAGAGAGTACAGAATTTTATGTACGACCTGTACTCATCGGGCAGTATAGCTATTGGCGTAGGCGATTATGGTTGGGATTCCCACCCCGAATATATTGGCGAAGGAAAGCTGCTTTTCTATCCTGTAGGACTTTATGAGTTCTATATGGAAAAGGATAAGTGGACAGCCAAATACGGTGAAGATGTCGGCTTTGTTCCAATGCCTAAAGACCCTGAATCTGATGATTACTATATCCCCGTTGGTATGGAGGCATACTGCTTTGTAAAGGGTGGTCAGAACCCTGAAGGTGTTGCAAGATATCTTGACTGTAAGAGATTTGCAATTCTTGATGAAACTACCAGCGAGCTTGGCGACCAGCAGTTCAGAGATGATTATGGCTGGTCAGATGAAATGATTGAAATGAAAAACAGTATGCAGGAACTTGCAGATGCTAATCCGTTTATTGACGTATCAACAGGAGTTTCAGCAGATTGTGGAGAACTTCTTGACAGTCAGCTCAGAAGCTCTGCAAGGGGAACACCTTGGAATGAAACATACGACGCCATTTATGCAACTCTTGATATAATGCTTGAAGATGCAAATAATAATTCAACAGAAAACGAATAAAATAATATTGCTGATAATGAAAGGAGGGCGTGAATTATGAAAACGGTTCTTGTTACAGGAGGATGCGGACTTATAGGTCAGCACATATGTTCAGGTTTGCTGAAAAAAGGTTTTGCTGTTATAGCAGCAGATGCCGAGGAGGGTATGTACAACACAGGAAAGCTGAATTACAGCTTTGTACAGTGTGAAATAACCGATAAGAATGCATATGCAGATATATTTGAAAAGAATCAGATTGAAATAGTGATTCATGCCGCTTGTACTGTAGATAACGATTTAGGACCTATCATAACAGAAAAGCAGGTGAGTTATTCAAAACAATGTGATAAATTCATTTATCGTTATGCTATGACAACGGATACTGTAGAGAAATTTATATTTTTAAGTACAGACAGAGTATACGAATTCCCGAAAACACGCGAACCTATACGTGAGGATGCGGATATAAAGATTACTTCAAATTATGCAGCTATGAAATACGAGTCAGAAAAGGCGCTTATTTCTGAGATGAAGCATCATAAAGAGGTAATGGTATGTATTGCCCGAGTGGCGCCTGTGTATACATTTAATTTTGTTGACAATCTTATTGCAAAAATAACTGACCCGAAGGATGGTTCAAAGTTTGTATATGGCAAGGGACAGTATGGCTTCCAGTTTTGTTGTGTTCACAATCTTGTAGACTTCATACTATGCTTTGTTAAGAATGCAGAAGATATGCAGTATGCTGGCATATATAACGTGTGCGACAAGCTTCTGACAACAGCTGCGGATATAATTTCGTTTATGAGAGAAAATCATTCGCTGGGTACAGTTCTGCAGAAAACAGGTGGAAACAGCAGTGCGTTGTCGAAAATCAAAGGTATGTTCGGTGGCAGCAAGGATGAAAAGACGAATTATCGTTATCTTGATATGAGCAAAGTTGAGAACAACAACCTTCTTGATAATACCAAAGCAAAAAAGCTTGTTAATTTCCGCTGGGATATTCATAATACGAAATAACACCAAAAATAAACGCCCCAATACATCGGGGCGTTTTATTATTCAACAACAGTATAATTATCTGCGGCATTTTCCTTAGTAGCGTGTTCGGTAACGTTGAGTACCTTGACTTTAAGAGGACGTGTACCCATATTAATTTCGATAATATCGCCTACCTTAACATCATAGGAGGCTCTTGCCACCTTGCCGTTTACCACGATTTTTTCAGCGTCACAGGCTTCATTTGCGACAGTGCGGCGCTTAATAAGGCGTGTTACTTTGAGATATTTGTCTAAACGCATAATATTTCTCCTTATGTGAGTATATGAAAAGGGGCAGGATTATCCTGCCCCATAGTCATAGTCGGATTACTTGTTAACAGCTTCCTTAAGTGTCTTGCCAGCCTTGAAACCAGGAGCTTTGCTGGGAGGGCAAATCATTTCTTCCTTAGTTCTGGGGTTAATGCATTTCTTTTCGCCTCTCTCACGAACTTCAAATGTACCGAAGCCTGTGATAGAAACCTTTTCACCGTTTACGAGAGCCTCTGAAATAGCTGCTAATGTAGCGTCAAGTGCAGCAGAAGCGTCTTTCTTTGTGCAGTTAGCTTTATCTGCAATTGAATTGATAAGTTCTGTTTTAGTCATTTTTGTTTTCCTCCATTATATAAACATTTTTATATTACCAGAATAAATTTATTCTGATATATTCTTAGCCTTGTCCCAGTAGACATCAAGCTCCTCAATTGGGAGTTCTTTCATATCAAGGGAGTCGTTTCTTACAAGCTCCTCCGTAATGGAAAAGCGTCTGATGAATTTATCTGTAGAAGCTCGAAGTGCCTGTTCAGCGTCAATACCGAGGTGACGAGCCGCATTTACGCAGGAGAACAGCAAATCGCCAAGTTCCTCCTCTATATTAACAGTATCGTTATTTTGAATAGCCTTGTCAAGCTCAGCTTTTTCAGCGGCAATACAAGCAACAGCATCCTCGACACAGCGGAAGTCCATACCAGCTCTCATAGCACGTTTGCCCACCTTCTGCGCTCTCATAAGGGCGGGGAGAGTGTTTGCAACACTTTTAAGTGTATCAGTATAAGTTTCCTGTCCCTTTGTTTCCATTTTTATGGAATCCCAGTTTTTCAGCACTTCATCGGATGTATCAGCTACAACCTCGCCGAAAACGTGAGGATGACGGATAATAAGCTTTTTGCATACTTCGTCGCACACTTCATCAAAGGTGAAGTTGTTCTGTTCTTCTTCAATTCGTGTATGGAACACTACTTGTAAAAGAACATCACCAAGCTCCTCGCGGAGAAGGGCGGTATCTTTAAGGTCGATAGCCTCCAGTACCTCACAGGTTTCCTCTAAGAAGTCGCTTCTTATTGATTCGTGGGTTTGTTCTCTGTCCCAGGGGCATCCGCCTTCGGAACGGAGTAATCTTACGATGTCGAGCAAATCTCCGATAGAATAGTTTTCCTTCTGCTGATATTCAACCATAGAAAAAAGCACTCCTTAATAATACAATATATCGCTGAAAAATGCAAGTTATTTTTGAAATTTCGTATCAATTACATAATATACAGCAATATGCCGTCAGATTTTGTACACTTTAACGAGATAATACGATACATTATCCCTTATCTACAAAGCCTATCTTGCGATAAACCTTGCTGAGAGTGCGCTGTGAATAGCGGAGAGCCTTTTCAGCACCTGCTGTATAGCACTCTTTAAGGTATGCCTTATCCTGAATAAGACGAGCAAATTCATTTCTTACAGGCTCAAGGTGGTCAGCGACAGCTTCGCCTACAGCCAATTTGAAATCGCCGTAGCCCTTTCCTGCAAATTCAGCCTCTATAGCGGCAAAATCCTTACCTGTAACGCTGGAATAGATAGTCATAAGGTTATTTATGCCGTCCTTGCCCTCGCGGTATACAACCTCCGCTTCGCTGTCTGTGACAGCACGCTTGCACTTACGGATAATTGTGTCTTTATCGTCAAGGATAAGTATGCAGGCATTGGGATTTTCATCGGATTTTGACATTTTCTTTGTAGGCTCCTGCAATGACATAACCTTTGCACCGATTTCGGCAATATAAGGCTCAGGAACAGTGAAAAAATCGCCGTAACGCTGATTGAAACGCTGTGCGATATTTCTTGCAAGCTCCAGATGCTGCTTCTGGTCAACGCCTACAGGGACCAAATCTGCATTATAAGCGAGAATATCCGCAGCCATAAGGGAGGGATACGTAAAAAGTCCCGCATTGATATCATCAGGGTGCTTCTGGCTCTTGTCTTTGAACTGAGTCATACGGCTCAGCTCGCCGAACTGTGTATTGCAGCAGAGAACCCAGTTAAGCTCAGCGTGAGTCTTAACATGGCTCTGAATGAAAAGTATGGACTTTTCAACATCAATTCCGCAAGCCATAAGAAGGGCATAGGAATTAAGGGTATTCTGACGGAGCTTTACAGGGTCCTGACGGACAGTAATAGCGTGCATATCAACAACACAGTAGATACAGTTATACTGGTCCTGGAGAGGTCCCCAGTTACGTACGGCACCGATATAATTGCCAAGGGTAAAAGTACCTGTAGGCTGAATACCGCTGAATATAAGCTTTTTATCTTCCATTTGAGGTGAAACTCCTTAGATTAGTTATTGCCCTTGCTGTTTGCAAGCTCGTCCTTAAGCTGACAGTTTCTCAGCTCATTGAGAACCTTCTGATAAAGCACATAAACTGTACGCTTTTCAGGCTGATCCTCAGGAATAACTCCGGGAGCGAATTCTGTCTTGTATACACCGCTCTTTGTGAGGAGGAATACATTGTGAACTCTGCCTCTTGGAAGGTCAAACATAGTTGTCTTTTCGCACTTAGGCAGGAGAGTATTTGAAACTGCAACGAGATTATGAGCAGCCTGAACAAGGGTTCTGTACTTCTGAGAAGCGCCTGTGTACTCGCCGCCATTATTGAAATAGAGGTTAGCAGCACCGTTGATGAAGCAAACCATAGTGGAAAGAACGTTGCCAGGCATAGGAATATCAATAACAACGCCGTAAACGTCATTCTTCTTGAAATTTCCCTTGAAGAAGTCAATAGGGAAGTTGAGAGCCTGATTTCTTGTCATCAGGTATTTCTGTGTAACGGGATATCTATCTACTGTAGCCATAATATATATTTCCTTTCAAATTTGTTTTTTATTCTCTTTATGAGGTTTTAGTCAAGAATATCTCTTGTCATTCCTGCAAGCTTTTCCATACCCTCCATAATCTGTTCGTTTGTGGGAGTGGAGTAGTTAAGGCGGAATGAGTGGCTTACATCGTTTTCGGAAATGCTGAATGAATTTCCCGGAACGATAGCAACCTTGTAATCCTGAACAGCCTTTGTGCAGAAAGCGTTCATATCGCAGTCATCGGGGAGTGTACACCAGATGAACAGACCGCCCTCAGGCTTTACATAGCTGATTTTCTTTGAAAATCCGTTATCTATGTAGCTGCACATAAGCTCGCTCTTTTTGCGGTATATCTCACGAAGCTTATTGAAATGCGCCTCACGGTCAACAGTTGTCATAAAGCGGTGAGAAATAACCTGTGCCCAAATATTTGAGTGAACGTCTGAAACCTGCTTACATACAACGATTTTCTGAATAATCGGAGCAGGTGCGGAAACAAATCCGGTTCTGAAGCCCGATGAAATGAGCTTGGAGAATGTAGAGGAGTAAATAACACGTCCCTCAGTATCAAGACTCTTGATTGAGGGGATATTTTCTCCTGCAAATCGGAGTTCACCATAGGGGTCATCCTCTAAGATGATGAAATCATAGCGGCAGGCAAGTTCATACACAGCCTTGCGCTTTTCGAAAGACATAGTACGTCCTGTTGGATTCTGGAAATTGGGGATAAGGTAGAGGATTTTCACATTAGGCTGAGTTTTCAGCGCGTCCTCAAGCTTTTCCAGATTGATGCCGTCGTCGTCCATATCAATTCCCACAAGATTTACATTGTAGGAACGGAAAGCATTGAGAGAGCCTATAAAGCTTGGAGATTCGCAGAGGAGGGTATCACCCTCATTGAGAAGCACCTTACAGGAAAGCTCATTAGCCTGCTGTCCGCCCGATGTAATAATGAGGTCGTCAAATTCCTTATGGAAGCAATTCTTCTCAGTCATCCACTCTTTGAGGAACTCACGGAGTGGAGTATAACCCTCAGTGATATTATACTGGAGAGCGAGAACAGGCTCGTCACGAAGCAACTCAGCGGAAAGCTCAGCAATACGCTCAGACGGGAATGCCTCAGGAGCAGGATTGCCTGCCGCAAAGGAAATTACTCCGGGTACGGAAGTGAATTTAAGAATTTCTCTGATAGCCGAAGCCTTCAATCCGCTTACCTTATCGGAAAATTTATATTCCATTGGGTATCGTCCTTTCTTAGAAATTGTAATATTAGTTGTAATATTATCAAAAATTGTAGTGAATACACAGATAAGCAGTATATTCTACCTTATATTATAACACATAATTTTGATTTCTGCAACATATATTTTAGAAAAAATGCAAAAATTTTCATCAGGAGTGCGTTGACTATTGAAAAAACAGAACTTTATAAAAGGCTCAGTAATACTTATGCTGTCCGCGGCGGCGGCAAAAGTCCTTGGTGCAGTCTTTAAAATCCCCCTTACAAATTTGCTGGGCGGCGTTGGAATGAGCTATTTCAGCTGTGCGTACAGCATATTTCTTCCCGTATATGCCTTTTCGGTAACAGGACTTTCCACAGCAGTTGCGGCAATGACGGCAAAAAGCTCGGCGCTGGGTATGTATGAAAACATCCGCAGAATAAGGCGTACAGCGCTGATTTTATTTTCTCTTGTGGGGATTGCGGGAAGTCTGCTGATTTTTCTTCTTGCCAGACCGTTCAGCCTTATATCCTCAGGAAGCGGCGAAGCCGCACTTGCAGTAGCAATGATAGCTCCCTCAGTATTTTTCGGTTGTATTACAGCCGTTGAAAGGGGATATTACGAGGGTATGGGCAATATGTACCCTACGGCATTTTCACAGGTAGCAGAGGGTATCATCAGAGTGGGAGCAGGTCTGCTGTTCTGCGGATATGTCAACAGCCACGGCACAGAGCTTATGCAGTATTTCCCGTATATTACCGATGTAAGGGCATTGGCGGCAGCGGCAGGAATAGCAGGAGTAACTTTGTCGTCATTTGGCGGAGTATTATTTCTTGCAGTGATAAATATTTTTTCTGGCAAAAAGAAAATATCGGGGGAAGTTCACGTCGCACCGCATAAGGAAATTGCAGGCGAACTGATAAAAACGGCTTTTCCCATAGGTGCAGGCTCGGTTGTAACAAATCTGACCGCGATAGTGGATATGGCGACAATTATAGGCTGTATCGGCATTTTCGGTTATAGGGGAACAGTTCCCTGCGGAGTAGCAGAAGCGGATATACCGCGGTTTGTCTATGGTTCGTTTACAGGAATTGCTCTGACGGTGTTCAATCTAATTCCCTCGGTGACAAATATGCTTGGGAAGGGCGTATTGCCCTGTATAGCGTCAGCCTGGGCGGCAGGTGATAAGGATGAGCTTCGTCGAGGCACGTCACAGGCGATGCTTACAGCGGCAGTAATAGCTGTCCCCTCAGCCGTGGGAATAGGCGTGCTATCGCCGCAGATACTTCGTATACTCTTTGCAAGGCAGAGCGACGAAGCAGAGCTGTGTATCAGCGCATTGCGGTGGCTTATGCCGGGAATGGTATGTCTTTGTATGTCATTCCCTGTTTTTGCAATGCTGCAGGGTATAGGCAAATCCTCATCGCCGCTGAAAATAATGCTTGTGGGAACAGCAGTGAAAACAGCAGGAAATGCGGCATTTATCCCTTTTATGGGCATAGACGGAGCCTCTCTGTCCACAACCCTATGCTATGCTGTAATACTTGGCTTATCCCTGTATACCTACCTTAAAGCGGCAGATATATCCGTATCACCTGCCCAATTTTTTGCAGTTGGATATGCAGGAGTATTATGCGGAGCCGCAGCATATCTGGGAGCAGATATATGCAGCAGAACAGCAGGTGATATTTCCTCGGCAATAGCAGCAACAGCAGCAGGAGGGGCAGTATATCTCCTTTCGTTGTATCTGCTTTCGGTCAAGGTAAAAAGGCAGCAGAAAACCGCCTGTATATAGCAGGCGGCAATAATCATGAAGTAATTTTAAACACAGCGAAAATAATGAGATAGTGCAGAGGGTAGAAGATATAGAAAAACCATTTTGAAAACAGCGGATATTTTCCTTTTTTGCCGTTGGAAAGCACAGTAACGCAGAAATATCCGAATAGAAGAACAGCTGTATTGAATGCTGCCGATACCCATATCCTGACACTTGAAAAATCGGTAAGAACCGCTTCTGTTATCTGCATAGCCGCAGAAACGGCAGTATATGAAATGAACCGTGCCTTCGGGCGATCGCGGAAAATATGTACAAACAGAATTAACAGCACACCGTTAATCATCCAATCAGACATAATGAGTACAGTAGCAGCGACGCAAAGGAAAATCAGCATTATTTTCTGCCATTTTTTCATACTGCTTTCCCATATGATAATAGCCAGCAGCCCGAAAAACAGCGTAAAAATGGCATTTGAAGTCCGCCATCCGTTTATAGGCTGAAATACAATCCAATTCGGGATAAGCGTGATACAGGCGAAAACAAACAGTCTCAGAGCATATTTTTTCCTGTCACGAGTATATTTATAGCCGTCAGCAACGGAAAAGAACATAACAGAAGGGCATATGAGAGCAAGACTGCTTATAAAGCTTTGCCATAGTGGGATATCTGTTAATTCTCCGCCGCGTAAAAGTGTAAGCCATGCAAAAAGATGCCCCCAGAACATCAGAATAATAGCGGTAAATTTCAGAGAATCGCGATTGAATATTTTCAATTTTTCTTTTTGCAGATTCATAAAATATCTCCATTCGGGAAGCAGGATTTTTCATCGATAAATGCAAGGGCGGATATTATCCGCCCCGAAATGCATATAAAACGAGTTATCAGCTGAGCTTCACAATATTCTCAGCAGTAACATCAACCTTGATAACGCTTTCCTTATCGGTAAGAACATCCTGAGTTGGGAAGAAGCATACCTGGAAGTTATTTTTGTCGGGAGGAACGATGAAACCACCGATAATTCCCGATAATTCACCATTTGCGGTAAGCTTGAACGGATTTGGAGTATAATTGTCCATATTATTCTGACCGTAAAGCTGAGTTCTTACGTCGAAATGAGCCTCCTCGCCGTCGGGATAGAGGATATAGAAGTTGTTGAGGATATTAAGCTCGTACTCCTTATCAGTGTTATTAGTGATAACAACATCAAGGTAGAGATATCTGTTGCCTTCTTCGTCGGTTTTACCCGAGTCAATAACTTTGTTGAGCTTAAAACCGGTTTCGTTACTTTCTTTTTCCTCAGCGATATCGGCAACGACCTCGTTTTTAGCGATACCCTCCTGCTTGTTGAGAGAAACGGAAGATGAGCTTTCTTTTCCATTTGAACAGCCGGAGAAAGGCACAGCAGCAATAACAGCCGCGAGGATAAGGGGTATAATTCTATATTTTTTCATGTTATTTTCCTCCAATAAAATGCGCGGTAAATCCGCACTATATTTCTGAGTATATTATAACACAGCGGAGGCTTTGTTGTCAAGGAAATTCACATAATTTATGGTGAATAATAAGCCGATACTAACAAAAAACACTTGCATTTTTGATTTTATTATGTTAAAATAGAATCAGAAGGATTATATCCTAATATTTTTATGGAGGTACATACACTATGGCATATGTAATTTCTGATGAGTGCGTAGGCTGCGGAGCTTGCGAGGCTGAGTGCCCTGTAAGCGCTATTTCTGAGAGCGATGGAAAGTACGTTATCGATGCTGATACATGCGTAGATTGTGGTGCTTGTGCAGGTGCTTGCCCTGTTGGCGCTCCTAACGCTCAGTAATTAACACGCATATCGAAAGGCTGTCCAAGGACAGCCTTTTTCTTATGCAGAAATTCTGATTTGATTGTCTTATGCATTTGTAGGGGCGGATATCATCCGCCCAAAATCTCGGAACGAAATTTGATTTTTTACACGGGCGCACAGGAACGCGCCCCTACTTAACAATATAAAATGATATTTTGTAGGGGGCGCCGAAGGCACCATCTCCTACATAAAACAAAATAATATAACATAATCAACAAAAATATATAACAACAAATTCTGTACTACATCAACAAAATCTCTTGTTGATAATTATCTAAAACAGAGAAAATAAAAATTATTTTTCAATAATCAACCATTTATGGTTGAAAAAAGGCCGATTTTTGCCCTATAGTGAGAGGGTATGATGAAAACATCAGTGACATCATTGAAAAAACTCTCTGAAAAAAGGTGTTTCTCAAAAATAAAAACTATACAGTCAATGCCAAAAAGCTTGACATTATGTATCAGGAAATAGTATAATAAGAAGTGACGTATTTTTTAAGGAGTATGCAGATGAATTACATAAAGAAAATATTTTCGGGAATTGCAGCAGCTTCAATTATGATGAGCTGTGCCGTGTCCTGTGAAAATAAAGACGAAAAAAAGACGGAAAAACCTGCAGAGGAGCAGTATATCCCTACGGAGCCGCCTACGGAATCTCCCGAAGACAGAGCGAAAAACCGCACAATAACATGGCTTTCCGATTTCAGCCTTGATGATCAGAATGGCGGCGAAAGTCCTGTGGCATTGAAGCTTTTTCGCGAATATTACGGCGGAGATATAAACTATGTGCCGGTAACTGCTGAGGAAAAATACACGACTTTCGAGTATTTTCTCAACTGCGGCGACCCTATAGATATGTTCCCATATGATGAAACCATTATGCCGCAGATTGTTGCAAAGGGACTTTTTGACCCCCTCGACCCCTATTTCGACGTTCTTGGCGTAGATGAAGGTTTGTGGGACGATATGGAAAACGTCATAGACAAGTTTGAATATAACGGAAGCCATTATGTTATGCCCTATGATGTGTCAAATCCTCAGCTTATTATGTACAGCCGTAAGCTTGTTAAAAAAGAAAAGCTGGACGACCCCTATGAGCTTTATCAGAAAGGCGAATGGGATTGGGACGCAATGATGGATATGATGAGCAAATTCGTTTCAAGTCCCGATGCAGAGGGCAAACGATACGGTATAGCAGGAGAGTTTGGCGAGGCTATGCTGACATCCTCGGGCAGCACCGTGGTGAAATACGAAAACGGCGAATTTTCCAATAATATCAAGGATAAGGGTATAGCGTCAGCTGAGAAGCTTATGAAGAAAATAGCCGATGAGGGACTGTATAATACTAATTGGTACGAGTTTTATCCCAACGATAACTCAACCCTGTTTTATGCTATGGGCGACTGGGCTATGGGTATGACTAACGCTAAAAATGCCAAAAAAGATATTATGGTTGTGCCATTCCCGAAAAATCCCGATTCACAGGAGCACTATATCGACTGTGATTACAATGCCCGAATGCTGGTCAGAGGGTCACAGAATGCCGAGGCTGTTGCGGCTTATATCAAGTGCGAGAGAGTTGCGGCACAGGAAGAAGCGTATAAACAGCTTGAAAAATCAAGCCTAAGCGTCAAGGAAAAGGACGCTTACGGCAAATGGAAGCCCTTTGTTACAGAGGAGCAGTATGACGCAATACAGAGCTATCTTGAAGATGCAAAGAAAACGCCATATTTTGATTTCAGTTATGGTATGAGCGATAAGATGTATGGCACAGGTGATTTCACCTACAATTCAAGAGGAGTTATAAATAACCTGACACACTCATTTTTAAAGGGCGAGAATGCCGTTGAAAAATGGGAACAGATGAGAGATGATATGACAGAAAAAGTAGATGAGGAAATAAAAAGATTTAACGGTCAGTAGTGCCGTTGAAAGGATTATATTATGTGGTTTGTTTTTTTCGCAGCCTTACTTTTATTGACTGTTTGCTCGGTTATGTACATCAGACATTTTCAAAAGGAGCTGACAGGTAACAAAAAGCTTTTCTGTCACGGTATGACAGCTGTGCTTGTGCTTACTGGTATTGCCGACTTGATTATGAATTTCGGCGAATTCAAGGGAGTTTTCACCATTATAGGCGGAGCGGCAGCTCTTGAATTTGTATTGTACTCGTTCCTTAAGAAGAATAAATCCAGAACACTTGTATTTATGGGGAAAGTTCTGCTTGCAGCAGTGCTTCTTGAGCTGACATATTTCCAGTTCCCCTCATATCGCATTATGACGGGGGATTATGAGCATACTGTGCTTTCCCTTGCAGAAGCAGAGTACGAAATCGGCAGCTATGACAGTACCGTTGAGGGCGTTTCTGTAAATTTTGATACTGAGGTAAGCTTTGCCTATCATAATCTCAATAAGAAAATCGGCACAGTACACGTTGATGTTGAATTTCCCGACGAAAAGGCAAGACAGGTCAGCTTTTTCGCGGATATGACTGAGGAAACCGGTTACTATTACCGCCTTAAAATAATAGAATCAACCCTTATTGCTGACAGTGTGCAGTCACAGGACGCTATGGTGCAGCTTGCAGGCGTTACAAGTGACGCTCGTTTCAGATTTACAGGAGTGGGCGAAAAGGACACCTGCATTATAAAAGGAATTGAGCTCAATAAGCCTATCCCCTTTGATGTAATGCCCATAAGAATGACGATAATCACAGTACTTGTCACATTTATCTATGCCTGCATATTCTCGGCTACGATGAATTGTGCTTATGAAAAGAACAAGTATTTCTGCCGTGTGGCATCAACCTGGATAACCATATTCGCGGTATGCGTGGGAATTATCCTTGTATTCCAGCAGATACCCAGAGGCGAGCTGATGAATCGCTTTAGGCTTACAGAGGGCGACCAGATTACAGAGGAGCTTGTGCTTGCCTTTGAAAACGGACAATTCAGCCTTCTTGCTGAGCCTTCAGAGGAGCTTCTTGCAATGGAAAATCCTTATGATAACGGTTCTCGTTTTTATAACGAAGTGGATTATCTCTGGGATCACGTATTCTATGAGGGTAAATACTACTCATACTACGGTATAGCGCCATTGCTTCTGTTTTTGCCCTATCACCTTATAACAGGCTATTTCTTCCCCGAAGATATAGCGGCAATGCTTTTTGCAACGGGCGGACTTATACTCCTTTCAATGATATATACGACCATAATTAGAAAATGGTTTACTAAAATATCAACGGGAGCATATCTTTCGGGCCTTGCGATGCTTCTTGCAGGGTGTGGAATATGGTATTCTATCGGCAGACCGCTGTTTTATGAGATGTCGATTTCCGCAGGCTTCCTGTGCTTTACAGCGGCGGCGTATTTCTTCTTAACATCGGGAATTTTTGAAAAGGAAAAGGCAAATCTGCCAAGAATATTCCTTTCCTCACTCCTTATGGGATTATCCGTTATGTGCCGTCCTACCCTTGCGGTATACGCGATATGCGGCTGTATATTCTACATAATGAACACTAAGAAACAGGGCAAGGGCAGTATTGCGAAATTCCTGTGCTGTGCCTTTATTCCCATATGCGCATTAGGACTTTTCCAGATGTACTACAACTATGCACGTTTTGGCTCAATATTTGAATTCGGTATAAAGTATTCTCTGACTATCAATGATTTCACGAGAACGGAATTCCATTTCCACAATATGTTCATTGGAATATACAATTTCCTTTTCGCGCCTCCCGCATTTATCCCTGATTATCCCTTTGTATCGGCACCATTCTCATTCCTCGGACTTAACAGCTATTTCTTCAAGGACGAAGGAACTATTTCGGGACTTGTATTCCTTGTGCTGCCTATTTTCGGCTATTTCCTCGGCGGACGTGCATTGAAGCTTATCCCGGACAAAAAGAATCGTATATCAGCGGCAACTGTTATCGGTCTTGTGGGACTTGTTATGCCATTTGTCATTGTATGTTCTGTATGGGAAAGCGGCTATTCTGCGCGATATATGGCGGATTTCTCCTGGCAGGTTATAATCGGCGCATTTATGGTGCTGTTCCTGCTCTATACAAAGTGCGAAAATGTACAGAAAAAACGCGTATTCACCGCTGTTATGGGAATCTGCTGCGTTTATACTCTCGTAGTTGTGGGAATTGAAGCATATGTATTCTCATTCCCTATGGATACCTGCCCCAGATATGCGGATATTCTTAACAGAATGATTGCCTTTTACAAGTAATTTTTGATTGCTTGACGTTCATTGTAAAATTCTGTGAATATTTTACAAAAAATATGGGTATAATTTGTCAATATGTAAAAATTTCTGAAAGTACGTGACTTTTTATATTTAATATGGTATAATATATAGCAGATATAAAATAAGGCTCTATGCCTTGAAATTCAAAAAGAAGGAAGGAAATCACCGTGGACAACAACACAGGAAACAGACCGAGAAAAAGAGTTACAAAGAAAATGTTAAGACAAAGACAGCTTGGCGCCCTTGCGGTAATTGCATTGCTGGTGCTGTTTTTCGTGATTCTTATATTCAAAGGCTGCTCAAACAGCGGAGATGAGAAAAAAGGCGGAAAGCAGGAGGCTACTACTGTTACTACAACTTATGTAACAACTACTGCTCCTGAAACTACTGTTACTACAACTACTACTCATCCCCTTGCAGCTCAGGTTATTATTTCAAAGCGTGAAATGTTCATAAACGTGGGTGGTTCCGATATCTCATACATAACAGGCTATCCCACAGGTTCTGCAGAAGCTAACGAGGTATGGAAGTCAATGGATGAAAGTATTGCTACCGTTGACAGCCTTGGTCACGTTACAGGCGTTGGTCAGGGTGAGACTTTTGTTATACTCAGCTTTGACAATAACCCTGGCATTGAAATCGAAATAAAGGTACACGTTGCGAGCGGTGTTGGCGGCGTACAGCCTCCTACGGTTGCTCCTGCCGAAAGCTCCACAACTGACGCTATCCTTGATTTCACAACTACAACTCCCGTTGTTGCACCTGTTGCCAACGGTTATTCAGCGTGATATTATTGCTCCCTTACGTTTGCAGTGAGGGAGCGTTTTTATTAATGTGTAATTATTATATTGCGGCGCAAAATGAAAATTGAAAAAATTTCCTCAAAGGTATTGATTTTTTCGGGATAGTGTGTTATAATAATAGTAACATAGTAAGCTAAAGACCGGAAACTTCCGGTCTTTCGTTTTGATATGAAAGGAGAAACAGATGAAACTGAAAAAATTCGGTGCTACAGAACAGAGAATTTATGACCTCGTAAAGCCAATTACTGACGATTTAGGCTACTATCTCTGGGACGTCTGCTACGTCAAAGAGGGCGCAAGCTGGTATCTCAGAATTTTCATCGACTGCGATGAGGGTATTACTATCGAGGACTGCGAAAAGGTTACTGAGCCTGTAAATAAGCTCCTTGACGAGGTTGATCCTATCAAGGAAAGCTATATGCTTGAAATCGGCTCAGCAGGTCTTGAAAGAGAGCTTGTGAAAGAGGACCACTTTGAGGTCTGTGAAGGCGATAAAATCCGTATACGCTTTATAAGAGCTGTTGACGGTGAAAAGGAAATATGCGCTTTTCTTAAAGAGGCTGATAAAACTGATATTACCGTTGAGCTGGAGGACGGTACAGAGGCGAAATATCCCTTTGCTGATATCGCTTTTGTAAAACTTTGGTTTGACTTTGACTAAAGGCAATATGTACGGTATTGCGTAAATCGTTATGCTAAATATTAATATTTAAATATATATATTGGAGGAAATCGTTATGGATAACTTTTTCGATGCGTTAAAAATGCTTGGGGAAGAAAACAGCGTTGAAACCGAACTTCTCATTGAGAAGGTAAAGTCGGCTATGCTCAAGGCTGCTAAAAGAGCTTATCCCCACAGTGAGGACAGAATAAGAGTGGAGATTGACCCCGCTACTAAGAAATTTGCTATGTATATAGTTCAGGAAATCATCGAGGATGAGCCTATTGATGAGAACGAGATAAATATTGATACTGCAAGAACTATTAAACCCGATGCTGTTATCGGCGACACTATCCTTAAAGAAATTGATATCTCCCGTCTTGGCAGAATGGCTGCCCTCTCAGCTAAGCAGTCAATCAAGGGCGATCTGAGAGAAATCAATCGTGAGCAGGTGCTTGAAAAGTTCCAGCAGAAGGAACACGACTGCATCACTGCAAGAGTTTCTCAGATTGAGCCGGGCAGAGGCACTGTTACTGTTGTATACGACGGTTCTGAGCTTTATCTGTTCAAGAATGAGCAGATTCCGGGTGAAACTCTCGTTGAGGGTAAGGATGTAAAGGTATATATCACAGGTATTCTCAATAAGACTAAGAAGCCTATTGTCAAGATTTCAAGAACTCACAAAGACCTCGTAAAGAGACTCTTTGAAACAGAAGTTCCCGAGATTTATGACGGTACTGTTGAAATCAAGTCAATTTCCCGTGAGGCAGGTTCAAGAACAAAGATTGCTGTATGGTCAAAGGATGAAAACGTTGACGCTATCGGTGCTTGTATCGGTCCTAAGCGTTCAAGAATTACTGCTGTTGTAAATGAGCTTAGTGGCGAAAAGATTGATATTATCCCCTGGAGTGAAAATCCAAGAGAGTTTATTGCAAAGGCTCTTGCTCCTGCTGAGGTTATGAAAACTGTTATTACTTCCGTTGAGGAAAAAACCTGTACAGTTGTTGTTCCTAACAACCAGCTTTCACTTGCTATCGGTAACAAGGGACAGAATGCCAAGCTTGCTGCTAAGCTGACAGGATATAAGATTGATATCAAGCCCCAGACAAATAATCTCACAGGTGAGCCTGCTGAGGAGCTTGCAGAGGATTTCCCCGATGCTCTCCTTAACAAGGCAGATGAGGTTCTCGATGAGGTTGCTGAGGTTATCACTGAATTAGTTGAAAATCTTGAAGCTGCTCCGGAAGTTCCTGAAATTGCCCGGGAAATAGATGAGGAAACAGTTGAAGAAGTTGCAGAGGCTGTTGAGGAATAAGATATGAAATCCCAGAAAATTCCTATGAGATTGTGCCTCGGATGTAACGAAATGAAGCCTAAAAAAGAGCTTATGCGCGTTGTGAAATCACCCGAAGATGAAATAAGTCTTGATTTTACAGGAAAGAAAAACGGCAGAGGCGCATATCTTTGCAAGGACGTACAATGCTTTGAAAAGGCTCGTAAGGCAAGAAGATTTGAAAAATCCCTTTCGTGCAGAATTGATGAAAGCGTATACGAGGTGATGACAAATGAACTCAGGAAAGAAACAGAAAACAGCTGATCTGCTGACAATGTGCATTAAGGCAGGCAGAGTTGTCAAAGGTTTTGACAGCTCAAAGGAGGCTGTTGAGGGCGGTAAGGCTTTCGCTGTTCTTGCTGCTGCTGACGCTTCCGAAAAAACCGTCAAGGAAATACGTTTTGTCTGCGGAAAGCAGGATATCCCCGTAATTGTCACAGAGCTTGAAAAAGCTGAAATCGGCAGGCTCTGCGGTAAGGAAACTGCTGTTATGGCAATATGCGATAAGGGCTTTGCCGGGGGATTTCAGAAAATCAACGATACATCAGAAAAGGACGGAAAATAATCACCGAAAGGTGCTGACATATATTATGTTTTCAGTCGTGCTGACGGCTAATTAAGGAGGTTATTACGCCTATGGCAAAAAAAATAAAATTAAGCGACGCTGCAAATGATCTGAACATTTCTTCCAAGGAGCTTATTGATTTCTTCGCTTCTAAGGGTGATACAAAGAAAAAACCTACATCTTCACTTACAGAAGATGAAATGAATGTTGTTCTGGAGCATCACACAAAGCTTCACGAAGTGAAATCTCTTGAGGAGTATTTCAATACAAAGAATACTCCCAAGCCCGAAAAGAAACAGGAGGAAGTCAAGGAAGTTAAGGAAGCTCCTAAGGCTGAAAAGAAAAAGGAAGCTCCTAAGGCAGAAAAAAAGGCTGCTGCAGAAAAGACTCCCAAAGCAGAGAAACCTAAAACAGATAAGCCCAAGGCTGATAAGCCTAAGGCTGACGCTGTAAAGAAAAATGAAACAAAGCCTAAGACTGAGGCTAAACCTGTAGAGGAGAAAAAGCCTGAGATAAAGGCTGAAATAAAACAGGTTCAGGAGGTCAGAACTGAAACTGCTGAAAAACAGGAAGTTAAAACTGAAATCAAACCCGTTCAGGAGGAGAAAAAACCTGTGGATGAGTTAAAAAAGGAAAATGTGAAGGCTGAGGAGAAAAAGCCCGAAAATAAGCCTTCCGATAAGAAAAAGAAAAAGGAGCAGGCTAAGGCTCGTGAAAGAGGCGAGGCTACAAAGCTCAATACAAGTTTTTCATCTGAAACTGCTTCTACTGCTACACAGCGCCGTACTGTAGATACAAGAGGAAGCTATGTAGACCTTGACAAGTACAATGAAAAGTATGATCAGATGGCTTCTGGAAACAGAAAGCACAGCAATGAAAACTATTCTTCAAAAAAGCAGAAGATTAATCAGAAGTCAGCTCAGAGAAACCGCCAGCAGTTCTCCAAGAAGGAGTCAGAGGCTGAAAAGCTGAAAAGACTGGAGCTGGAGCGCGCAAGAAAGCAGCAGCTTAAGGTGCTTATCCCCGATACTATTACTGTAGGCGAGCTTGCTGTACGTCTTAAGGCTACTGCTACAGACGTTATCAAAAAGCTTATGGGTCTTGGCGTTATGGCTTCTATCAACCAGGAAATCGATTTCGACACAGCTTCACTCATTGCCGAGGAAATGGGTGCAAAGGTTGAAAAGGAAGTTATCGTTACTATTGAGGAGCGTCTTATTGACGACAGCGATGATGACGATACAAACCTCGAGCCACGCTGCCCTGTAGTTGTTGTTATGGGTCACGTTGACCACGGTAAGACATCTATCCTTGACCGTATCAGAAACGCTCACGTTGCTGACGGTGAGGCTGGCGGTATTACACAGCATATCGGTGCTTATCAGGTTAAGGTAAACGGACAGAAGATTACTTTCCTTGATACACCGGGACACGAAGCGTTTACTTCAATGCGTGCAAGAGGTGCAAATATCACTGATATTGCTATCCTTGTTGTTGCTGCTGATGACGGTATTATGCCGCAGACTGTTGAGTCTATCAACCACGCTAAATCAGCAGGCTTACAGATTATCGTAGCTATCAATAAAATGGATAAAGAGGGTGCAAATCCCGAGCGTATCAAGGAAGAGCTTACAAAATATGAGCTTGTCTGCGAGGACTGGGGCGGTGATATTATCTGCGTTCCTGTATCTGCTAAGACAGGTGAGGGATTCGATGAGCTTCTCGAAAACGTTCTTCTCGTTGCAGAGGTTCAGGATTTAAAGGCTAATCCCGACAGACTTGCTAAGGGTACTGTTATCGAAGCGCGTCTTGATAAGGGCAGAGGTCCTATTGCTACTCTCCTTGTACAGAATGGTACACTTAAGCAGGGCGACGTGCTTATTGCTGGTACATCTGTGGGTAGAGTTCGTGTTATGACAAACGACAAGGGCAGAACTGTTAAATCCGCAGGTCCTTCCGTTCCTGTTGAGATTACAGGTCTTGCAGAAGTTCCAAGCGCAGGTGATACTTTCAACGCTGTTGAAGATGAGCGTCTTGCAAGAGAGCTTGTTGAGCAGAGAAAGCATGAGGCTAAGCAGGAGCAGTTCAATGCATACCGCAAGGTTACTCTTGACAACCTGTTCAGCCAGATCGCAGAGGGTGAAATCAAGGAGCTTCCTATTGTTGTAAAGGCTGACGTTCAGGGTTCAGTTGAGGCTGTTAAGCAGTCCCTTGAAAAGCTTTCAAATAACGAGGTAAGAGTAAGAGTTATCCACGGCGCTGTTGGTGCTGTAAAGGAAAGCGACGTTATGCTTGCAAGCGCATCAAACGCTATTATCGTAGGCTTCAATGTTCGTCCCGATCCCGTTGCTGCTGAAAATGCTGCAAGAGATGGTGTTGATATCCGCCTTTATCGTATCATTTATGACGCTATCGAGGAAATCACAACAGCTATGAAGGGTATGCTTGCTCCAAAATATCGTGACGTTGAACTTGGACGTATTGAAGTGCGTCAGGTATACAAGATATCCAACGTTGGTATGGTTGCAGGAAGTTACGTTCTTAGTGGTAAGGCTGTAAGAAACTGTCAGGTTCGTGTTGTTCGTGACGGTATCATTATCGCAGACGACAAGATTGCAGGTCTGAAGCGTTTCAAGGAAGATGCAAAGGAAGTAGCCGAGGGTTACGAGTGCGGTATCAGCCTTGAAAAGTTCAGCGATGTCAAGGAAGGCGATATTTTCGAGGCTTATATGGTAGAGGAGTACCGCGAGGATTAATCTATGGCAAATTATAAAAACAGCCGTATGGCAGAAGATATAAAAAGAGAGCTTACCGCTATACTCAGGGATATCAAAGACCCCAGAGTTGATAAGCTTCTCACAATTGTAAGAGCCGATTTGTCGGGTGATATGTCAACTTGTAAGGTTTACGTATCAAGCCTTGGCGGAATCGACAAGACAAAAGAATCAGTGCAGGGACTGAAAAGCGCCGCAGGATTTATCCGCCGCGAGCTTTTCCACCGCCTGCAGATGAGAAAATCACCTGAGCTTACTTTTGTTGCCGATACTTCCATTGAAAGAGGTGCGGAGATAAGCAAGAAGCTCAACGATTTGCTTTGATTTAAAAGGATAATTAAGAGGAGTATGTTATGTATATAGGCTACAGCGAGGCTGAAACTTTTCTCAGAAACTGTGAAGATGCAGTTATAATAACTCACCAGAGTCCCGACGGCGACTGCATCGGAGCAGGCTTCGGGCTAAAGGATATTCTTGCAGAGCTTGGCATAAGAAGCCGTGTGGTTTGCAGCGATGAATTCCCTTCCCGTTATGGATTTATGACAAAGGGTATTGAAAATGAGGACTTTGAGCCAAAGACAATCATAGCTGTTGATATAGCTGATACTAAGCTTATGGGCAGATATGAAGAAATCTATGGCAAAAAGGTACAGCTGTGCATTGACCACCACGAGTCCAATAAGAATTATGCCGAAATGACGCTGCTTCGCCCTAAGGCAACAGCAGCCTGTGAGGTTATCTACAATCTTGCAAAGTATATGGAGGTCAATATAAGCCGCCATTGCGCTATGTGCCTGTATACAGGCATTGCTACCGATTCGGGCTGCTTCAAGTACGATTGTACTACTCCCCGCGCACATGAAATTGCCGCGGAGATGAAGCGCAGCTACGATATAAATTTTGCACGTATCAATCGCTATATGTTTGAAGTTAAGTCACGGGGCAGAATGCTTCTTGAAGCTAAATTCTGTGAGCTTATGGAGGAATATATCGGCGGAAAGCTGGTAATTGCTGCTATAACTCAGGAGATGATGTCAAAACTCGGCATTGCCTGTGACGAGCTGGAGGGGCTTGCTCCTATAACATTGCAGCTTGAAGATACAGAGGTCGGTATTCTTATGCGTGAGCGTGAGCCGGGAGAGTTTAAATGCTCTTTCCGTTCCGCTGACGAAGTAAATGTATCAGAGATATGTCAGACTCTTGGAGGCGGAGGTCACGCTAAGGCGGCAGGCTGTACCTTAAAGGGCAATATCGAAGATGTGAAAGCAGCTGTTATAAAAGCTGTGGAAAAGGCACTGGAATGAACGGTATAATATGTGTAAATAAGCCTCAGGGCTTTACCTCCTTTGACGTTATTGCAAAACTCAGGGGAATAATGAAAATCCGCAGACTTGGCCACGGAGGTACACTTGACCCTATGGCTACGGGAGTTCTCCCCGTATTTGTGGGAACTGCCACAAAAGCCTGCGATATTATGCCCGACAATACAAAAAGCTACCGTGCAGGCTTTAAGCTTGGGCAGGTAACGGATACACAGGATATAACAGGGGAGGTAATCACTTCCTCGGATATGTCTGTAAGCCGTGACACGCTTGAAGCTGTAATTCCCGATTTTTTGGGAGATATAATGCAGCTTCCCCCTATGTATTCAGCGGTGCAAGTCAACGGACAACGGCTTTACGACCTTGCAAGACAAGGCGTTGATGTGGAGCGTACTCCACGACAGATACACGTTGACAGGCTTATATTGACTGAATACAACGAGAATACCCGTGAGGGCATACTTGAAATATACTGTGGAAAAGGTACTTATATCCGTACTATTATTAATGATATCGGCGAAAAGCTTGGTTGCGGCGGAATTATGACTTCCCTTGTGCGTACTTCATCAGGGGGATTTACTCTTGACGAGTGTTATACAATGGACGAAATCCAGCAGGCGGCTGATGAAAATCGTCTGGAGAAGCTTGTACTGCCAATTGAGCGTGTGTTTTCCTCTTTATCAAAGCTCAGGCTGAATGAAGTGCAGACGAGAATGTACAGAAACGGCGTAAAGCTGGATATATCACGAGTACACAACATAAAACCCGATACAGAGCTTTATTCTGTATACGGCTTTGACGGTTTATTTATCGGTACTGCCTTTGCCGACCACGAAAACGGTATTCTACGTGTTGCGAAAAATCTTACGTAAGGATTATAAAAAATGACTGAAAAAACTTCGGTTGCTCTGGGGTTATTCGATGGTATTCATCTCGGACACCGTAAAGTTCTGGAGCTTGCTCTGAAAAATGCTGAAAAGGGATATGCCCCTGCTGTATTTACTTTTGAACCGCATACCGTGCTGAAAAAGCCTACGGGATGTGACGGATATATTTATACTACCGCTGAAAAGCTTCGTATATTGAAAAATATGGGGTTCGGCTGTGTATATTCACCTGATTTCAGCAATATCTGCGGACTGTCCGGTGAAGAATTTGCAAGAGATATACTTGCAGGCAGAATGAATGCTGCTTCCGTTTGCTGCGGAAACAACTTCCGTTTCGGGAAAAAAGCCTCCTGCGGAATAACAGAGCTTCGTGAATACGGTGAAAAATACGGCTTTGAGGTATATGTCGCAGAGGATGAATTCCTTGAGGGAACAATGGTTTCTTCCGGAGAGATAAGACGGCTGCTGACAAACGGTGATATAACGCGGGCAAACAGGCTTCTTGGTGCTCCCTATGCTGTTTCTGCAGAGATTGTGACAGGTGCGGCTATTGGTCGTACTATTGGCTTTCCTACAGCAAATCAGCTTTTTGAGGATAACCAGCTTGTGCCGAAATTTGGTGTATACAGGGCAGAAACTGAAATTGATGGTAAAATATATCGGGCTATGACAAATATCGGTATAAAGCCTACCGTGGACTATGGCGGAAAGCCCCTCGCAGAAACATATATCAGCGGTTTTTCGGGTGATATCTACGGCAGGACGATACAGGTAAGGCTATTGGAATTTATACGCCCGGAAAAGAAATTCGGCTCTGTGGATGAACTGAAAAAGCAGATTACAGAGGATTTACAAAAGTCTATAATCTAATATTCGTTTCATTAACACGGCATTATCACAAAAAAGTTGTATAATTACAATAACTGGGTAAAACCAAAAAAATATATACAGGAGGACTTCGCTATGATTGAGGTCAAAAACCTATGCAAGTGTTACGGCGATAAGAAAGCCGTAAACGACATAAGCTTTTCTGTTGGAAAGGGCGAGATACTTGGATTTCTCGGACCTAACGGTGCAGGAAAGTCAACAACTATGAATATTCTGACGGGATATATTTCATCAACTTCGGGACAGGTTCTTATAAACGGAGTTGATATTTTAGAGGACCCTATCGGTGCTAAGGCAAATATAGGCTATCTTCCCGAAATCCCGCCTCTTTATGTGGATATGACTGTTGACGCATATCTCAACTTTATGTACGACCTTAAAAAGTGTAAGCTTACAAGAAAAGCTCACCTTAAGGAAATCTGCGATATATGCAAAATTTCTCACGTAAGAGAAAGACTCATCCGCAATCTTTCAAAGGGTTATAAGCAGAGAGTGGGACTTGCTCAGGCGCTTATCAACAATCCCCCCGTGCTTATTCTTGATGAGCCTACTGTTGGTCTTGACCCAAGCCAGATTATCGAAATCCGTACTCTTATCAAGAAGCTGGGAAAAAATCACACAGTTATTCTTTCATCCCACATCCTTCCCGAAATTCAGGCAGTATGTGACAGAATTATAATTGTAAACAAGGGCGTTATTGCCGCTGACGGTACAGCTTCTGAAATTGCAGATAAGCTCACAAATGAGCATAAGATGACTGTACGTATTGAGGGTACAAAGCGTACAACTGAGGATAAGAATGAAATCGTGTCTGCACTTAAAGCTGTTGACGGTATTAAGTATGTACGTGCTGATATGGAGCGCGAAAAGGGCGTTTACGACTACGATATCGAGTCAGAGGACGAGGTTGATGTGCGTCGTGCAATAAACAGCCTTTGCCGCGACAAGGGTTGGAATATCCTTATGATGCAGCTTTCTGATATGACTCTTGAAGATATCTTTATGAAGATTACAACAGGCGATATCACAGCTGTAAAAGCAGATGAAAAGAAGAAAGTATCACTTGATGATTTCAATATAAGCATTCAGGGCGGTATGGGCCTTGATGAATCCGCAGAACAAGCGGAAGAAAACAATGAAATCGATAGTTCAGAAGAAGGAGGAGATAAGTAATGGGTGCTATATTCAGACGTGAAATGGGTGCTTTCTTTACATCGGGAATAGCTTATGTATTCCTTGCAGGATTTGCTCTTTTCTCAGGACTTTTCTTCTCATTAGGTGTTATAGGTTCAGGTATGTCCGATATTTCACCAATGTTCAGCTCAATGTTCATCATTGTAGTATTTCTCATTCCAATCCTCACAATGCGACTTCTCAGTGAGGAAAAGAAAAACCGTACAGACCAGGGACTTCTCACAGCTCCTATAAGTCTTTCATCAATTGTACTCGGCAAATATTTTGCGGCTCTTGCCCTCTTTATAATTGCAGAGAGCGTAGTATTCATCTATTCAATTATTATCGCACTCTGCGGTCAGGTTGTATGGTCTACTCTTTTAGGTAACTATTTTGCGATGCTTTTCCTTGGTGCTGCATTTATAGCTATCGGACTTTTCATCTCATCTCTTACAGAGAATCAGATTGCAGCTGCTCTTATTGGTATGTTTGTACTCTTTGTGCTTTACCTTATGGATTCTCTTGCAGCTAATATCCCTGTAGAGTTTATTCAGAAAGCACTTGTTTCAGCTGCATTCTATTCAAGATATCTTGAGCTTACAAGAGGCGTATTCGACCTCTCCACAATCGTTTATTTCATCAGTATAGCAGTTCTTTTCAACTTCTTTACAGTAAGAGTGCTTGATAAGAGACGCTGGTCATAATTTGGAAAGGAGTGTATACAGATGAGTAAAAAAGAAAAAGAAATCAAAGAAACAGCTGTTGAAGCAGCTGAAACTGTTGAAAAAGTTAAGCCGAAGAAGAATCTGAAAAAGCTTAAATTCGGCTCAATGTCAGCTGTAACTATTATACTTGTTATTGCTGTTGTTATTGCTGCGAATATCGTTTGCAGCCTGCTTACACAGCGCTACCCTATGAAGATTGACCTGACACCTGATAACCGTCACGAAATCTCACAGGAGTCAATAGACGCTCTTGCAGCAGTAGACAAGGACGTTGAAATTATTGTTACAACAACTGAAGATTATTTCGCAATGCTTGGAGCTAATTATGAGAATATGTTTTATCAGTATTACGGTGCAGTTGTTGAATGTCCTTATGATATCATCCCTGAAATCCTTGAAAAGTATTCCGTTTATGCGGAGGCAGGCAAGGGCAGCATTGATGTTGAATATGTTAATATCACAAAGAATCCCGATGTTGTTACAGAACTTAACAAGTACTACAACGGCGAAATCACAGAGGGCGGAATTGTTGTAAAATGCGGCGAAAGAGTCAAGTATATTACTCCCGATGAAGTCGTAGCTATGGTTACTCCCTCGCAGAACAGCACACAGACAAACATTGTTATGACGTTTACTGGTGAAAGCGTTCTCACTTCCGCTGTTAAGGCTGTTTCAGACGCTAATCCTGTAAGAGCTGCTTTTGTTTCAAGTATGAATGGAAGCGGAATTTTCGATCAGACACATTCCTCAATTAAAGTTTCTCTTATGAACTTTATGTCCAAGAACGGTTATGACTGTGTTGAAATTGATATCGGTACAGACGCGCTTAATACAGAGGATTACGATGTTATCGTAGTACCTGCACCTTCTATCGACTTTACCCCCGATATTATTACAAAGCTGGGAGATTTCCTCTACAATGGCGGAAATTACGAAAGAGATCTGATTTATGTTCAGAATGGATATGCAACTCAGCTTCCTAATATCAGTGAATTCCTCGCTGAATGGAAAATCCAGATTGAACCATCTATTATCATTGACAATGAAAATATGGTTCAGGCAGGTATCAGCGCAATTGGTCAGATGACATATGCTCCGACTCTTGAAATTGCTGATACTGAAACAGTAGGAGCTGTTGCAAACGCTACACTTCCTATTATAGCTCCTCAGGCTCGTCCTATCACTGTTCTCAGCAAGAACAATGAAACAGTTGTCAAGGAGGTTATTAAGTCCGCAGCTTCTTCTGAGCTTTATACAGGAGAAGATGAAGCAGGCGAAAAAGGTGCGTTTAACGTTGTTGTAAAGGCAAGAAAGGAAACATCATCAGGCCTTGAAATTATCGGAAGTGATGTCCTTGTTATCGGAAGCCCATTTATGCTTGACAGTGCAGTTCTTGCAGGAAACAACACTTATAACAATGCAAATGTTATTCTTAATGTAATTAACGAAACAACAGGCAAAGAGGCAAGTGCTGTAATTCCTGAAAAGACATTTGATCAGTACACACTCTCACTTACACAGGGTACTGCAAGAATTATTCTTGTAGTGGTAGTTGTTGTAATACCGCTTCTTATCGGTGTTGCAGGTCTTTGCGTTCTGTTATGGAGAAAGAATAAATGAAAAAATCGGTTAAAGGTATTATCGGACTCAGCGCATTGCTGCTGGCGCTTGGCGGAGGAGCTGCGGCTCTTCTGCTGACCGAGCCGAAAGACGGCGGAGAAAGTTCTTCATCTTCTCAGTCCGAGGTTGAAAAGCAGGTAAAAATTCTTATATACGATGATAAGGTAAAAGGTACCGATCCTGAAACAGGTGCGGACCTTAAAGGCGTAATAAAGTCTGTAAAGGTGAAGAATTCTACTGACGAGTTTTATGTCGTTCAGAACGGTGTAACCGAAAATGGTTCAGGTATAATCTATACCTTTGACGGCTATCAGGAAGTCAATATGAATAATGCACTTATAGGTACTCTTGCCAACAACGCCAACGGTCTTACATCGGAGGACGTTGTTGAGGAAAACTGTACCGACCTTGCAAAATTCGGTCTTGAAAATCCTGAGATTACAGTTGATATTGAATACGAAACGGGAACAAAATGCCGTATGTTCATCGGTAATGACGCTCCTGTGGGTGATGCTAAGTACGTTATGATTGACGGCGTTGATACAGTATTCACTGTCCGCATTTCTGCGCTTGCGAACTATAGCAAGACACTTGATGATTTCGTGGAAACAACAATGCTGAAATCACCCGATGTTTATCCAAAAGTTGAAAAGCTTACAGTAAGCCGAAAGGGGGAGGATGACCTTATTCTTGAATACGACAAGAGTTCGGATGATGAGGCAAATCGCGGCGGTACATCGTCAACCCATATTATGACAAGCCCTACTTTTGCATATCTTACTGTTGAACGTGCAACAGATATCATAACAGGTATGTTTGGACTGAGTGCAGATAGCATTTATGCAGTGCAATGCACAGAGTCAGATATTGCAGAGGCAGGACTTAAGGAGCCTTTCTGCTCTGTTACTATGGAATGTGACGACGGAAACGACTATAAGCTGCTTCTCAGTGAATATTTCGATGACAGCGAAGGCAAGAGCTGCTACGCTATGTTTGAGGGCGGTAATGTAATATATGTCCTTGATGCTGAAAAGGCAAAATGGGTGACAGTTCAGCCTATTGATGTTGCTTCAAGAATGTTTGTGGCTTCCTATGTATGGAATATCACTGACCTTTCCGTTAAAAGCGGAGATGTGTCGTATGAATTTGATATCACTCAGACTAAAGAACCCGGTGAGGACGAAAAGCTTACAGCTGACAATTTCAGCGTAACTCTCAATGGTGAGGATTTTGACGCTGAGCGATACAGAAAGTTCTACAGCTTCCTTATCAAGGCTAACGGTGAAAGCTTCGCATTAGGTGAGGATGTTCCTTCCGGCGAGCCTATGGCTGTTCTGGAGTACACAGACAGCTATATGAACAAGACAATGAAGTTTGAATTCTATGAAAAGTCAGCGCTGCAGGCACTTGTTGTTGCGGATGGTGAAAGTAAATTCAATATTTCAAAATCATACGTGGAAACACTGATAGAAAATGCGGAAAATCTTAAATCAGACACTGAATTCAAAACAACCTGGAAATAAAGATACCGCTTACTGAAAGGAAACGGTACAATATGACCGTATCCGAGAAACGGAGGTAAGATATGAGCGAAAAATTTTCCACTTATAAGGGGTATCCCCTTGTGAGATGCGGTAATCAGATTTACTATGGATATATGTCCGACCCCTATGTTATATGGATACAGATTCTTGCACAGAAGGAAGTTGACGGCGAGCAGATGGTATCAAAGGTTCGCGTTGTTCAGCTTGATACAAATGAGCAGAATCCTATGAAAGCGGTTGTGAAAAACGCAGAGCGTGAATGCGGTCTTTACGAGGCACTTGATATTGCTGATGTTTGGCTGAAAAAAGCTCTTGGCGAGTAATTGTATTATCTCAATATGAATTAATTAAAAGGCGCTGTAAAAAAAGTGAAACCAAAAGTCCGAGTGAGCCATGGAAATGGTCCACTCGGACTTTTTTAAAATGTAAAAAGTGAAAAAGTACAAAATTGTTGAAAACAGGGTATAACGAACACACCGGCAGAAAAA
>JAFQHO010000056.1 GCA_017397925.1 Ruminococcus sp.
ACAACCTACGGGGCAAAAGGGAGGGAAAAACAAAACTGGCACAAAAGTCGGCATTTCCCTCCCTTTTTCCCCTACGGTTTTCCTCTCTGGACTCTCCTTTCCCTTTCCCCTTTTTCCCTCCCTTTGCCGACTTTTGAACTCGGGGATTGTTACATATGAAAAAGGCAAGTCTTTTCATACGGTTCAGGCGGTCTTTTCAAAAGTTTTTAATTAAATTCCTCTATCATACACATTTATAGAAAAATTGTCTTTATTAAACATAAAATTTTAAATGTTACAACGTACTACAAAGGAGATAACGATATATCGTAAATTACGCATTAACAGGAAATATGTCGGTATATTGGTATATTATTCTGTATGCCCTTTCTTTTTCCTTGACAAAAAGCTGAAATTTTGCTATAATTATATGGAAAGTATTATGCAGTTTGCTGTTTTTATTTTGGGAGGTGTGAGAAGTTGAAACTTAATAAATTTTGTAGAAAAATAATGTCGGCAGCTCTTTCCTGCCTTGTTTTTAACGCTCCGCTGACAGCTCGCGGAGAATTTCTCACCGATGAAACATCAACTGACTATATCACCCAAAACAGCGATTATTACACCTTTGAGCCTGTGAATACGGCTATTCCTTCATACAGCGATTACTACGATATGTATGCTGAGGAAAAACGCCCTGAATTTGATATACTCATCAACGGGACCGGGTTTTCTTCAACCGGAAACGGCAGCTTCTCAACGGGCAGCTATACCACAGGCGGTATTTCCCGTGATAACACTCTTATGTGGGAAAGCAGCGGCGGAAATGCCGCCTGCACTATAGATGTTCCCCAAACAGGACTGTATGCCCTTGAAATAAGCTATGCGCCGCTGATTTCCAACAGCAGCCGTATTGAGCTTTCTTTGAAAATTGACGGTGAACTCCCCTTTGATTCGGCTTCACGGCTTACTCTTAACAGGGTATGGGTCAATGAAACGGATATAAAAAAGGATTCAAGAGGAAATGAAATACGTCCTGCTCAAATTCAGCAGTCAATATGGCAGAAAGCCGTCATAAGCGACCCCGACGGACTTTTCTCTCAGCCCCTTTTGTTCTATCTGGAAAAAGGCAGCCACGAAATAAGCTTCACCTCGGAACGGGCGGAATTTGTCATTGATTATCTCAGATTTTTCACTCCCGATGAACTGCCCTCCTATGAGGAATATAAAAGCTCTGTAAATGCCTCAGGCAGCGATAATACGCGGCTTATACGCATTGAGGGTGAAGACGCTCTCTATAAATCGGACGCTTCTCTTTCGCCTGCTTCGGATAATACAAGCTATAATACCTCACCCTCTGACCCTGTAAAGCTACTGTGCAATACTATCGGCAAGGACAGCTGGAAAAAGGCTATGCAGACCGTCACCTGGGAGATTTCAGAGAAAGAAATCGGCAGCGGCGGCTGGTTCAGGCTTGGTATAAAGGCAAGACAAAATCAGATGCGCGGATTTTTCTCCAACAGACGTATATACATCGACGGGGAAGTTCCCTGCAAGGAGCTGGACTGCGTTGAATTCTTCTATGATACAGACTGGAATGTTACAACTCCTCGGACGGAAAACGGCGAAGATGTATACGTATACCTTGAAGGCGGACAGGCTCACACCATTACTATGGAGTGCGTTACAGGTGAAATCGGTGACTCTCTCCGCCGCCTTGAAAATGCCGTTGATGAGCTTAACGAATGCTACAGAAAAATCATTATGATTACGGGTCCTTCACCCGATAAATATACGGATTACTACGTTCACGAGAAAATCGACGGACTTATCGTGGATTTTGTGCGTATTTCCACCGAATTCAAAGCCGTACAGGCTGATATTGAGGCTCTTTCCGGTACATCCGGCTCGGAGGCGGCAATTCTTGATTCAGCGGCGGTTATACTCGATAAATGTATTGATAAACCGCTTAAAATCACAGACTATCTGTCACAGATAAAGAGCAATATCGGCTCAATTACTGCCTGGGTACGTGAATACCGCGGTCAGCCCCTTGAACTGGACTATATTGAGCTTGCAGGAAAGGACACGAATTTCACCGATTGCAATGAAAAGCTTGGAAAATCCCTGTCTTTCGGTATAAAAAGCTTTTTCGGCTCATTTTTTGAGGATTATACCACCCTTTCCGATGTAAAGGATGAAGAAGCCGTTGAAGTCTGGGTTGCTCTGGGACGTGACCAGGCTCAGATTATAAAGGAAATGACGGAAAATGAATTCATTCCCGAATACGATATTCCAATTTCCATAAATCTCGTAACAGGGGGCATTGTAGAAGCCTCCCTTGCCGGAAAAGGCCCTGACGCTGCGCTTTTTCTGGGCGGCGAATTCCCTGTAAATCTGGCTGCCCGTGACCTTCTTGTGGATGTGTCACGATTCCCCGATTTCAACAATGTATCGGAGCAATTTCAGGAAAATGCTCTCACTCACTATGAGTACAGCGGCGGCACATACGGTCTGCCTGTCAGTCAGAGTTTTCCTATGATGTTCTGCCGTACTGATATACTCGCAGAGCTGGGGTATACTTCCCCTCCCGAAACCTGGGCGGAGCTTATTGATATGCTCCCCGCTATACAGCGGAATTATATGAATGTGGGACTTGTTCTGCCCCCTGCCAATATCTCCCCTGCTACGGAATCAGGGCATACCTTTGCTATGCTTCTGCTGCAAAAGGGCGAAAATTACTACAATAATACGCTTACAGCGTCAACCTTTGACTCCATTGGGGCTGTTCAGTCCTTTGAGGAATGGACGGATTTCTATACAAAATACAGCTTTGAACAGAGCTATGACGCTTTTACGCGTTTCCGCACGGGTGAATATCCCATTGTTATACAGAATTATACCTTTGCAAATCAGCTTGAAGCGGCTGCTCCCGAAATATCGGGATTATGGGAGTTCTTCCCTGTCCCCGGTACGGAACAGGCTGACGGCACTATATCCCACGCGGCAAATTCAAGCGGCTCGGGTGCGGTTATTTTCAACAGCGCTGAAAATATAAACGGTGCGTGGAAATTTATAAAATGGTTTACATCAGCTGATACTCAGGCTGAATATGCTATGCGTACCGAGGGACTTCTCGGAACTCTCGGACGCTTTGACACAGCTAATAAACAGGCGCTTTCACAGCTTTCCTGGTCAGCTAAGGAGCTTGAACGCCTTTACGCACAGCAGTCGGAGCTTGTGGAAATACCTGTTCTCCCCTCCTCTTATGCCGTTACAAGAAATATTATGAACGCTTTCAGAGAAACGGTAAATGAGGGTGAAAATCCCCGTGATACGCTGATTTGGTACAATCGAGATATAAACGGTGAAATTGAGCGTAAGCGGAAAAATCTCGAAAAATATAAGGATTAATACCTGAAAGGAGGCAGTTATGGCGAAACTGACAGCAGAAGAAATCGGCAGACGTACTAAAAAAGAAGAACGGGCAGCTATGTGGCGTTCAGTTAAGCAGAATAAAGCCTGCTATGCTATGATTGCCCCATTTATGATATTTTTTATCATATTTACAGTAATTCCCGTTGTAATGTCCCTGCCTATGGGATTTACGGATTTCAATATGGCGCAGGCTCCCGAATTTATCGGTCTTTCCAACTATACCGCCCTTTTCCTTTCGGATAAGGTGTTTATACAGTCCATTCGGGTTACGCTGATTTTCGCCCTTTTTACGGGGCCTGTCAGCTATGTGCTGTGCTTTCTCCTTGCGTGGCTGATAAACAGTCTGCCACCTAAGCTTAAAACTATTTTTACCCTGATATTCTATATTCCCTCTATGGCAAGCGTTTACACCGTATGGCAGCTTATTTTCAGCGGTGATATAAACGGCTATCTCAACTCTTTCCTCGTAAATCTGGGCGTTCTCAATGCTCCTGTGCAATGGCTGACAGACTCACGGTATGTTCTTGGGGTCAGTATCATTGTTCAGCTTTGGATTTCCCTCGGAGCAGGATTTCTTGCCCTCCGTGCAGGCTTTCAGAATATTGATAAAACCTTGTATGAAGCAGGAGCAATTGAGGGTATACGGACAAAATGGCAGGAGCTTATATATATCGTTATCCCCTCGATGAAGCCTCAGCTGCTCTTTGCGGCGGTTATGCAGATTGTCGGCTCGTTTACGGCAGGTACGGTGGCGCAGAATCTTGTGGGATTTCCAAGTACCGACTACAAGGCACATACCATTATGACTCACGCCTACGACTACGGCTGGGTACGCTTTGAAATGGGATATGCCTCAGCGATTTGTATGATTCTCTTTGTGGCGATGTTTATATGCAACAAGGTAATAAGCAAGGTATTGGGAAGCAATGATGATTAATTGTCTTATGCTTCGCAAGCCGTTAGCTTTTAGCCATTAGCAGTGGGCGATGCCCACATCACTCCAAGACGGATAATATCAACCATATCAAAGCTAAAGGCTCAAATTTATGAAAGAAGGTGAAGTATGAAAAGCACAGATAAATTAAAAGGCACAAGCCGTCAGGCAGGCAGAAAACACGGCGGTACTATAGCTGTATTTATCCTGCTCCTTATTATGGGGCTTTTTATGCTTCTGCCTATCTACCTCACTGTTGTTATGTCCCTTAAGCCTGTGGAGGAGCTTTTTGTATTCCCTCCGAAGCTCTATACACTCCGCCCTACTCTTGACAATTTCAGGGATATGTTTGACGTGCTGAAAAGCAATCGCGTTCCCTTTTCACGTTATGTTTTCAACTCCGTTGCCGTTACGGTATCCGTTACCGTGTTACAGTGCTTTTTTGCCTCTATGGCAGCTTTTGTCCTTGCAAAATGCAAGTTTCCCGGCAGCAAGTTTATCAACAGCATTATTGTTGTTGCCCTGCTCTACCAGAGCAATGTAATCTATATTATGCAATATATTGTTATGTCAAAAATGGGGATAATCGACTCTCCCCTTGCGCTGATTTTCCCTGCTGTAGCCTCGCCTATGGGACTTTTCCTTATGCGGCAGTCGATTTCACAAATTCCCGATTCTATGATTGAAGCCGCAAAGGTTGATGGTGCAGGGCTTTTCCGCATATGCTGGCAGATTGTTATGCCAAATCAGAAGCCTGCTCTTATGACGCTTATTATATTCGCTTTTCAGGGCGCGTGGAATATACAGGCAGGCTCCGTTGTATTTCAGGAGCAGTATAAAACCCTCCCCACTGTTGTGACGCAGGCGGCGGCTTCGGGACTTGCCCGTGCAGGCGTTGCTATGGCAGCGGCTGTATTTATGCTTATCCCCCCTGTTATCGTGTTTATCCTTGCTCAGCGGCAGGTTATCGAAACTATGGCTCATTCGGGCATTAAGGATTGAGGTGACGGCTATGAAAAAACTTTTCAAAAGAGCCGTTACAGCTGCTCTCTCGTTGATTATATGCGGATATACAGCGGTTTTTACCGCATCCGCAAAAGAGCCTTACGATGTGTACAACTACGACCGCTGGGGCGAACCAATCCCCTCGCAGGCAGGCTATACCGCTGAACGCGCTGTATCTGGGCATGATTTAGGCGTGGGAGCCTTTGATATGCCCTCTGATATATTCTGCGCCTTTGACGGTAATTTCTATATAACCGACACTGGTAACAGCCGTATTATTGCAGTAAACAGCGATTTTTCCGAAACTGTAAAGGTATATGACAGCTTTACTATGCCCGACGGCACGAAAACTACGCTGAAAAAACCCTCAGGTATATTCATATCGGCGGAAAATCAGCTTATGTATATAGCCGATACGGATAACTCCCGTGTACTTGTATCTGACCTTTCGGGCAGCGTTGTAAGAGAGATAACAAAGCCCGATTCTGAAATATACGGCGGGCAGCGTACTTTCAATCCCCAGCGTATTATAGCTGACAAGGCAGGTAATATCTATGTGGTGCTGAACAATATAACAACAGGTGCGGCTATGTTCTCTCCCGACGGTGAATTTACGGGATTTTACGGTGCAAACCGCGTTCAGCCAACTGCTGAAATTATCGGGGACTATGTTTCGGGACTTTTTATGTCTGAGGAAAAGCGTGCAAGACGCACACGAAATGTCCCTTCGGGTATCACAAGCTTTGACATTGAGGGAGATTTCATCTATACCTGCACTTCTTCCTCGTCCCAGACTACAGATACAGTAAAAAAGCTCAACTCCGCAGGTAAAAATATATTTGCCAATAATGAGGCTGTTTTCGGTGACTACTCCCCTATGTATGATACGTCACAAAACAGGCTGCTTGCCTCAGCTATTGTGGATATTGACATCGCTGAGGACGGCAATATAAACTGCCTTGACCTTACTATGGGACGTATTTTCCAGTATGATGAGGACTGCAACCTGCTGTTTATCGCGGGTACAAACGCAAGTCAGGTGGGCGGCTTCAAGCAAGCGGCTGCTCTTGAATCCTGCGGCGACAGGCTTTATGTCACCGATACAATGAAAAATACTGTAACTATCTTCAAGGAAACGGATTTCGGTAAAGCTGTACACAAGGCTTCATCTCTCCACAATGACGGTTACTATGAGGAGGCTCTCCTGCCCTGGATGGAGGTGCTGAAATATGACGGTACATACAACCGCGCTTATCTCGGTGTTGCCGCCGCAAAGCTCCGCTCTGGGGATTACGAAGAAGCTATGAAATACGCTAAGCTTGCAGACGCAGGAAAAATCTACGATAAAGCCTTTGAGGGCTATCGTATGGAATTTATAAAAAATAATTTTGAGCCGATACTTCTTGCAGTTATTTTCGGCTTGATTGCTATTGCAGGCTGTGTGAAAATCCGCAAGGACAAAAAGGCTGCTCTTGCCACTGAAAGGAAAAAGGAGAAAACTGACGAAAAGGAGGGATAACATATGTGGGATTTAACCCCTGTTCAGTGGGTAATTCACGCCATAACTCACCCTGTTGAGGGTTTTGAGGATATGCGCTGGAAAAAATCAGGCTCCCTTAAAATAGCCTTTTTTATAGTGTGTATGCTGTTCCTTGCCAATATCGCTGCTGAACGGCTTTACGGCTTCAATCACTATGTCCCCTATGATAAGATATTCAACGTTGTGCCATATATCGTCAGAAGCTTTGTATTATTCGGCGCTTGGACGGTGGGCAACTGGGCAGTGTGTACTCTCCTTGACGGCGAGGGCACTATGAAAAATATCTGCATATACAGCGCCTATGCCCTTGTTCCCTATGTGGCACAAATGTTTATAAATACCCTTCTTTCCCATTTTCTTATACGTGACGAGTCAGTTTTCATTACCATTGTCGCTGTAATCGGCACAGGCTGGTCGGCTATACTCCTGTTTTCCGCCATACGGTCGGTGCATCAGTATTCTGCATTAAAGACAGTTTTTGCCATTATCCTTACAATTGCTGCTATGCTTATAATGCTGTTTCTGCTGATACTCCTGCTGTTTCTCATACAGCAGGTGGTTATATTCTTCTCAACCCTGTTTATGGAAATCTCCTACAGGTTAAAAGATTAAAGGAGGCATATTATGAAGAAAAAACTGAAATTATTTCTCCTCTGTCTCCTTGCTGTATCAACTGCGGCTGTATCGGCCAATTCCTTTGCTGACGAGGATTTTCCTGCTCCTGATAATTCCATTGAAGAAACAGAGGAAGAAAAATCCTCCGTTTCCGCAAAGCTTGCCGAAAGCGTTGAAAAGGTCGAGGTTCCCTATGCCGATATTACGGAATATCTGCAAAAAATCGGCACTATTGAAGATATAGACATTTACTTCAAGGCTAAGGATATTGACGATATCATATGGAATAACAACGGCGGCAAGCCCGATAAAAAGTCGGATTATACCCCTGCGCAGGAGAAACTTGCGGATAAAATTGCTGATATAAAAAAGCTCGGGGAATTCGTTGCTGTTGATGATAAGGCAAAAAAAGTCCTTGCAGATTTTGAAAAGGGGCAGAAATGCGACACAGGCAAAGTATACCTCAGCGGCGGCGGACGCTACCTCCTCTATGTAAACGAAGATATGACAAAACCGTTGAATATACGTCAGATTATTTCAACTATTGATAACCCTTTCCTTTTCAGCTCCCTTGACGGAAAAACTCTGGAGCTTATGGATAAGGACTATAAAAATATCCTTTTTACCTATAAAGAAAGCGGCACAGAGGACGGAAAAGCCGTATATTATACCACTGATAAAAAAGGCTTTGTATGGCTCACTGCTGACAGCAAACAGGTCATTGCGGTTTCAAGGGTATGCGCCGAAAACGAGGATTTCCGCCTTCTTGTGGATGACCGACTGGGAAACATAGCCGTTGAAAACAAGAAAACAGGCTATATATGGTGGTCTGCTCCGCTTGGAGCTTCTCGTGACACTAAGGCTACTCCCCTGCTTATAAATGAGCTTCGCTCCGCAAATAAGCTGACTTACGGCACGCCCTCAAAGCATTCCACAACTATCCTTCGTTCAGCCACGGAAGATTGCGAAATATCCGTAAAGGATATTGAGGGCGGTGTTCGTATCACCTACAGATACGAAAAGGGATTTACAGTCCCTGTGGAATATACCCTCGAAAATGACCATATCCGCGCAAAGCTGAAAATCAGCGATATTAAAGAGCCTGACAACGAGAATATCATTACTGAAATGAACATAATGAACAGCTTCGGAGCGGCTGATATGTCCGAAAACGGCTATTTCATCATCCCCGACGGCTGCGGCGCTCTTGTGCGCTTCAATAACAGGAAAACTACGGAGTCAAACGCATACTCTCAGCCCGTCTATGGCAGGGATATTACCGCTGTTCCCACTCACAAGGGGGCTGTCACTGAACAGCTTTATCTCCCCGTATACGGTATTGTAAAAAAGGATAACGCTATGCTTGTTATCGCTGAAAAGGGTGACGCAAACGCTAATCTCTCCGTAAGCGTGTCGGAACAGTCCAACAGCGGCTATAATATCTGCGGATTTAATTTCATCCTCCGCGGAACTGACACTTTCTATATGTCAGGCAGCAACGATAAATTTACCGTATTCGAAACAGGGGATATCAAAACCGAGGATATTGAGCTTCTCTATTATCCCATATCTGCTGAAAATGCCGATTATACGGACGTTGCCGCAAGATACCGCCAATATCTCACCGAGGAAATGGGACTTGCAAAAAAGACTGCTTCGGAGCAGGCTCCTATGTATGTTTCACTTTACGGCGGTGTGGAGAAGAAAAAGCCTGTACTTGGCATTCCCGTAACTATGAAAACTCCTGTGACAAGCTTTAGTCAGGGCAGGGAAATTCTCAACGATTTAACTGAAAGCGGAGTTGAAAACATAGTTGTATCCTACAAAAACTGGACTGACAACGGCATTGAAAATAAAGTTGACACATCGGCCTCACCTGCATCCTCTCTCGGTGGAAAGGACGAATTTTCGGCATTTTCTTCATTTGTTGAGGATAACGGCTTTGAGCTTTATCCTGTATCCGACAACCGCGATTTCTATTCGGGAAACGGCTATAACTCCATAAATAACACCTGCGTCCGCATTTCAGGGGCATACTCGCGTATTGTCAGCTATGACCGTGCATACGATATCCCCGACGGCTTCAAGGATAATATGTCCCTGCTGTCCCCCTCTTATTACAGCGAGGTTTTCGGTGATATCGGGGAAAACTATAGCGAGGCAGGTCTTTCGGGAGTATCAATCGGCAATCTCACATCCTCCCTTTACGGTGACTACGGCAAGCGTGAAATATCCCGTTCTGATGCAAAACAGTTGGCTGTAGAGGGCTATGAACTGCTGACGGATAAGCTTGAAAATGGCATTCTTGCTGACACAGCTAATGCCTATGCTATTCCTTACGCAAACCATATAATGAACGTCCCGCTCAATTCAAGCCGATTTGATATATTCAACGAGGATATACCCTTCTATCAGATGGTGCTTCACGGACTTGTGCCATACTCCTCAACGGCTCTGAACGGTACTGCTGACCATAATAAGCTGCTGCTTATGGCGGCGGCTACAGGCAGCTATCTCAATTATGATATGCTGTATGAGGAGGCAAGCGAGCTTAAAGATACGGAATTTGACGTGTATTTCTATGCAAACTATGATAACCATATACTGTCTGCGGCTGCTGAATACAGGCTTTTGCAGTCCTTATATGAGGAAATTGCAGAGGATTACATCACAGGCTATGAAATCGACGATAATGGCAATATCACCGTCACATATTCGGGCGGAACTGTGGTCAAAGCCGATTTTTCGGAAAATACCATATCTTTCAGCGGTCAGACAATTGACCTTGACGATATAGGCAAAGGAGGTTATTTTTACTGATGAGCAACAGAAAAAAGGATAAAAAGCCTCCGCGTATTTCCTACGAGAGAAGAAAAGCTCTCTATGGCTACGGTTTTATAAGTATATGGCTTGTGGGAACTGTCTGCTTCTTCCTCGTGCCTCTGCTGACCTCTTTTATATGGTCTTTCTGCGATGTCACCATTGACACGGGAAATTCTACGCTGAAATGGGTGGGACTGAAAAACTTTGAACACGCCCTGACAATTGACCCGAAATATACTGACTGCCTTAAGGATACCCTTATTGAAACCCTGTGGAAAACTCCCCTTATTGTGATTTTTTCCCTGTTTATTGCGGTTGTTCTCAATCAGAATTTCAAGGGCAGGGCTATGGCAAGAGCAATATTCTTCCTCCCTGTAATCATTGCAACAGGCCCTGTCTATGCCATTATAAGCGGTGATATAAGCGCTACAGGCAATACAGGTGCGGCACAGTTTTCGACTATGTTCTCCACAAATATGGTGGGCGAGCTGCTGCAATTTCTTGGAATATACGGTCTAAGCGACAATATGGAGGCTATGATTTCCGCTATATCCGACAATATTTTCAGCATCGTCTGGGCAAGCGGAATACAGATACTCCTTTTCCTTGCGGCTTTGCAGACTATCCCCTCCTCCGCCCGTGAAGCGGCACAGCTTGAGGGCGCTACAGCCTGGGAATACTTCTGGAAAATCACTTTCCCCTATGTAAGTCCCTTTATATTGGTGAATTTTATCTTCACCGTAATCGACTCATTCACAAATCCCACAAATCCCGTTATGAAGCGAATTCTCGCCCTCCGTGATGACTGGCAGTTCGGCAATATATCCGCTATGGCTTGGCTTTATTTCGGGATTATCCTCACCGCAATCGGCATTGTCACCTATGGTGCAAATAAAATGATTTACTACGAAACAGAATAGGAGGTGCAGAATATGGCTGAAAATAGCAAAAACGAGCTTTCAAAGGAAGAAATCGGCTATTTAAGGCGAAAAAAGGCAGCTGAGATAATATTTCCATTTTTCCGTTTCATTATACTTTTCGGGCTGGGATTTGTTATTCTGTACCCTCTGATTTATATGGTAAGCTGTGCATTCCGTGAAAGGGGCGATATGAACGACCCCACAGTTATGTGGATTCCCCGCAATTTCACCCTGGATGTGATGAAAGAAACCCTTGACGCTATGGGATTTCCCCAAACTCTTTTCACAACCCTGTATCTGAATGTGGGCTGTGCGCTGGTGCAGGTTATCTCCTGCGCTGTGACGGGCTACGGCTTTGCAAGGTTTAAATTCAAGGGACAGAAGCTGCTTTTCGGCATTGTCATAATGATGATACTGGTGCCGCCGCAGGTTATCGCCCTGCCGCTGTACTCACAGTTCAGAAACTTCGGAATAGGCGGATTTACCGTCAATCTCATTGATACAGCCTTTACGATGTATCTCCCTGCCCTCACTGCAAACGGCATACGCGCAGGGCTTATGATACTGATTTTCCGCCAGTTCTTCAAGGGGCTTCCCAGAGAGCTGGAGGATGCGGCATATATCGACGGCTGCGGCCCTCTGAGAACCTTTGTGCAGGTTATGATACCCAACGCCTCCGCCGCTTTTCTCACGGTATTTCTCTTTTCTGTGGTGTGGTACTGGAACGACTACTACGTCAGTGCAAGCTTTTTCACTGATACACGGACGATTTCCCTTATGCTCCGCAACCTTGACACTGAGCTGAAACAGCGGCTGTTCGACACGGTTACAGCTGAAATATCCCCCCGCGAGCAGATTGTCTGGAAAGAGGCAGGCTGTCTGATTTCCATTACTCCCCTGCTGATACTATATATATGCCTGCAAAAGCATTTCATCGAGGGTATTGAACGCTCGGGAATTGTGGGATGATGTCTGAACTATGTATTATTTTGTGCTGCGATTTACAACCCCTCTCACTAATGGGCAAAAACAGGGCATTTTTCAACCATAAATGGTTGATTATTGAAAAATAATTTTTATTTTCTACTTTTTCACTAATTTTCAACCGAGTATTTTGTGAATATACAATAAAATTTGTTGTAATATTTTTTACGCTTGCAGATTATAATTTATAACCTTAGAACTGTTCGTATCTGTATATATAACAGTGTATAACACTTGAAATTGAAAATAAATGCTCCCCGATTTTTGGGGAGCATTTGAGATTGTCCAAAAACTTGAATTTCATTCCGAAATTGCGGGCGAGCATTGCTCGCCCTTAAATAAAATACGCCTTTTTCTACAGACTGGTACTAAAACAAGAATTCAAGAATCCAAGATTTCACAGACACAGATTCTTGGATTCTTTGTGCTTATTGCACAAAATCAAATTTATGCATTACGCTAACAAAACATTTGTATTGATTTATATATATATATTAAGTATTGACATCTTTAACCTTTTGTGCTACAATGAAAATAAGAAAAATGGCGATATTTCGGCAAAATCGACGATTATCGTTTATGTTTCTATTATCACAATAATAACAGACAGGAGGAATTACTATGAAAAAGACAGTTTCATTCATCTCGGCAATGGCTCTCGCGCTTTCATCTATTGGCGGTATACAGGCATTTGCAGCTGATACCTCCGAAAGAGGAACAGTAACCGTAACAGTCATTGATTCCGAAACAAACAAGCTTTTCCGCAAGGATATGGACTTTTCAATTGTAGGTGGCTCTCTCTCAGGTTCAGGCGCAGGAATGGGCGGTGCAATCTACCTCGGGGGCTTTAATACATCAGAATGCAATCCCTATGTACATTCAGATATTTTAACGGATTTCAGCTATTCCGTAAACTATGTAGGCAAGAGCTGCAACGGCTACAGCTATAACATAGATATGGAAAAATCAGATGTTTCCTTTGATTTCACCGAAAGCAACAATCAGAATGTTGTCATATATATGGAAAAATACTGGTTTGCCGAGCCTGTGGAGTATTCCTTTGATGAGATACTCAATATGGATGAGGAAAGCTATAAGCAGTTCTGCTGGACAAATGAGCTTGAATACCACACCCCCGAGGATATGCAAAAATATCTTGATATGGGCGTAATTGACTGCGTTATGCTCACCCCCGATAAGTACCTCAACGAAGGCTTGGAGGACATTTTTTCTTCCGAGGATATAAGGGATATTGTCAGAGAAACCGAAGCCGACTATGATTTCAGCGGAGTTATGGAGGATATTGGACTTCCCGAAGAATATTACGATTACAGAATAAACCGCAATGGCTTTATGGTTATTAATCGTGCCGATTCAATTACAGAGTCGGGAGATTTAATATTCACCTTTAATAAGCTTGCAGAGGTTTTTGTTGAGGTCAAGGACGAATACAAGAATACCGATGAATATATACGACTCAATCAGATGAAGCGCGCTCTGCCTATGCTTTGTGATAGCTTTGACAGCTTCCGATTCAACGCTCCAAGCGGTCCAAATTCAACTGCTCCCCCTGTAAAGGGCGACGCTAACGGCGACTGGGAGCTTACTATAGCTGATGCTGTTACCCTCCAGAACTGGCTTATGGGCAAATCAAATGCATCTATTGCTGATATAAAGGCTGTGGATTTGTGCGTTGACGGTCAGCTTGATGTATTTGACTATATCAAGCTGAAAGAAATGATTGTGGAAATATGCGGCAAGCTGATAACAGTTGATGATATTCTTGCTCTTTCTCTTAAAGACAGCGAGGAAATCACCTGGGCTGATTTTAAAGGATACTACGGTGAGGACACAGGCTCAGGAATATACGTAATGAAATATCCCATTGCTGAAAGAGAGGGAATGTTCCTCTTAGTCGGCGGTGGAAGCATGGAGGAAAAGCCTTATTATGTGCGTCTGTTCCGTGAAGAAACAGAGGAAGTCGTTGACATATTCAGTGAAGAATTCCGCACTGCTATGGAGGCGTGGAATGGTCCCGAAAACGATGAAACAAACAGAGCCGCAGCAAAGAAAATCGGAGAATATGCTCTTGCAGAACTGAAAAGCGGCAGATATACCATTGATACTGAAATTGACAATGCTTCTGAAATTGCAAACGAGGAAATAGCTGCGTTATTTGATGAAGATATATTTAGCTATATGTATTTTGTTGATGAGCATACAGTTCATATATCTCTTAATAAGGGTTTATTGGATGCATACGGCTATCTTGTAACTGACGGCACTGTAAGCTATGCCGAGGGCGACTATGTGGAAATTCCCGACAGCGGTTATGACGGCGAACAGGTATACATAGACTGGGCAGGAGATAATTTATATTATTTCAGCGCAGGAACATAATAATAAAACAATGCTCCCCGATTTTTGGGGAGCATTTCTATTATTTATTAACTGACTTTTCATACCAATAAAATCATAGCCGTTAGCTAAAAGCTAACGGCTAATGGCTTGCAATGCAAAGCATTGCTTTAATTTTCAATTAAAGAGCTGTTTTTTCCTCAAGGAATTTAACGAGGTCATCAATAGCAACACGCTGCTGTTCCATTGTGTCACGGTCACGAACTGTAACGCAATTGTCCTTTTCAATTGTGTCAAAGTCAACAGTAATGCAGAAAGGTGTACCGATTTCGTCCTCACGACGGTATCTCTTACCGATAGTACCTGTTTCGTCAAAGTCACACATAAACTTCTTGGAGAGCATTTCGTAAACTTCCTCAGCCTTGGGTGTGAGCTTCTTTACAAGGGGAAGAACTGCGCACTTATAGGGAGCAAGAGCAGGATGCAGACGCATAACTGTACGAGTTTCCTTCTTCTCGTTGCCGTTCTTATCTGTGGAAACAAGCTCCTCCTCGTCGTAAGCCTCTGTAACAACAGAGAGGAAAAGTCTTTCAACACCGAGAGATGGCTCGATAACGTAAGGAATATACTTCTCGTTTGTTTCGGGATCGAAATATTCAAGGGACTTGCCGCTTGTGTTGATGTGCTGTGTAAGGTCGTAGTCAGTTCTGTCAGCTACGCCCCAAAGCTCGCCCCAACCGAATGGGAACAGATACTCGAAGTCTGTAGTAGCCTTTGAATAGAAGCAAAGCTCCTCAGGATCGTGGTCACGGAGGCGGATATTCTCCTCTTTAAGACCTATAGCAAGGAGGAAGTCCTTGCAGAAGCCTCTCCAGTAGCTGAACCATTCAAGGTCAGTACCGGGCTTGCAGAAAAATTCAAGCTCCATCTGCTCAAACTCACGTACACGGAAAATAAAGTTACCGGGAGTGATCTCATTTCTGAAAGATTTACCGATCTGTGCAACACCGAAAGGTACCTTTTTACGTGTTGTACGCTGGATATTAGCAAAGTTTACGAAGATACCCTGTGCTGTTTCGGGACGGAGATACAGCTCGGACTTATTGTCCTCAGTAACGCCCTGGAAAGTCTTGAACATAAGGTTGAACTGGCGGATATCTGTGAAATTCTTTTTTCCGCAGTTGGGGCATACGATATCCTTTTCGTTGATGTAGTCAGTCATCTGCTGATTTGTCCAGCCAGCAACGTTTGTACCGTCGAAATCCTCAATAAGGTTATCGGCACGGTGACGTGTCTTACACTCCTTACAGTCCATAAGGGGGTCAGAGAAGCCGCCGATATGTCCTGATGCAACCCAAGTCTGGGGATTCATAAGGATAGCTGAGTCAAGACCTACATTGTACTTGTTCTCCTGCACGAATTTTTTCAGCCATGCGTTCTTGATGTTGTTCTTGAGAAGAACACCGAGAGGGCCGTAATCCCATGTATTGGCAAGGCCGCCGTAAATTTCAGAGCCTGGGTATACATAACCCTTGGATTTACAAAGGTCAACGATTTTATCCATTACTTTTTCGTTATTTTTAAGCATAATTCTATTCTCCTTTAGGAAATTATTGCCTCGCCCATTAAAATAATAACGAAGCAATGCTATCTATTCTATTTTACAGCATATCAGCGGATTTGTCAAGGGTTTTTGGAAAAAAGCATTTGCATTGCAAATGGAGCTGTCAGCTGTTAGCCTTTAGCAGTAGGGGTGGATATTATCCGCCCTTAAATTTATTTTCACAAAACAAAAGGACACGGCAACCGTGTCCTTATAAATTTTAATACTTATATTATGGTACAATTTTTATATTTGCTGCAGTTGCGCCTTCTTCATCGAAATTCATAAACGATTTATCCTTTTTGAATACGCCGTTCTGCATTTCTACTTCAGTTCCAATAATCAAATGTGCTTCCATTTCTTTAAACTTAGATTCAAGAGTTACAATTACAGATTCACCTTCAGGCAATTTACCCATTAAAATAACTTTTGTAAGGCTTCCTGCTTTATCCTGCTCTACTCCGTCAATTTCAAGAACAGTTTTTAATCCGTTAATAACCATAATTGTATGTCCGTTATACTCTGCTTTCCAAGCTTCTTTATCACCAGTTTTCAGCACGTTCACTTCTAAAAGTTCTTTTCCCATAATTTTTTACCCCTTTTTAAATAATATTGTAAAATGATTGGTTGCCAATGCGGACAACCATATATACATTATACAACATTATCAATTAATCGTCAAGAGGTTAGTTATATGTTTAGTTAGTTTTACAAAGTCTGCTGATAAATTTTGTGTAATATCACAAGTTAAATCCTACGCAAAAAGGACACGGCAAACCGTGTCCTTGTAAATCATAATTCTTAATTCATAATTCTTATAGTAAACGACAAAATGATTTGGATTTTGAATATTGAAGTAAAACGTTGTAATAATGAATACTTTTACGTAAAGTCCGAAAACTAATGTCATTTACTATACATGTTTTCATTAACTTTTTTCACTTATCCAGATAGATGTGCGATTCTGGATTCGATTTATACATTCGTCAATAGAAATTTCGTCTGAAAAATATGTCATAACTTCCTCATCAATTACACCGACAATAGAATCATCAAGTCTGACTTCCCAACGGTCAATACTGTTCAGGTATGATTCAAGGGCATTGCAATCTTCCAATGACGGGAATTCGGTTGTGAAAGTTTCTCCCTTACTTTCAAATGTTGCAGGGGAATACTTTTTATCAACGGTATTACGTTTGATATTTTCATTTGCTGTATTATTAATGCAGAAACATTGCTGTGTTGCATATCCGTTTGTGCGATTAGTAATTGATAATGCGTGTTCTTCCTGCCACTCCGTCATAAAAAATAAACGTATAAATTCCCATGCACCCTGTTGTTTTTCCTCAGAGGATTTTGCCGAAATTGAAAAACAATCGCTGAAAGAACGTAAATATGCGCCCTCGCCATTTGAACTTGGAAATCCGACAAATGTGGCATTGGGGTTGTTACTTCCGAGCTTGTATGGATAAATTCCCATAAATGATGAAATAGAAGCTTCGTTGCAAAACATTGGAGCATTAAAATCAATATCCGTTTTCTCTTGATTTCCATACTCAAATTTGTTACAGAATTCAAGTGCTTTTCTGAAATCATCAGAATCAAAATTAACATTACCGCTTTCAAAATCTACAAATGAACTGAGATTTGGTGCAACAAAGGCTCTGTATGCCGCCTCTTTTGTGCGTTCTCCCATAATTGTAGCGTTATCAGGCATTTTCTCCCAATGTGAAAACAGCTCATCAAAGCTCCAATTTATTTTATTGCCTACATAAGCACTATCGCCTAACATTGTATAAGCGACATAATAGGTAGGTATTGTAAACAAGCATCCGTTCATCTCATTTACAGATAAGATATGATCATTCAGAGTTGTGGTGTTGACCTCTGTATCATTCTGCATAAATTCATATAAATCCGTAAATGCACCTTTCTCAATAAGTCTTCTGTAATTCGCTTCTTCTGAAAAGGATAAACTTGTGACCATATCAATATCATCCGTATTAATTATATCCTGCATAATTTGAAAATCCTGCAATTGCAATGCACGAGAAGCAGAATCATCGGACTCATTGTAATAGTCTATAAGCTCTATGCGGTATCCGTTATCCGCTTCATTGAATTTTTTTGCAGCACTTGTTATATAATCGGCTTTTCCCAGAACTGCAAAGTTTATGACAACATCATCGGTATTTGTTTCTTTTGATGAAATATTATCTGATTTTGCTTTATCCGAACTGTTTTCAGATGGCACCACGTTATTACATGAAGTAAACATAAGTAATGTGCAAATTCCTGAAAGGATAGCTTTTATACCTTTATCATTTTTGTGAATGAACATAAAATCTTCAGCTCCCATAATTATTATAGTAAACGACAAAATGATTTGGATTTTGAATATTGAAGTAAAACGTTGTAATAATGAGTGCTTTTACGTAAAGTTCGAAAACTAATGTCGTTTACTATAGTTCTGAATTATTTCTTTCTCCACTTCAACAATATAAACGCCGCAATTGCCGTCACCGCCACCGCCAGCGCACTGGGGAACCACGTATATGGAATGGGCAGACCTGCGGTATTCATACCGTAGAAGCCGAAAATCATATTTGGTATCTGCATAATAATGGTGACAATAGTTAATCGCCACATGACAATATTCAGATTATTTGAGATGATCGACGAGAAACTGCCTGTCATACTGGACAAAATTCCCGTGTATATACTCGCCATTTCAATAGCCTGCTTCATCTCAATGAGCACATCTTCAAGCAAATCCTGATCCTCGTCGTAGAGCTTCATAACTCTGCCGCGGAAAATCTTCTCAATTGTCGCTTCATTTGCTTTCAGCGATGTTGAAAAGTATACCAGCGATTTTTCAAGGGCAAGAAGCTGCATAAGAAGCTCATTTTTCATAGCATTGTGAAGCTGCTGTTCCGCCAATGATGAGATTTTATCAATCTGTTTAAGGTAATACAGGAACATCGCCGCAATACGCAGCAGAAGCTGTAAAACAAACCTCGTTTTGAACTCTGGGCGGAGGTTGCGGATAGTACCGCGGACAGCCTCCTCAATAATCTGGGCATTATTGAGTGATACAGTAAAAACATTTGTTTCTGTAATGATAATACCCATAGGCATTGTGTAAAATATTTTTGTATCGTCCTTATCTGTAGTAGATACAGGGGTATCAATGATGATAAGCGTCTGGTCGTCCTCTCGCTCGATACGGGACGACTCCTCCTCGTCCAATGAGGATTTTACGAAGCCGCTGTCAATGCCGTAATCCTCAATAAGCTCCTTTATCTCCTGCGGAGTAGGGCTTACAACAGATACCCAGCAGCCCTCGGTAAACTCATTTGTCAACGTCATTTTGCCGTTTGTGTAAGTATAGAAATTAATCATAGCAAAGCTTAGCCTGCAATGCAGACATTCCTCCTTTCGCCTGTTACCGGGATATACAGGCACGGAGAATCAGCTTATGCGCAGATACAAGGGTGCGGTATATATCCCATAAACATATTATTCATACTGTTCCCGTAAGGGTCGGAATTCATAACCGCACCACCTTTTCATTTTATTTGCAGGGATAGATTCCCTTTATATATTATATCACACAATTATTTTTTTTACAAGAGATTTTTGAAATTTGTTTCTCATTCAGGCAAAACAAAAAGGACACGGCGAACCGTGTCCCTGCAAATTAACATTATAGCCACATCAATTCTTAATTATCCATATCCTCGTCATCATCAATAAATTCGAGAATATCCCCCGGCTGACAGGAAAGCGCCTTGCATATAGCGTTGAGAGTGGAAAAGCGGATTGCGCTGACCTTGCCCGTTTTCAGCTTCGAGAGGTTTACGTTGCTTACACCCACACGGTCACTCAGCTCGTTAAGGCTGATTTTTCTGTCTGCCATTACTCTGTCAAGTCTAAGTATAATCGACATATTTCCCCCTCCTTAAAGCGTTTCATCTGATTCCTGCTGTAATTTTGCACCATAGTTGAATACGTATGAAAAGGCATATATCAATATTCCTAAAATAAAACTGCCTAAATCAAATTTAAATTCCATTTCAAAAAATTCGTCATTATTAAGCTTTATAAAACCACCAACAGCGAAATATACTAATCCAATAGCAAAATTAATTAAATTAGCTACAATAATTGCTGTTGCCGCACCTTTCATTTTGTCGGCTACATCATAGCGGAAAGGGCTTTCACCGCTTTTGAAAATATCGAATATACTTCTTGCATGATTAAAAGCGATAAAATAGCAAACAGAAATAATCAGAAGTGTTAAGGTTTGATATATGTCTGGGAACCTGATTGAATCAGAAATTTTAAACACAGCAATTATACCCGCCATTATCAGCATAATACTTGTCATAATTGCCGTCATCAGCGATAAAACCTGCAATACTGTAAAGACCAAATGCAGACCTTTATTTGTTTTAACGAAGCTTTCTTTCTCTTTTTCCAATGTAACTGCATTTACATCAACTGTTTTTTTCATTGTATTAACCTCCGTAAATTAAAGCGTTTCGTCTGATTCCTGCTGTAATTTTGCACCGTAGCTGAAAATATAAGAGAAAATAATAACTGCAAGAATGATAAGCACCATTGTAAGATTCAAAGAACCATCTGTTACAAAAGTAAATCCAGCAGGGATAAGTGAAAACGCAAAATGTTTCATAGCCTTTGTAACGCTTTCCTCAAAGGGTGACTGACACTTTTCAAGTGCCTTTGCAAGCTTTCCGGCGAAAATTACCACAATAAGGGTAAAAGCAGCATATATAGTCATACCGAAGCAAACACCTACTATACCATATTTGAATAATGTGCTGTTGGGAGAATCAAATTCAGCATTCAATGTGTATGTCTTGATTCCGTCATTGACTGCAATATTATCTTTCAGTGTAAACTTTGTTCCGAAAAGTTTAAATGATTCGTTTGTAATATCTTCATTCTCAAAAAATGAAATGCTGCTTGGAAGTCTGTTTGTATCAGCAGTCATTTCATAAGAAGCTGTACCATTTGATGTAATTGCTGTGCTGCCTGTGGGGAATGTTGCAAGTACAACGATGCCTCCCACAATAGTGAGGACAATACCCACAATGCAGGCTATACGCATTATGATAAGGATAATTTTGCTCACCTTGCCTAAGTTGTTGATTCTCTTTACATAGTCAATATTTTTTGTGCTGTTCATAAATAAACCCTCCAATAATTCATTGCCGAAACATTATAAGCGCTCATTAGTTTCATTTTTCGGGGAAGTTCTTCCGTTCCCCTTTCCGTGTTTATATAATACCACAGCTTTTTACGTTTGTCAATGAGTTTTTAACGTTTATCATTAAATATTATATGTTTGCACAATAACTGCATAAATTTCCGAGGGTGCATTTGTGCAGAAGTGACGATAAATATTTATCGTTTATCATTAAATTCTTAATAATAAAATTACAGCCGCCCATTTCGGACGGCTGCAATGATGTAAAATTCAATTATTCTTTTATTGGAAGCTTCTCAATAAGACTTGCACAGAATTTCTGTACTGCAAGAGCGTCAGCGGCTGTAATTCCGCTTCCGGGGTTAGAGCAGTCTGCATTTGCAGCACCCTGCTTTGATAAACCGTACTTATCGGGATTACCGATTGACTGATAAATAGAAGCAGCGTCTGCCATTGTTACAGAACCGTCACAGTTAGCGTCACCAATAAGAGTTACTGTTGTGCCGGTGCCTGCTGTAGTAGTCGGAACAACAGGAGCCTCTGTAGGAGTTGCCTTTGTTGTTGTTGTTGTAGGAGCAGGCTTTGTTGTTGTAGGAGCAGGCTTTGTCGTTGTAGAAACAGGCTTTGTTGTAGTTTCAGGTGCCTTTGTTGTAGTTTCAGGTGCCTTTGTTGTAGTTACAGGCTTTTCAACAGGTTCTGTCTGAACCGGAGGCTTGGGAGTTACAGAATTTCCACCGCCTGAACCCTTCTTACCGCCGTCAAGGTTACTTCCCTCGCTGTTTGCATAGTTAGCATAGAAATCGCCAAGGGAGATACCATTCTTACCAAGAGCTACCTCGTGGTCAAGACCGATATACTTGCCTGAGCTGAGTGTCTGCCAGAGTGATTCCTCGAACATCTCATACTTAGGCTCATTCCAGTCGATAGTAGTACCTGCGCCCTGCTGGAAGCCGAGGCTGTCCCAGAGTCCGCCTGTATCGCCTGAGTTGGTGTTAAGGCACCAGAATGTATGGTTGATGTGATTTTTAATCATATAGTCACGGAGGAGAAGCATCCATTTAAGGTTGTCGCCCTCCATATGGCCGCCCCATTCGCCGATAAGCTCAGGAGCAACATCCTCTGCGTTGATCCAAGCCCAAGTGTCATACCAGTAGTCGTCAAGGAGTGTCTGCTCTGTGAAGTCCTTGTCAAACCAAGTCTGAGCGTAAACTGACGGGCCGTAATCGTGGGGAGAGTAAACAATCTGGCTTGTACCCTGCTTTGGAACAATAGGATATTCTCTTGCGCCGCGGAAGTTACCGCCCCACCAAGCGCCGATATAAGGTGAATTGTCACGTCTGTCGGGCATACCCCAGTAGTCGCCTTCCATAGCGCCGCTCATAGACTGCTCAACGCCCTCAACGAAGATAAGAGCATTTGGGTTTACATCGAGAATAGCCTCAGCGCATCTTGTAGCAGCATAAGCCCAGTTATTTTCGTCCTTGGAGCCGTCCCACTTAGCAGCCTCATCACCTTCCTGACCCTTGCCGTGAGGCTCATTCTTAAGGTCATAGCCGATGAGAGTATCGTCGTTCTTGTACTTGTCAGCAAGCCATACAAGTGTTTCAATCCATACCTCTGTTGTTACTCCTGCCTTGCCGTACCACAGGTTATAGTTATGACCTGAGTTGTCGGAGTGAGGGCTGTGGATGTCGATAAATGCCTTGATACCGTACTTCTTGCACTTCTGCATAATGATATCAAAAATCTGCATTGAATCCTTAAGAGTCTTTCCGTCAGCCTCAACAAAGTCGGGATTGATAGTAAATGCAGGGTCAGCGTTTCCTGATACACTTGATACAGGGTTGGGAGTTCCATCCATCCAGGAAACGAGAAGCTCTGTGGAAATGGGGAAACGGATAACGTTGATACCTCTGTCTGCAACTTCCTTGAGAACATCGTCAACGTCAGCACTCCAGAGATAGTGTACACAGTTCTCGGAGCAGTTGAAACCGAACCAGTTTGCACCTGTGAGCCATACCTCGTTGCCGTTCATATCGTATAAACGGCTGCCCTCTGCGTGAAGCCAGTCATCGTTGTTTGTGTCTACAGCCTTTGCATTTACAAGCTCGTCATAATCCGCAGGCACTACGGAAGCAGTAGCTGTAAAAGCTATGGCCGCTGCGGAGGCTAAAGCCGCAATTGCCTTTGATAATTTCTTCATGATACATTCCCTCTCTTTTGGGTGTGAATTTTTTGGTTTATGCACAGGAAAATCCTTTTCCTGCAACAATATACACCCTGTTAATTATATCTTACCATTTTCAGAGGGATTTGTCAATATATAATGTGTGAATTTTAAGCAATATCTCAAAAAATACTTGTAACCCGTGGTATTTCACTGTTTTTCAGCAGTTCAAGAAGATGATAAAGCTCCGTAAGCTCCGAAGGCAGCTCATCACTTTCATTTTCAGCAAGATGGTGAACACGGGCTATAAGACGGTCAAGCTCCGTCAGCTTGTTATTCCGCACAAAAACGGAGGCAGGCACGCGAAATTTCTCCCATTTTTTCTGCAATTCAACTGTAATTTCCTCAGATTTTGCTGTATTGCCATTACGGAACAAATCCTCCGCCTGAGATGTCTGATTCATAAGAGAAATACAGCTTTTACTTATCCACATACTCTGAAAAACACTCATTCCCACAAGAACGAGAATAATAAAAATACTTATTTTCAGCCGTGTCATTTATATTCCTCCTTTTCAGATAAATATGGTGGTTTCTTTTCATTTTTCGGAGAGATAAACACCTTTCCCTGTCCGTCTGCAGTCATAATGAATATATCGGAAACCTCCAACCCTGCCTTTTTCGCGGAGTTTTCCACAAATTTTTCATTGTACCCCATAGATTTCAGCGTCATGGGAAGAATTTTCCCGTCGGACACCACAACCTGCGGAGGGTCAATATCAACAGCGTCTACGTGCATATCCTCGCGGTCGGGAATATCTTTTGTCTGCTTTTTTATAGCGGATATACTTCCCGTAGTTTCAACAATAGCGAACTGCACCTCAGATATGTCAAATATCTGCTGAGTTCTCATAGCCGTCATAATATCGTCAACAGAGAGGCGAAGCTCACGTAATACAGAGCGGTTTATTTTACCGTTGCTGATGATAATTTTCGGGCTGCCGTATATTATTTTACGAAAAAAAGGCAGTCGAAGTATCAGCCAGGACACAAAAACCTCATAGCACACAAGGGCAAGGATTGGCGTTACGCCTATTATAAGCGGAATATCCGTATCTTCAAGGGGCAGAGTTGCAATATTTGATATAAGGATAGTAATAACAAGCTCAGAGGGCTGCATTTCGCCCAGCTGCCGCTTACCCATAAGCCGCACAGCCGATACAACGATGATATATAATACAATTGAACGGATGAGAATAATCGACATAATAACTCCTTTGGTTAATTAAGAATTATGAATTAAGAGTTTGGCAGCTTTTACAGTCTGCCGATTAACACTAATCCCAATAAATCCTGTAGACTTTTTTATTATTTCACCCAATAATTTTTTTATACGTGAATATTTCTCGATTGCTGACCGATAATAATATTGCTCTTGAAGCAAAAAAAGAAAAGGAGTTGTTCATTATGGATATGAATAACAAGCAGAAAAACGATTGCATCAGATGTACTGTTTCACAGTGCAAGTACAATATGGTAACAGAGGATTACTGCTCTCTCGGCTGTATCTCTGTGGGAACTCACGAAAGCAACCCAACTGTTCCCGAATGTACCGATTGCAACAGCTTTGTAAAGCGTACAGGCTGCTGCTGATTTCCTCCTGTTTCGGACACGGTACGCCGTGTCCGTACATATTCCGACTAAAATATAGACAAATTGTAAAATAATTCGATTTCGCTTGCATTTTTTTTGATTTTCGGTTATAATAATAGAATAAGAAAAATGTTTCTTATTGAATTTTTTTACAGGAGGGCGCATTTGATATGTTTGACCAGACTATGACTTTCAAAGTAACAGAGGACAAAGAAGCTGAACTCAGAAAAAATCTCACTGCGATTTATGACGCTCTTGTGGAAAAGGGCTATAATCCGATTAACCAGATTGTAGGTTACATCCTTTCAGAGGATCCCACCTACATAACCACCTACAATAACGCAAGAAGCCTTATCCGCCGCATAGACCGCGATGAACTGCTTCAGGTGCTTGTACGTGAATATCTTCAGAAATAATGAAAGCTGCCTTCGGGCAGCTTTTTATTTACTGTACAAAATTGCAATATATCGCAATTTCACCTACATCGACTGTATGGCGCCCAAACTATCGTCACAATAGATAAAAAAGACGCTGCGTTTTTGTGCATTCGTACAAAAATGCAAAAAGCTATTGACAAACGAATAATAATATTATACAATACAAGTAGAAGGAAAATACACTGTGTTGATGTATTCAAAGCCTACGTATAAACAAATGAAAATCATTGACTTTATCGCACTATCGTGGTATAATTGATGTACAGCACAGTCTGTATAATGATATAACAGAAAGGGAAAGAATTATGGAAAAAGTTCTTGAAGTCAAAGGACTGTCAAAGCAGTATTCAAAGGTACTTGCTGCGGACAAAGTTTCCTTTGATATCGGCAAAGGCGAAATATTCGCCCTCATTGGCCCCAATGGTGCAGGTAAAACCACTACAATACGTATGATTTCAACCCTGCTCACCCCTACCGACGGCGATGCAATAGTAAACGGCCACAGCGTCCTCAAAGAGCCCGAAAAGGTGCGTCAAAGCATTACATACCTCCCCGATGAAGCAGGCGCATACAAGAATATGACGGGTAAAAAATATCTGCGTTTTATGGCAGGCTTATTCTCAACGGATATAGACACAATCAACGGATATGTTGAAAGAGCGGAGAAGATGTGCGGTCTTGGCGAAAGGCTCAATGATAAAATAGGCTCATACAGCCGCGGAATGATACGTAAGCTGCTCCTTTCCCGTGCAGTTATGACAAAGCCCGCACTGGCTATCCTTGACGAGCCTACCAGCGGACTTGACGTTCTCAACGCTATCGAAATACGTAAAATGATAAAAAAACTTGCCGCAGAGGAAGGAATGTCTTTCCTTCTCAGCTCCCACAATATGCTTGAAATCGAATTTGTTTCCGACCGTGTGGGTATTATCTCAAAGGGACATCTCCACGTTACAGGTTCTGCAGACGAACTGAAAGAGCGCTATAACGCTGCTAATCTTGAAGAAGTATTTGAAAGGGTGGTGAAGGGCAATGAAGTTCTTTAATCTTCTGAAAAAGGAGCTTGCAGAGCTTCTTAACGTACAGACAATCATCAGCCTTGTTGTTGCAATGAGCCTGCTTATGTTAATGGGCAATGTTATGACAAACACTATTGAAGAAGCTGTAAAACAGGAATACACCGTAACCCTCTGCGACCGCGACAAGACCGATTTCACAGCAGATATGCTGGAAACGCTCCGTGGCTATGGTGCAAAAATAAATGAAGTTACAGATGCTTCCGAGGACTACGCAAAACTCCTTGACAACTCCGGCAAGGAAAGCCTTGTAATTATTCCCGAAGGCTTCTCCGAGGCAGTTGAAAAAGGCGAAGCTCCACAGCTTATAAGCATAGCAAGAATGAAATCCGCTGCTATGATGTCAAATATGTCCAACACAAACAGCGGTGCGGAAAGCCTCATAAAAAAGGCAATTTCCGATGTATTCTCACAGCAGGCAGGACTTTCCCCCGAAGATGTTACACTTATCAACAACCCCGTGAAAATCAACTCCCATACAGTAATAAGCGATAAATCCGCTGAGGTTTCCACTGATATGGTAATGAGCAAGGTAATGATGCAGAATATGATACTTCCGGTTATTGTATTTGTACTCATTATGATGACCTCACAGGGACTTATGAGCGGTATTTCCAATGAGAAGATTGACAAAACGCTGGAAACTCTCCTTTCAGCCCCTGTATCAAGAACAGCTATACTCGGCTCAAAAATGCTTGCCGCAACAATCGTGGCAATGCTCCAGGCAGTATTGTTTATGGTAGGATTTTCGTCAATGATGTCGGGAGCAACAGAAGGTGCAACAGCTGATATAGCAAACACCATTGCCGCTGAAATAATGCCGCTTGACCAGGCACTTGATAAACTCGGCCTTACCCTCGGTGTAGGTGATTATATCCTTGTAGGCATACAGCTTTTCCTTACAATTATGATATGTCTTTGCCTGTCACTTGTACTCGGCTCACTTGTAAACGATGCAAAACAGACACAGACAATGATTATGCCCCTTATGTTCGGTGCAATGATTCCCTATATGATTTCTATGCTTGCAGATATCAATACACTTCCCATTGCAGTAAGAATCTTCGTCTATGCTATCCCATTCACTCATACATTCTCCGCAATTCCAAATCTTATGTTCGACAATATGACAATATTCCTCATAGGCCTTGCATATCAGACAGTTGTCTTTGCTGTATGTATGTTCTTTGCACTCCGCCTGTTCAAGTCTGATAAGATACTCACAACATCTCTTAATTTCGGACAGAAGTCCAAATATAAGAAAGCGACAAAGAGCGAAGATTAATCAAAAGCAACACACTGCAAAACTGACAGTCAACTTCATAAATTATTTACATCCTTTTCGTTTCATTTTCACGTAACTGTCATAATGGAGTAGTAAAATAAAATCATAGAAAAAGGAATTGGGAAACCATTATAAAGGGTGAGAAAATGAAAAACTCAGGATTACTTGAAAAATCGTTTGGTTTCCTTACAGCAGCACTTCTGACCGCCTCTCTTGCAGGGTGCAGTACAGAAAAACCGCAGAACAGCGAGGATGACGCTCCTGCTGAGGAGGTATCCGTATCGGCTGAAACAACTGCCGAAGCAACGGAAAAAACCACTGAAACCGAAAGCAAGTCCACTGCCGTTAATACCGTCAGAAAGCCCTATAACGAGCTTTTCTCCGACAGGGATATATCATCGGAATATGGCGATATTACCGCTGAAATCAAGCTTAATGGCGACAGCGCAGCAGTTGAGGGCAAAGGCGTATCTGTTGAGGGCAGTGCTGTTACAATTTCCAAAGAGGGTGTATACCGTGTTTCGGGCAAGCTCAGCGACGGTCAGATTATCGTCAATGCCGACAAGGCAAAAGTTCAGATTGTTCTTGACAACGCGGATATAACCTGCAAAAGCTCCTCTCCTATTTACGGAAAGGACAGCGACAAAATATTTATAACCCTTGCCGAAAACAGCGAAAATACGCTGACAGACGGCACATCATACACCTTTGCAGACGAACAGAACAGTGAGCCTGACGCCTGCATTTTCAGCAGCGACAGCATAACCCTTAATGGTACAGGCTCATTGAACATAAACGCCAATTTTGCCGACGGAATTCACTCCAAGGACGATATTGTTATAACCGGCGGAAATATCACCATAAATTCAGCCGAGGACGGTATCAAGGGCAAGGACTATGTGGCAATAAACGGCGGAAATTTTGACATTACAAGTGGTCAGGACGGCATAAAATCAACCGAAACTGACGATACTGCTTTTGGATTTGTTTACATCAATGGCGGCGATTTTTCAATAGATGCCGCAAATGACGGAATACAGGCAGAAACTGACGCTGTTATCCACGGTGGAGACATAAATATCACCTGTGGCGGCGGCTATGAAAATGCTGCACCAAAACAGAATGATATGGGCTTCGGCGGCAGAGATTTCGGCAATTTCGGCGGAGATTTCACTCCACCAGCGGGATTTGAAAATATGCCACCCCCTGACGGTTTCGGACAGGATATGACCCCTCCGCGGAGAGATATACAGCAGACAGCCGCGCTCAATACAGCAGAAACGGATGCCACCGTTTCTGACAGTACAAAAGGCATTAAAAGCGGCTTATCCGTTGAAATCAGCGGCGGTGATATAACCATTAATTCCGCAGACGACGCAATTCATTCAAATGGCAATATTACAATAAACGGCGGTATATCGTCACTTGCAGCAGGCGGCGACGGTATACACGCAGACAATATAATTGACATAAACGCAGGATTTGTTGATATAACAAAATCCTATGAGGGTATCGAAGCTGCTGTTATAAATATCAGCGGCGGAGAAACATCCCTTACTTCCTCTGACGACGGCTTCAATGCCACAGACGGAACGACGCAGCAGGGCGGTATGGGAACATATTCCAACGGCGTAGAGCTTAATATAAGCGGCGGTATGGTATATGTTGACGCTCAGGGCGACGGACTTGACTCCAACGGAAATATGACCGTAAGCGGCGGTACAGTCCTTGTAAACGGCCCTACCAATGGCGGAAACGGCGCTCTTGACGGAAATGGCGAAATGACGGTAAACGGCGGTATTCTCATAGCAGCAGGAAGCTCTGGAATGGCTGAGGCTCCCTCCGCAAATTCCACACAATATTGCGTTTCAGCAGGTATCGGCTCCACACAGGAAGCAGGCACACTTATAACGCTTACCGATGAAAGCGGCGATATACTGAGCTTTGCACCGTCCAAAACCTTTGACCATATAGTGATAAGCACTCCCGATATTGAAAAGGGTATGACATATACTATTGAAGCTGGCGGCAGCTCCACAGCTGAAAACAGCTTCGGATTATACGAAGTTGGCGGCTATGACGGAAAAGGCACAGCCATAGGAAGCTTCACCGCAGAAGATACCATAAGCTATATCGGAACGCAGTCAGCAATGGGCGGCGGTTTCGGCGGCGGACGCGGCAACAAGGGGCAGTTCGGTGGCGGCAGAGGAGATTTCCAGCCAACCACCGATGAAAACGGTAATATGATAATGCCCGAAAGAGGCGATAAGCCTTTTAACAGAGGGGATTTTCAGCCCACTACCGATGAAGCAGGAAATTTTGTAATTCCCGAAATGCCTGACCCTCCATTCGGAAACGGCGGAATGACGCCCCGATAATCAATGACATCCTCAAATTTCATATAAACCACCTAATGCGGGGCAGCCGAACTGTTATAGTTCGGCTGTTTCCGTGCATATAATATCCCAAAAGGAGATTCGTTATGGAGAAAAAAAGAAACACCAAGCTTGATTTGTTCCTGACCTTTTTCAAGATAGGAGCATTTACCTTTGGCGGCGGATACGCTATGATACCCCTCATTCAGAAAGAGGTATGCGAGAATAAGAAATGGCTTACAGATGACGATATACTGGAGATTGTGGCAATTGCAGAGTCAACTCCCGGACCTATCGCCATAAACTCCGCAACCTTCGTGGGATACCGCACAGCAGGAATTTTAGGAGCAATGTGCGCTACTTTAGGAGTAGTTCTGCCCTCATTTATAATAATTACATTAATTTCAATGGTACTCCGCGAATTCAGCAGCTACAGGGCGGTAAAATATGCATTTTTCGGCATCCGAGCAGGCGTTCTTGCCCTTATTATAAAGGCTCTCATATCTATGTACAAGAAATGCCCAAAAAATATCTTCTCCTACTGCATAGCGGCAGCAGCCTTTATATTTGCTGCATTTACGGATATAAACGCGGTATTTATCATAATCGGCTGTGCTGTTGCAGGGCTTATCTACTTCCTGACAGCCGCAAATAAGGCAAAGGAGGCAAGCAAATGATTTTACTTGAACTTTTCCTCACCTTTTTCAGAATAGGACTTTTCACATTCGGCGGCGGATATGCTATGCTTCCCCTTGTGCAGGAGGCTGTTGTAAACAAAGGCTGGATGACAAATGAGCAGATAGTCGATTTCATAGCCGTAAGTGAAAGCACACCTGGCCCTTTTGCTATAAATATATCCACTTATGTAGGCAACGAAACAGGCGGTATTATAGGCGCTGTATGTGCGACTCTGGGCGTTGTACTTCCCTCTTTTATAATTATTCTCATCGTGGCAAAGTGCTTTGACAAATTCCGCAAAAGCAAGGCTGTAGAGGGCTGTATGACGGGCTTGAAGCCTGCTGTTATCGGTATGATTGGCTCTGCTGTCGTATCTATCGGAATGACAGTATTCTTCCCCGATGATAAAGTCACAGCAAGCGTATTTACAGATATTCCGTTCTATATCTCCCTTGCAATATTTGGTGCAGCACTTTTCTTCACTTTGAAGAAGAAAATCAGCCCCATTATTATAATCGCCTCATCGGCTGTTGTGGGAATTATTGCAGGATTTGCGCTGGGACTTTAATTTTATACCAATCCCTGAAACAACAGTAGACAAATCTAATGGCATAAATGCTGTATATCATCTTTGTCTACTAACATTTTAGGGATTGGTATTAGCAATTCATATTTTCTTATTTTCAGGGGTTCCCCTCATATAAAACAACAAGGCAGTATCACCAAGCGATACTGCCTTAATTTCTTATAATTTCAATTTCTTCTTGAATTCAATACGGTCAAGCATAAGTGACACAGCCACAAATAAAATCGTACTTGCGCCGATTTGCACCAGATACGAGGGCGTCTGTGTAAATGCGGCTGTCAACGCACCCATTGAAACCCCGTCTGCCATAACAACTCCCTCATAAAAGCTGTAACCCACAATGCATATCACAGCCGAGGGGATTATCGCAAGGATATTACGCAATGAGAGTATTTTCTCCGTTTTATTGCTGAAAAATGCAGCTGTAACAGTTTTTATTATTACAGTAGCAGGTATCCATACGGGAAATCCGGAAAGACCGTCCGCTAACGCTCCGCCGATTGCTCCTGCCGCCATTGCATAGGGTGTGGGAAGCACACACGCCGCAAGATATATAAGCCCGTCACCAGCGTGGGTATATCCTGCGCCTGTAGGAACGTGAAGATATGCCGTAAATACCCATATGAGCGCGGCAAACATTCCCGAAACAGTCATACGCCGCATTTTCAGGGCATTCTTGTTGATAATTGTATCTGCCATAGAAATCCCTCCAAAAATAAGTTTAACTTATTATAACACCATTTTTCTCTTGGTGCAAGTGGGAATTTTTATGATACTCATTTACTTTTTTGTCTATTTTTGTTCAAATTGAATGTTAATTGACTTGTGGCAAATATTCTTAACAGCTTGATAAATCAATACTTAAACTCACCCTTGCCGATAAATTCACGTATAAGGGAGTTTTTCGGTACAAGCTCATTATCAAGAGGGGCAAGAGCTGACAATATCTCCATAACATCTGAAAGCTCGGAATTGTCCTCCATAAGCCTTAAATCATCAAGGAGGTTATAACGATATACGCTCATTTCGTAAGCCATAAAGGTATCTATATCGTAATCGGAACGCATCTTATAGGGCATAATATACTTATTTTCCCCTGCCTCAACGCTGTGGAACATACTCATAGTTTCTTCTATACTTCTCTTACGGAAGTTCCTGTCACGTATCATACGGCGCATAAGACGTATTTTCGCAGGATTAAGCACAAGCCCCTCCTTAGTGATACGAGTACGGACGCTGACATAAAGCTTGCAGAGCTTGCTGTCAGGAACTGTAATAACATCGGGATTGAGGGCGTGTATACCCTCGAATATAACCACATCCCCGTGCTTTCTCTCAAAGGGAATAGTCTCCTCAGAACGTGCGGACTGCGCAAAATCGTACTTAGGCACGTTTACGGGACGGCAATTTTCAATATCCTCAATTTGTGCGTTGAGCAGCTCCTTGTCGATGCGGTCGGGGGATTCAAGGTCAACTCTGCCCTGTGCTGCCAGCTCTTTTTCTTCCTCTGTAAGAGATTTGAAATAGTTATCCATAGAAATTGTATGGCAGCCGCAGCCCAGCTCGTCAAGAAGCTTTGCAATCATAAATGCCGTTGTTGTCTTGCCCGAACCTGAGGGACCCGCAAGGAGAATAACAGGTCTGTTTTCGATATTTGAAGCGATTTTCTGCACAATCTCTTTCAGCTGATGCATAAATATTTCATTGGTCTGCTTTGTATATTCCTCGGGATTTCCGCATATTCCTATGTTTATTCTGTTAACTTCTATATTCATAATTTACTCCTGTATACAAAAATTTTAATGAATTGGAATAGATAAAATGCGGTGAGATTTCGGCTCACCGCATAGTTTCAGTTATAGGTTCTTGCTGCCTTATCTCTGCTCACAGATAAGCTTCATAGCTGTTCTGTCTTCGCCCTCAATCTGGATATTGGCGAAAGCAGGGATACAGATAAGGTCGATTCCGATTGGTGCGAGATATCCTCTTGCAATAGCAATAGCCTTAATAGCCTGATTTGCAGCACCTGCACCAACAACCTGTACTTCTACTGACTTGTGGTCTCTGATAACTCCTGCAATAGCTCCTGCAACTGAATTGGGTGTTGAATGGGATGAAACTTTTAAAATTTCCATAGTGTAGCCTCCTGTTTGGATTTTGGTTTAATAGATATAATTTGAAATGCAGGAAAAGCACAGAATAAATCTATGCTTCTTCCTTGATATTATTATACCACAATAAAAATAATTTTTCAATGTTCTAACTGTACCTTTTTTTGACTGCTTTTTTGTGCATTTTAAACAAATATCCTACAGCATAAGGCAATACAGGTAAATTATTAGACATATCGCATCTTAATGTATAATAATTCTCTCTATGCTCATAGCCTTACCGGATTTCTCATCAAATCCCACAACAACACCGTTAAGGATGCAGTTTCCCTCAGCTTCTTTGAATTTAGCAGGCATATGGAAGCGGAATTTATCAATGATAATCTGCGATTCTACGCCAAGACAGGAGTTTTCAACCCCTGTCATACCGGCGTCAGTGATATATGCTGTATGACCGCCTAAAATGGCTTCATCAGCCGTCTGAACGTGAGTATGAGTGCCGAATACGCCTGTAACTTTTCCAGTGAGATAGTGTCCCATAGCCTTTTTCTCTGAGGTTGCCTCAGCGTGAAAATCAAGGAATATATTGGGAGTTGAAATATCTTCGAGAATGGCGTCTATCTTTGTGAAAGGGTTATCCAGCGGTTCCATATAAGCCGTTCCCATAAGATTTACAACGGCTACGGAATAACTGCCCATATCAAGGGTGCATACTCCTTTGCCGTAAGCACCGCCCTCAGGAAAGTTTGCAGGGCGTATGATATAATCCGACGAATCAAGGAACGGATATATCTCTCTGCGCCGGAAAACGTGATTTCCCGTAGTTATGACATCTGCACCTGCATTTATGAGCGCATCGGCTGAATTCGGCGTAATACCGTTGCCCTGTGCTGAATTTTCGCCATTTACAATGGTTATGTCGATTTTATATTCCTGTTTGATATTGCGGAGCTTACTGCGGAGAAAATCGCAGCCTGCCTCCCCTACAACATCGCCTATAAATAATATTTTTTTCAATACTTTTTCTCCTCTGTTGATTTGCTTATTAAAGTATAGCATTTATTTATAAAGCTGTCAAGGAAAAAGATATCAGTCTGTAGGAAAAAGGCGTATTTGATAACATACACGGCATACCGTATTTTTGTGAAACGGCTATTCTATGTTGTTTTGTGTAGAAGTGAGCACTACTCGCCCGAAGTAACCGAAAAGCCGCAATTTTGATAGCTAAAGGCTGCTCACAATCAGCAATTCGCACATAACAAACATATTTATTTTGTGCAAACATACAAACTTTCAAAAACCTATTGACAAACACATAATAATATTCTACAATATAAGTAGAGGTAAAATCAACCAATATAATACCTACTAAACCATTCAAGGATTAACAGGTATAAATTTCCCAAAAACCTTGATTTATAAGTAAAAAACTGATATAATAAGAAGTAACAGCAATATATATGGAGGAAAATATGGATTTACAGGAACTTCGCAATGGAATTGATAAAATAGATGAGCAGATACTCTCCCTTTTTATGGAGCGTATGGAGCTTTGCAAGGGCGTTGCCGACTACAAAAAAGAACATAATCTCCCTGTATTTCAGGGAAATCGTGAAAAAGAAGTAATCGACCGCATAAAGGCTCTTACCAACGACAGAGAGCTTGAAGCAGGTACAGCTTCACTGTTTATGTCGATTATGGATATAAGCAAGATTTTGCAGAATAAAAAAATCCACAGCAATGTTGATACAGTTTATGATGTCCCCGACTTTGAAAATGCCAAGCGTATCGGCTGTCAGGGTACATCGGGAGCTAATTCCGAAACTGCCGCAAAGCTTATTTTTGGCGATATACAGCCGATTTTCTATAAAACCTTCGAGGATGTTTTCGCCGCCGTTCAGTCGGGAGAGCTTGATTACGGCATTCTCCCTGTCCATAACTCAACAGCAGGCTCTGTAAGCAGTACATACGACCTTATGGCGAAGTACAGCGTATACAAGGTAAAAGAGGTATGCGTTGAAATAAATCACTGTATAGCCTCAAAAAATGCCGCTTCAATTGACGATATAACCGTTGTATATTCTCATCCGCAGGCAATTTCACAGTGCTGTAACTACCTCACTGCCCACGGCATAAAGACTGCCGAATACGGCAATACCGCAACTGCAGCGGCTATGGTGGCAAAAAGCGATGAAAAAATTGCCGCTATATGCTCCGTTGACTGCGCTAAACAGCTTGGACTTTATATCCTTGCGGAGAATGTTGCCGACTGCGAGCTTAACCGTACACGATTTATCTGTATATCACGTAATATGCAGATATCTCCCGACGCAGACGCTATTTCCGTTATGTTGAAAATCCCCGATACAGAGGGCAGTCTTTACCGTCTGCTGACGAAATTCTGCGTCAACGGTATGAATTTGCTCCGCATTGAAAGCCGCCCCCTTAAAGACGGAAGCTTCAATGTTATGTTCTACCTCGACTTTGACGGACACATCGACGAGCCGAGAGTAAAGGCTCTTATGAACGATTTAACGGAAAATCTGGAGTATTTCAGATTTCTGGGTACATTCAAGAATGAATAAACAGGTGAATAATTATGAATGATAGATTTTACGACCTCCTTGACCGCAACGGATTTGTATTCCTCGACGGCGGTCTGGGTACTATGATACAGGCAGCAGGAATTGAAACGGGACACAGCCCCGAACTGCTGAACATTACAAATCCTGAGGCAATTATGAATATCCACAGGCAATACGTGGAAAGCGGCTCTGATATATTCTGCGCAAATACATTCGGAGCTAACAGTTATAAGCTGAAAAACAGCGGATATACCGTTGCTGAGGTGGTATCGACAGGTATTGCAAACGCTAAGAAAGCGGCTTCGGGACAGGCACTTGTTGCCCTTGATATAGGCCCTATCGGACAGCTTTTAGAGCCTTCGGGTACCCTCACCTTTGAGGAAGCTTACGAGATACACAAGGAAACAATCCTTGCAGGTGCCGACGCTGATGTTATCATAATCGAAACAATGACCGATTTATATGAAGTCAAAGCGGCTGTTCTTGCGGCAAAGGAGAATTCAGACAAGCCTGTTCTTGTAATGATGACATATGAGGCTAATATGCGTACATTTACCGGAGTTTCCCCCGAATGTTCCGTCTATGCCTTAGAGGGACTGGGCATTGACGCTATCGGCGTAAACTGTTCCCTCGGCCCTGAGGAGCTTTATCCCGTGCTGGAGAAGCTGTGCAGTATCACGACACTGCCTGTCATTGCAAAGCCTAATGCAGGCTTGCCCGATCCTGTTACAAATAAATTTAATGTAACTCCCGAAAATTTCGCAGAAAGCGCTGTAAAGCTTGCTGAACTGGGAGTAAAGATGTTCGGCGGCTGCTGCGGCACAACACCTGCTCATATTGCCGCTGTGGTTGACGCTCTTGACGGTATGGAGTATAATCCCCACGAGGTTGAGCGTAAATCAGTTGTATGCTCTGCTGTAAACTTTGTTGAAATAAATCAGCCGAGAGTTATCGGCGAGCGCATAAATCCCACAGGCAAAAAGCGTTTCAAGCAGGCGCTTGCTGAAAAAGACATCGGCTATATTCTCGGTCAGGCTATTGAGCAGCTCAATGCAGGCGCAGAGATACTTGACGTCAACGTAGGCTCCCCCGAAATTGACGAGGCTGAAATGATGAAAACTGCTGTAAAGGCTATACAGGGCATTTGTGACGCTCCGTTACAGCTTGATTCCACCCGTCCCGACGTCCTTGAAGCGGGACTGCGTGTATATAACGGTAAGCCCATCGTCAACTCCGTAAATGCTGAGGAGGAGTCACTCAATACAATTCTCCCACTTGTAAAAAAATACGGTGCCGCAGTTGTGGGACTTACTCTCGATAAGGACGGTATCCCAAAAACTGCTGAGGGTCGTTTCAGACTTGCTGAAAAGATACTCAACAGGGCGATGGAATACGGTATTCCAAAGGAAGATATATACATTGACTGCCTTACGCTTACAGCGTCAGCTGAGCAGGAGGCGGCAATGGTTACTCTTGAAGCTTTAAGCCGCGTTAAAAAGGAATTAGGGCTTAAAACAGTCCTTGGCGTGTCAAACATTTCATTCGGACTGCCAAATCGTGAGACAATTACGCGTACATTCCTTACAATGGCGCTTCACAGCGGGCTTGACCTGCCTATTATCAATCCAAATATTGATACTATCATAGGTGCGGTGCGTGCATATCGCCTTCTTGCCTGCCACGACAAGAACTCTGCGGAATTTATTGCGGTATACGGCCAGGAAACAGCTCCTGCAAAGGCTGTAACCGCTGACGCAGGCACTCCCGATGTGAAATATTCCGTAGAAAACGGGCTTAAAGCAGACGCTGTAAAGGCTGTAAATCAGCTTATTGAAACAATCTCACCAATGGAAATAATAAATAATTCGCTCATACCTGCTCTTGATACAGTAGGAGGAAAATTTGAAAAGGGTACAATTTTCCTGCCTCAGCTTATTATGTCCGCAGAGGCAGCACAGGCCTGCTTTGAGGTCATAAAGGACAGACTGGCTGTATCGGGCGGAGAAACAGTATCAAAGGGGAAAATCGTACTTGCTACCGTTCACGGAGATATACACGATATAGGCAAAAATATAGTTAAGGTACTTCTCGAAAGCTACGGCTTTACTGTTATAGACTTAGGAAAGGACGTTGCTCCCGAGGTTATCGTATCTGCGGCAATCGAACACGATGTAAAGCTTGTTGGCTTGTCTGCACTTATGACAACCACTCTCGGAGCTATGGAAAAGACAATTTCCCTGCTCAATGAAAAATGCCCCAATTGTAAGACAATAGTGGGCGGAGCAGTTCTTACTGAGGACTATGCAAAGAAAATAAACGCTGATTTCTACGCTAAAGACGCTAAACAGGCGGTAGATATTGCGGCTTCATTATTATGCTGATACTCTTTTGATTATTTTTTATTGATTATTTCTGAATTGGGGTGAATTCTTATGTCCGATAATGCTGTTATTGTTCTTCTTATTGTAGTATTCTTCTTTCTTCTTTCATGTCTGCCCGGTGGCAATCCGCCTCCGAAGCCCAAGGACGATCCTGATAAGGACGAACAGCGCAGATTAGCACTGTTAATGCTTAAAGGTGAAAAAACCCCCGAAGATATCGCTGCCCAGGAGGGCTATGACATTGAACATATAAAGCAATGGAAAGCAGATTATCTGGACGCTGCTGAAAAAGACCACAATCTCAGAAAAAAACTTGATATTGATTAGACAATATAAACGAAAGGACGGCATATCGCCGTCCTTGTTTGTTATTCGTCTGTGTTTTTTATTGGCAATTCCACTATAAATACCATTCCCTCGTCGGAATTTACGGCGCGTACCGTGCCTCTGTGGTAGCCTACGCCGTGCTTTACTATGGATAAACCAAGTCCCGTTCCCTTGATTTTCTGCGAACGGCTCTTGTCAACGCGGTAAAATCGCTCGAATATACGCTCTATATGCTCACTGGGTATTCCTATTCCTGTATCTGTTACAGTAATAATCGCCTTCATTGGTATATGTGATATGCGTACAGTATAATGTCCACCATCTTTATTGTACTTTATGGCGTTTTCACAGAGGTTGTACATTACCTCGCTGAGAATTGTCCTATCACCTGTGATAGTTACCTGTTCGCCTATAAGCTTTGCGGAAACGTCCTTTTCCTCTGCGGCTCTGGACAGTCTGCCGATTACCTCCTCTGCAAGGCTGTACAGCTCAACCTCTTCCCACTGACGCGGCACATCGCTTTCATCAAGCCGTGAAAGGGATACAATATCATTTATAAGGGATATGAGCCTATCTGCCTCTCTGCGTATATTTCCGCCGAATTCAGCCACATTCTCCGCCCTGACCATTCCGTTGGCAAGCATATCGGATATACCGTAAATAGTCGTCAGAGGCGTTTTCAGCTCGTGGGAAACATTTGAAGTGAACTCGCGGCGCATTTTTTCCAGTGCCTGTTCCTCTGTTACATCCATAATAAATACGACTATACCATTGAGAGTGTCGGATATACTTGCAGGACTGGCTATTATTTTTCTGTCGCCCATACTTGTATTTATAATGACTTCTGAGCGAAGTCCGCCCATAGCGTCCTGTATGCACCGTCTGAACGGCTCTGTGTTGCTTAGGGCATATATACTCTGCCCCTCAGCGAGAGGCTCAATGCCTAACAGCTGACAGGCGGCTGAATTACAGGTCAGTATTGTTGTTTTAGGGTCGGCTATAACAATTCCGTCCTTCATACTCTCCGTTATAAGACTGAACTGCTCGCGGCTGTCGGTAAGCTCGGTCATATAGCGGTTTACTCTGCCATTCTGCTTGTGCAGGCGGTCAATAAGGGGCGAAAGCTCTTTATATGGCCTGCTGTAATGAGGCTGAGTGGGGTCAATACTTTTTATTGGTTTGACGATTTTTCTTGCTGCATAAAGGGATATAAGGCAGGCAAAAGCGATTATTACCACTCCTGCGATTATAACAGCTCCTATCCCCTCTGAATTTATAAGCAGAACCAAGGCAAGTATGGCTGATATGACAGATACAACAGATGTGATAAATATGCTGAGAAAAATTTTTTTAGTCATTCTTTTCTCCTATTCTATAGCCTACACCGCGTATGGTTTCGATAAGCTCCCCGCATTCTCCAAGCTTTGAACGGAGAGTACGGATATGAACGTCAACAGTACGGCTTTCTCCTGAGAATTCGTAGCCCCATATACGGTTGAGCAGTTCATCACGGGTAAACGCCCTTCCCTTGTTTTTCATAAGCAGGAGCAGCAGGTCGTATTCTTTAAGGGTAAGGGTAATATTCTTCCCTTGCGCGTATACCTGGTGCATATCCTGGTTTATTGCAAGACCGCCTATGGTAATTGTATCGGCGGATTGGGCAGCTGCGGGAGCTGTGCGGCGCAGAAGCGCCTTTATACGTGATATAAGCTCCATTGTGCCAAATGGCTTTGATATGTAATCGTCAGCACCGCTGTCAAGTCCTAAAACCTTATCGAACTCAGTACCCTTTGCAGTGAGAAGAATAATGGGCATCCTTGCCGTATCAGGGGCGGAGCGCAGTTTTTTCAGCACGGATATACCGTCCTCCTCGGGAAGCATAACATCAAGAAGCAGCAGGTCGGGAATATTCTCGGACATAGCCGCAAAAAGCTCTGAAGGAAGCTCAAATCCCATTGCCTCAAAACCCGAATTATTGAGTGCGTATAGAACAAAATCGCGTATTCCGCCGTCATCTTCAAGCATATAAATCATAGTTACACCTTCTGTAAATATCTTCAGGAAAACCCTGTATCCTAATTATAAACTATTTTTTGTGAAAATTCAAGTGGATGAAAATAACAATTTCAGATAATCTGTTTTAACGATTATTCACCCTTTCCCCCACTACACCATATAATGAATTGTGAATAAATTTCTACAGGAGTGAAATATGAACAGAAGAAACATACTTATCGCAGGAGGCGATATACGTCAGATATACTGCGGAGAACGGCTCAGCAGGGATTTTACTGTGTCTTATGCAGGGTTTGATAAATCGGATATCACATCAGCCAACGGGAAATACGGCTGTGTCGTGCTTCCTGTACCGCCTCCCGACAGCACAGGGAAGATATATACTCCACTTTGGGATAAATCCCTGTATATCGCTGATATCAAGGCTCTGCTAACAGATGACGCGTTGATATTTGCAGGGACAAATCCCGATAAAACCGCGGAATTTTTCCCATACCACAAGGTTTATTCCTACGCTGAGCAGGAAGCTTTCTCACTGAAAAACGCCATATCCACCGCGGAGGGCGCAATTCTGCTGGCATTGCAAGAACTGCCTGTCACATTAAGCGGTTTACCCGTGCTTATTGTGGGTATGGGACGGATCGGCACAGCTCTGGCGAATATTCTCAAAGGCTTCGGAGCCGATATAACCGCCGCTGTGAGAAACGGCAGAGGCGCTGCAAAGGCTGCACTTTTGGGAGTAAAAGCCATATCCACAGATGATATCACAGGGAATTTCTCCCTTGTATTCAACACAGCGCCCAATCTTATATTCACAGAGGAGCTTATAGCTGATTTTCCCGAAAACACGCTGTTTATCGATCTTGCCTCAAAGCCCGGGGGATTTGATTTCAAAGGGGCTGAGGCTATGGGCAGAAAAATCATACACGCCCTGGGACTTCCTGCAAAAAAAGCTCCCGTAACCGCAGGATATGACGTAGCAGATACAATAATTGACATAATCAACGAAAGGGGAAAATGCTTATGACCGAAGAATTAAAAGGAAAACGCATAGGTTTCGCAATGACAGGCTCATTCTGCTCATTTGAACGCTGTTTCAGACAGGCGGAGGAGCTTGTATCTATTGGTGCGGAACTTATACCCATAATGTCGGAGAATGCCGCAGGGATTTCCTCCCGTTTCGGCACGTATGAAGAAAATACAAAACGTCTTGCCGATATATGCGGCAGAGAGGTTATTACGGATATAGCGCAGGCTGAGCCAATCGGGCCGAAGAATATGACAGATATAATGGTAGTAGCGCCCTGTACCTCAAATACGGCGGCAAAGCTGACTTCAGGCATAACGGATACAGCCGTTACAATGGCGGTAAAATCCCACCTGCGAAGCGGCAGACCTGTTGTCCTCGCCGTAGCTTCCAACGATTCCCTCCTTGCCTCGGCAAAGAATATCGGAGAACTTTTCAACAGGAAAAATTATTTTTTTGTGCCGATGCTGCAGGATGATATAATAAAAAAACCAGCCTCACTTGTAGCTCAGTTTGAGCTTATTCCCGATACAGTCCGCGCAGCTTTCAAGGGAATTCAGTTAAGGCCGATTATTTATAATTCTTAAGGAAACCTCTAAAGATAATACTCACTCCTGCATAACTTTTCAAAAAATTTCCAATAATATTTCAAATCTGAACTCACATAATACTTTTGCGGAAGAAATTCCGCACTCCACAAAAAGGAGTGACAGCAATGAAATTGACACCAATCGCCATTGCATTGACAACGGCGGCTGTAATGCCTGTAAATGCCGTATATGCGGCAGATAACAGGGCAATAGGCTACGGACAGGGAACTTCCACTGACAGCATTAACCGTCCTCTCGATGCAATAAGCTTCAATGAACGATACAGCGGATATGATGCCTGCGCTTTATCGGATGAAGAAAACAGAATTATCATAACCTTTGACCAGGGTTATGAAAATGGCTATACAGCGAAAATTCTCGACACACTGAAAGAAAAGAACGTCAGCGCAATATTCTTCCTCACTGGCGATTATGCCAAAAAGGAGGAAGCCCTCGTAAAGCGTATGATTGCAGAGGGTCATACCTTAGGAAACCACGGTATGACCCATTCAAGCCTCCCAACTCTATCTGAGGCAGAGGCTGAAAAGGAAATCATGAGCCTTCACGAGTATGTGCTGAACAATTACGGCTACGAAATGCAGTATTTCCGTTTCCCCTGCGGTGAATACTCCGACGCGGCACTGGAAACAGTGCAGAAATGCGGCTATAAGACGCTTTTCTGGAGCTTTGCTTATGTGGACTGGAAAACCGACAGTCAGCCTGACCCGGCGGAGGGATTGAATAAGCTTTCCGCTTCGGCTCATTCGGGGGAAATCCTGCTTCTCCATTCAGTATCGGCTACAAATGCCGAAATACTGGGAGATGTTATTGATAATTTCAGACAGCAGGGATTTAAAGTATAGCAAAAACCGCCGCGGATTTTTTACTCTGCGGCGGTTTTTTTATCAGTTATACCAATCCCTAAAATGTTAGTAGACAAAGATGATGAGCAGAAATGATGTATATCAAGGCGGACGACGAAAGCATACTGCCGTATGGTGAGGAGGACAACGACGATATACAGCATTTATGCCATTAGATTTGTCTAC
>JAFQHO010000057.1 GCA_017397925.1 Ruminococcus sp.
ACAACCTACGGGGCAAAAGGGAGGGAAAAACAAAACTGGCACAAAAGTCGGCATTTCCCTCCCTTTTTCCCCTACGGTTTTCCTCTCTGGACTCTCCTTTCCCTTTCCCCTTTTTCCCTCCCTTTGCCGACTTTTGAACTCAGGGATTGTTACATATGAAAAAGGGCAAGTCTTTTCATTTTGGTCAGGTAGTCTTTTCAGAAGTTTGTTATTTTTCTATCTGACCTATTTTTATTTCATTTGCAATGTAAAGTTTTAGTTGTTACATCGCACTATATAATTAAAGGGACACAGCATTGCTGTGTCCCTGAGATTGCCGAAAAATGACGTTATTACTTAACTTCAAATGTTATTTCAATATCTGTCCAAGCACCGAATGACTTGAGGTCAATGCAGTTTTCAACTTCTTCAAAGCCGAACATTTCCTGGTCAATGTAAAGGAGTACGGAAAGCATACCTTCCTCAATGTTTGTGTATGGCTCTGATGTAAGCTCGATTTCCTTGCCGTCTACCTTCAATGACTTGATGGAAATCTTTAAATCTGCTGTAATAGCGTCACCAAATGCTTCGAAACCAAGCATTGAGAAGCCGTCAGGCATAAAGTCGTCTGTATACTCCTTATATCCTTCGGTATCAGCTGTTACGCTTACTGTGTATGTTCCTGCTCCCTTGATTTCAGCAACCTTTGCGTTGTATGAAAGGGAATCACCATAGCCCATATGTGAAGCTGAGCCGCTTTCATCCATTACAAGGACATATGCTTCGTTATCCTCGGGATATACTTTATCATCAGCGTAGGGATCTTCCCATAAGAGGTCTTCGTCTTCGATTTCGATTTCATCTGCACCGCCGATGATTTCTTCATCGTCCCAGTCGTCGAAATACTCGTCGTCTCCCCATTCTTCATAGGTGTAGTACATACTCTCGCCGAATTCAACTGCAAGTTCCTCTGCTTCGGCTTCGTCAAGACCGATATTTACAAGGACATTCTTTGCGAATTCAACCATTTTGTCCTGCTCAACGTAATCCTTGGGGAAGTCAGCTTCGTCGCCGTACATATTATAAGCTGCGGATTTGTCGGGAAGTACAGGCTCTGCACCGCTTTCGCCTGAAATCTTTAATGTGAGCTTGCCGTAATTTGTGCCTTCAACATTGATGTCAGTGGAAATAATCTGTGCGTTGTCCTCTGTGGAAAGGGCAAGGCTGATTGTTTCTTCCTCAGCGCTGACGCTGATATTTCCTGTCATATAGCACTTTTTCTCGTCAACTAAAGTGAGGTTTGCTATTTCAGCTGAAACCTCTTCGCCCTCTGCAAGAATTGTGATTGTGCCGTCATAGGACTTCTTATCCTTTTCAGTGAGGGAGATGTCCATACGCATATCGTCTTCGGACTCTGCTTCGGAAACAACGAATTCTCCGCGGATTTCAGATTCCTGCTGGCCGATTATGAAGTGTGCATCATTTTCAGCATTTTCTGTGTCTGTTACGGACATACCGCGGATGCTGCCTTTTGCGTCAATGTATGTCTTTACAACAACATTATTAGCCTCAGAATCTTCCTTTATGTCTTCAAGGGCAGAATCAATCTCTTCGTTGAATTCTTCTTCTGTCATTAACTTTGTACGCTCAACAAGGATATCCTTTATAAGCTGGTCGTTTTTGAACTCGTTGAGGAATTTTTCAGCTATTTCATCGGTTTTTTCCTCTGTGAGCGTCATTTCAGCCACTGTATACTTTACTGTAATATCGCTGATTGTAATTTCTTCCTTTTTCTCAATCTCGATATCGGAAATACAGCTGTTATAAAGGTCTGCATACTTTACAATAAGTGATTCAAGTTCCTCGGGAGAGAGAATTGACTCAATATCGGTAACTGCAGGGTCAAGCTCTTCAAGCTCTGTTTCATAGATAACACTCGGAACGAAAATCCACTGCTCTGAAAGCTCGGGCAAACGTACGAAAAGGTCTTCGGTTTTATAATCCGCAGCCATTTCAGTGTTGAAAATGTTCTTGTCGTTAATTTCAGCGTATATATCAGCATTGAATGTCATATCCTTGAGCTTTGAGGATACACCAAGTTCAACGCTGTTGATTTCGGGGAGGTCCTCTTCGCTCTCGCTGAGAAGGCTCTTTGCCTCGTCGGAGAGGTCAAAGTTTACTACAAGATTAGCTGAAGCGCCTTTTTTCTGCTCCTCTAAATAAGTACGGTAAGCTTCTGTAATTTGTGAAGCAAATTCGCTTGTGTTCTTTTCTGTTACCCAGCTGTAGTAATCCTCGGGCTTGCTTATAGTGAGTTTTACCTGATTCTTTACTAAATCAGAAAAGTTGTATGCAGCTACACCGCCGCCTACTGCCACAACCAATACCCCGGCTGTGATGCCTCCTATAACTGCACCCTTACGCTTTTTCGCAGGTTCTACACCTGTTACTACGTCACCTGAATAATTGAAATCCATATCCGCCATAATAATACTCCTTTTCAAATAAATTCTATATCATATATATACTGTGATATATAATCAGTTTATCACAGTAAAATAACTATATCACAGTAATGTCGATTTGTCAAGAGAAATAAGGAAAATTTAACAGTTTTGTAATACTTTGAAAAATTATGAAATTTTATGAAAAACGATGAAAAAGAAAGATAAATGCAAAAAAATACGTAAAAACACGTCAAAACGTCGCAAGATGACACTTGAAGTTCACGTGAACCTGTGGTATGATCATATCATCGGTTGAGAAAGAGGTGTGACTATGTTAAAAACGATACCCGGTACAGCGATTACTTATTCTGAGCAAGGCAGATATACAGCCTTCTCATTAATATCTCCTGTACTTGATGCAACCGGAGGTCTTACACTTTCACAGCTTTCAAAGCTTACAGGCCTTGAAGGCTCCACTATCCAGAATTGGATAAAACGTGGTTGGGTAGCATCTCCCAAAAGTAAAAAGTATTCCGAAAAGCAGGTTATACGAATTATACTCATCAATATGCTGAAAGGCGTAATGAGGCTTGAACAGATTGCCAACCTTATGACTTATATAAACGGCGATGTGGAAGATACCTCAGATGATATAATTGATGATGTAACTCTTTACAACATTCTGTGCAGAATTATTTTCACAGCTGTTGACGAGGGTGCATTTGAACCAAACCACATCAGAGAGCTTATTGCTATGGAGCTTGAACAGTGTGCTTCGGAAATACATTTCGGTGCAGATAAACTTTCAAAAGCTATGTACATTATGGTAATGGCTTACAGAAGTTCCTGCCTCAAAAATGAAATGGAAAAGGGATTGGCGGAGATAGAACTTCTTTAAGGAAATGGGGATTTCCTTCAGGGGTAAAAAGGGACTGTGGGGATACACAGGGATTATTCGGGAAAGCCGGGGTATGATATGGATAATTGGGTGACGTTAAAATACACTGAGGAGGGTGCAGTTAAGGGATTGTGCATCGGACTTGGTATCGGGGCAGCGCTGGGGTGTGCTGTTCTGGGGAGCTTGTGCATAGGGGTATGTATGGGTATAAGCCTCGGGACAGCAGCAGGCGCTTTAATAGGATTATACAGGGATTACAGGGATACAGGCAAGGATTTAAGGGGAAATAACACATAAGGGATTATAAAGGATTTTCAATTGCGGAGCGATAGGGGTATCGCTTCGCAGAAAAGGGGTATTTTTGAAAAGAGGTAATTATTATGGCAGATAACAAGAGATTTATCAAGGCACACAAGGAATCAACATTAACGTCAGGAACAGAAATATGGATTGACAGAGTTACAGGGGTAAATTATCTTTTCCATATGGACGGCTACGGTGCAGGACTTACAGTTCTTCTTGATAAGGACGGCAAGCCCGTTGTAACACCGCTTGAACAGCTTCAGAATTATTAAACAGGAGAAAAATTATGGGAACATTTCAGGAAATAAGAAAAGACGGTACAGTTAAAAAAAGCGGAACAGGTAAAATTATAGGCGGCTGTGTGGCAGCTGTTGCGGCAATAGCTATTGCAACAAGTGCGTTTACTATTGTCCCTGCAGGTCATACAGGTGTTATACTCACTCTTGGTAAGGTGTCAAACACATCATACTCCGAGGGATTTCATTTGAAAGTACCTTTTATACAGGATGTGGAGAATATGTCCAACAAAATTCAGGTTTATGAGTCACCTGCTTCGGCGGTATCTAAGGACCTGCAGACAGTAAGCTCCAGCATTGCTGTAAACTACAGACTTGTATCTGACAAGGCTGCAGAAATGTATCAGAATGTTGGTACAGACTATCAGACAGTACTCATTACTCCCGTTGTACAGGAGTGTATGAAATCAGTAACGGCAAAATATACCGCAGAACAGCTTATCACAGAGCGTACAGCAGTTGGTGATGAAATCAAGGCGGCTCTTGATGCAAAGCTCAACAGCTACGGTATTTATATAGAGAAATTTAACATTGTAAACTTTGACTTCTCTGCTGAATTCAATACAGCTATTGAAGCAAAGCAGGTTGCAGAGCAGAATTTACTTAAAACAAAGACTGAACAGGAGCAGGCAATTACTATTGCCGAGGCTCAGGCTAAGCAGAAGGTAATTGCTGCTGAGGCTAATGCTAACGCTATTCTTGCAGAGGCAGAGGCTCAGGCAGAGGCTAACAGACTCCTTGAAGCGTCCCTTTCCGATAAGGTTATTGCTTACGAGCAGATAACAAAGTGGAATGGTGAAATGCCTAAGGTTGTAAGCGGTGACAGCAACGGTATGCTGATTAATATTGACCCTGAGGATTTAGGCAGCTCATCAGCTCCTTATACACCTTCTGTACAGCCAGCAACTCAGGACAGCACAGGGGAATAACAAGTGCTTTTCAATGATATGAGGGATTATTATGGGGATGTATAAAAGACGGAGAAGATTTTCTCTTGCGGATTTTACGGCTGATGTAATCGACTGTGCAATTGAAATATTCTTTGAATGTATATTTTAGTTTTAAAGCTATTAGCCTTTAGCTTTTAGCTAATGATATGAAAACAGAGGTGGATATTATGGCATATCCGATAAGAGATGAGCGATGCCCTTATTGCGGCAATACTGAATTTATTCAAGCAATGCAATCGTTTCAAGGCGGCGTTATGGGTGTTGAAAACATATGGGGTGGACAAGAATTGTATCATACCATTTGCAGACGCTGCGGAAGCGTTGTAAGAAGCTATGTTAGAAATCCCGAAGCGCTTTTAAAGAAAAAGGACAGACGTATTGAATAGTTGATACTAATACTTTTAGTCAGCACGAAAATTATATGATATAACGACTTTGGGGAAAGTCTTATAAAAAACAATAATATTAAATTTTAAAAAGGTGGTTATTTATTATGGAATCATATGCAGGACTTTTTGTTCTCTTAGGTGTAGTTTTACTTGTTTGCCTTGGCCTTGTGGTTATGTGCGTTATTGCCAACTGGAAGCTTTTCGAAAAAGCAGGAGAACCCGGCTGGTCGGCACTTATACCCTTTTACAACAGCTATCAGATGGCTAAGATTGCAACAGGCGACGCAAAAATTTGCTGGGCTTATGTAGGCGTTTCAATTTTAAGTACACTCGTAAGCGATTTACCGAAGCTTATATCAGGCTCGGATGAAGCAACAGGCGGTGCATTAGGCGTTATTATTTCACTTGCTTCACTTGTAATTGAAGCATATGTATGCTATATGTTTGCAAAGTCCTTCGGTCAGTCCACAGCAATGTGCGTTCTTTCAATCTTATTTGGCGGCATCATATTTATCATTCTGGCATTCAGCAAGTCAACAGAATATGTAGGCCCTAAGGGTGAGCCTCGTTTTGGCGGTTATAACAACTACAACAGTTACGATAAATACGGTTATTAATCATTAACATCAAGCCTGAAAGCAGGGGATGGTTATGGATGATATGGATTTAAAGGCAAGGCAGAAAGAAGAACTTGAAAGAAAATTAAGGAAAAATAAGCTTAATAAGCGATATCGCAGAAATGAATTGTTGATGATTGTTAGTGAATTAAGTCTTTTTGTGATAGGTGGAGTTATTGTTTTCAATAGTTTTGATGACATGACTATGGGAAAGGTGATAATTCTTTTTGCAGTACTTTCAGTGGCAATGTTTATTTTATCATACGTTTTCGGTCGCTGCCCCCATTGCGGTACTTGGATTTGCAATCCGTTTATAAATGAAGGCGGTTATTACTGGGGACGTTGTCCTGATTGCGGCGAAAGTCTTGAGATTTCAAAATCTTTGACTCAGATTGAGAAGAAAAGACAGGCTGAAAGCCTGAAAAAAGATATAATAGCTTAGGGGTAAGCTTTTATATAATGACATAATTAACATCATAATTCACGACTTATTTTGAGGGACGGAAGAAATTTACATTATATAGGGTTATTGGACAGTTGGGCATAACATCACGATAGCGACATAAGGGGTAATGGTATAGTCATTATTGGGAAATGACAAATGGGGCTGACATTAAAGGCGGAGGCTCAGGGGTGGGCTTCCGCACTGACACAATGAGCGAAGATATTTTATATAGAAAAGGGAATTGATGATATAGAAAAGGGGATTTATGGTATAGGGCAGGGGGGAACTGTCCGAAAAAATTTTTTGAGGTGAAATGTTATGAAAAACGAAAATAATTTTGATAAGGGTATTTCCGTATACGCTGTTCTGGCTCTTGCCATTGCGGTTTTATGGGTTGTAATTTTCAATAATATTATAATGGGGATTGTTTTTGCGGCATTGGCTGCGGTTGTATCGTTTTTCGCATTTTTGCATCAGAATAAAAGGACAATAAATATCCGTAAATATGAAAAGTGAAAAAAGTCCCCGTTGCACCAGGCAACGGGGATTACGTTTATTATTCTATGCCGCTTATTGTGAAGTCAATTTCAATGGTTGTCCAGGCGGCAAAGTTTTCATCGGCGGCAACCAGCGGTGAATATTCCTTGCAGATTTCAAGGGGATTGCCGTTTGCGTCATATAATGCGCCATCGGCTGTTCTTGCGTCTGAGGAGGGCTTGCTTGTCCATCTGTTGATGATATTTGACTTTGTGTCAATACCGTCATCGGAGGATGTATAGGGCTTTGAAGTCATATTTACAGCCTTGCCGTCAACTCTTATTTCGTTTACTGTAATTACTGCGTTGGGGAATTTTGTTTCGCCGTCCTTTATCATAACGGCAAGAGTTTCAATACCATCGGGAGTGTACGTGTTATCGGGATTTCCTGTGACTGCATTGCGGAAACCGTCAGTATCGGCTGTAACGCTTACGGTATAATCTCCGTTGCCTGTTATAGCGGCGTTTCCTGCTTTGTAGCAGAGGGATGAGCCTATAGGGTCATCACAGCTTCCCCAGTACTGGGCTTTCCACTGTGTATCTGCAACGGCAAGATAAGCGTCTCCTGATACCGCTTCCACAGCATCTGCAAGATATGGTGCAGCCTCCACAGCAGGAGCAGAATTTTCAGAATCATAGTAAATTACTTTGTTGCTGCTGCTTTCTTTATTTTCATTGCAGGATGTGAAAGGAATACAAAGGGCAAGGGTTATTGTAAGATATGACAATAGTTTTTTCATTTCATTTCCTCTTTTCTTGGTGATATGTATTTATTATAGCATAATGCAGTGGGATATGTCAATAAAATCAATTGACATTTTTATGCTGTCGTGATATAATGATTATGTACTTTATTTGAAAGGATTATGATTTTATGCAGCTTTATAATTCATCCACAAGAAAAAAAGAAGATTTTATTCCTCGTGAGGCTGGCAAGGTATCTATGTACACATGCGGCCCTACGGTTTACCATTTTGCACATATCGGCAACCTGAGAAGCTATATTATGGAGGATATCCTCGAAAAGTATCTTCGCTTCACAGGCTTTGACGTTAAGCGTGTTATGAATATCACTGACGTGGGACATCTCACGAGCGACGGCGATACAGGCGATGATAAGATGCTCAAGGGCGCTAAGCGCGAGAAGAAAACAGTTATGGAAATTGCAAAGTTCTATACAGACGCGTTTTTCGCTGACTGTGCAAAGCTCAACATCAAAACTCCCGATGTGGTAGAACCTGCAACAGGCTGTATTGATGAGTTTATCCGCGTTATTTCCTCACTTATCGAAAAGGGATACGCTTACGAAGCAGGCGGAAATATCTATTTCGACACAGGAAAGCTTGACAAATACTACATTTTCAACGATTTCAAGGAGGAGGATCTTGCTGTCGGCGTCCGTGAGGGTGTAGAGGAGGACTCCAACAAGAGAAATAAGGCAGACTTTGTTCTCTGGTTCACTAAGTCTAAATTTGACGATCAGGAGCTTAAATGGGAGTCGCCCTGGGGTATCGGCTATCCCGGCTGGCATATTGAATGTTCCTGCATCAGTATGAAGCATCTTGGCGAGTATCTCGATCTTCACTGCGGCGGTATTGACAACGCATTCCCTCATCACACTAACGAAATCGCACAGAGTGAGGCTTATATCGGTCATGAGTGGTGCAACTACTGGTTCCACGTTCATCATCTCAACACAAACAGCGGCAAGATGAGCAAATCCAGCGGCGAATTTCTTACAGTATCACTTCTGGAGGAAAAAGGATTTTCACCTCTTGTATACCGTTTCTTCTGCTTACAGTCTCACTACAGAAAAAATCTCGTATTCTCCTGGGAAAACCTTGACAATGCAAAGCTTACATTCAATAAGCTTATTGCTAAGATTGCTCCTCTTACAGCAGAGGCGGCAGGGGAGATTGACAAAGCTGAATATGAGCGTCTTATGGGCGGATTTACAGCTGCTCTTGACAATGACCTCAATACAGCTCTTGCGGTAACATCTGTATACGATGTGCTGAAATCAACTGCAAACGCTGCTACAAAGCTTGCTCTGCTCAACGAGTTTGACAAGGTGCTTGGTCTTGATATGATTGAGACTGCAAAAAAATCCCTTGAAGCAGCTGACGATACAAGCGATATCCCTGCTGAGGTTATGGAGCTTGTAGAACAGCGTAAGGCTGCACGAAAGGAAAAGAATTTCGCCCTTGCCGATGAGCTCCGCGACAAGATTGCTGCTCTCGGATACGAGGTAAAGGAAACTCGTCAGGGAACTGAGATAATTAAGAATTAAGAGTGCAGAATTATTGTTTTGTGGGAGCGATGTTCACATTTCCTTAAAATCGAATATAAAATTATAAAAGGTGGTTGATTATTATGAGTACAGGCGAAACAATTGCAGCATTTATAGCTGCATTTGCAATTGTTTTCGGCATTATTATGATTATATCCATAGGTTTTGCTGTTGTTCATTGTATAGCAATGTGGAAGCTCTACGAAAAGGCAGGAGAGCCTGGCTGGTCTGCGATTGTACCCGTTTACAATATGATGCAGCAGATTAAAATAGCAACGGGAGATTTCAGGCTTGCGTGGATATATCTTGCCTTATACGGCGGATATTTTGTGATAAATACGCTGTCTTCGTTTTTTACGACTTTTGCGTCAGACTCAGATGCCGCAGCGATAGCTACTATGGTTGTATCAGTGCTTATGATGCTTATTTCACTTCCTCTGGCTGTACTGGGCGGCTATACAAGCTATATGTTTGCCAAGTCCTACGGAAAATCACAGACTTTCTGCATCCTCTCAATCTTCTTCGGCGGTATTACAGTCCTTATTATGGGCTTTGACAAGTCCACACAGTACGTAGGCCCTAAGGGTGAGCCACAGTTTAACAGTTTTAATAATTATAACAACTATTATTAATCAGCAATTATGATATACAGTAGATTTACGATATATAGCTGTTTTGTAGGGGCGAGCATTGCTCGCCCGTGGCTTTAATTAATAAGGAGGTAAACTATGGCAGGCGCTTCACTTGTATTTTTTATAATTTTCTTTATAATCTATGGTTTGATACTTCTTGCTTCTCTTGCTATGGCTGTTGTTCAGATTATAGCAACCTGGAAGCTCTACGAAAAGGCCGGAGAGCCCGGATGGACATCTATCGTGCCTGTATACTACTATATGCAGCAGATTAAAATTGCTACGGGAAGCTTCAAGCTTGCCTGGATATACCTGGGATTGACAGCAGTATACATTGTTGGCTGCTTGGTAATGTCTTTTGCGGAGTTTATTGAAAACTCAGATATGGCAGATATAATTTTAATTGTATCTGTGATAATATGCTTTATTACTATAATTCCAATATGCGTTATAGCCGGGTATATATACTATATGTTCCCTAAATCCTACGGTAAATCGCAGTTATTCTGTATTCTCTCAATTTTCTTTCCGCAGATTATGGTTATTATTATGGGCTTTGATAAGTCCACACAGTATGTAGGCCCTAAGGGTGTGCCGATGTATAATAATTATAATAACTATTTTTAATTTAAACTATTGATTATAAATGTCAGGAGGATGATGATATGAAAAGCAAAATAAGTAAAATTCTTTTCGGAGTTTCCTTTATTCCCTATTTATGGTTGGTTATAGGCAGTATAGTGAATGCAATAAATGGCGTATCAACAGGATTTTTCGGCGACCAGACACCGAGTTATGGAGCAGAAGGCTATGCTATATCATTTGTTTTTACCTTTTTTGTGCTGTGGTATGTATTTATAGCCTGCCTGCTTTGTCAGATTATCATTCTTCTCATTGAAAAAATCAAGAAAAAGTCAAAAATCAAGCTGTATGTAATCGGAATGATTATAATTTATATTATCGGGGTTATTCCGTTGCTTTTTTGAACGATTAAGCTTTAAATTTCATCTATAATATATAAAATTATTTCTATAGGAGAAACTACAATGAAAAAATCATTGTTAACACTCATACTTGCTTCATTATTGACGCTGACAGCCTGCACAGCCGAAGCAGACAGTAAATCCGAATTTGATATATCTCCCACTGTGGCGGCTACGGAGCCATCCACAGAGGAAATAACAGAAGCTCCCACAGAAGACCCGAAGGCAAATAAAATCAATGATTTGTCCGACACTGAAAAGAAGCTTGTTTGTTATGTTGAAGGACAGAAAGTAAGCGGTGTGATGTATATTCCCGAAGGCGAAGGCCCGTTTCCCACGGTGGTAATGATTGGCGGATTGGGAATGTCATATACATACAACGATACTATGGCAAAAAGAATTGCTGAGGGTGGTGTTGCTGCTGTAGCTTTTGACTGCAGAGGATATGTTCCGAATGGATATTTCAGTGAAGGCGATTTTTATAAGGATATGTCACCCGAAAGCTGTGTGACCGATATTCTTGCTGTAACTGATTTTGTCTCAGAATATCCTGCAATCGATAAAGACAATGTTTTCCTATGGGGACAGAGCTACGGCGGACTTGTCACAGCAATGGCTGCTGCAGAAAATCCCGACAGCTTCAAGGGCATTATTGGTGTAGACCCTGCTTATCAGATGCCCGATGAAGCACGCAGTCAATTCGATGAAGATGCCGAAGAATTTATATACAACGACGGTTCCGCTTCTGAAATAGGTGAGCCTCTTGCACGAGGATTAATGGCGGTGGATATTTTTGAGAAAATGAAATTATTCAACGGTAAAGCGGTAATTTTAACGGGAACAAATGAAACTATCGACGTGATGTATCCAGAAGTATTTGATAAGGCTTTAGCATCTTATCCGAATGTTGAGAAAATTGTAGTTGAGGGAGCAAACCACAGATTTTCTGACCATATGAAAGAGCTTGTGAAGCTTACAGTTGACTTTGTAAAAAATAATTCTAATACCAATCCCTGAAACAACAGTAGACAAATCTAATGGCATAAATGCTGTATATCGTCGTTGTCCTCCTCACCATACGGCAGTATGCTTTCGTCGTCCGCCTTGATATACATCATTTCTGCTCATCATCTTTGTCTAC
>JAFQHO010000058.1 GCA_017397925.1 Ruminococcus sp.
TAGACAAAGATGATGAGCAGAAATGATGTATATCAAGGCGGACGACGAAAGCATACTGCCGTATGGTGAGGAGGACAACGACGATATACAGCATTTATGCCATTAGATTTGTCTACTGTTGTTTCAGGGATTGGTATAAGTTCTGCTTCCGCCTGTGCGACTTTTTCTGACAATTATCTGCTTGTCTATACGGTTTCTAAGCTCTCCTACGTGAGATATTATACCTACAAGTCTGTTTCCCTCTGCAAGCCCCTGAATAGAATTAAGAGCAAGATTTAGGGTTTCATCATCAAGAGAGCCGAATCCCTCATCAACAAACATCGTATCAAGGCATATTCCGCCTGCACTGCTCTGTATTTCCTCGGACAAACCGAGAGCAAGAGCAAGAGATGCAAGAAAAGATTCACCTCCGGAAAGGGTTCGCACGCTTCTTTCAGAGCCGTTGTAGTGATCTATAACATCAAGCTCAAGGCCGCTTTTACTTCTGTTATCAAGAGCAGTCCAGCGTCGTTTAAGCTCATACCTGCCGTCAGTCATAACAGTAAATCGACTGTTTGCACGGGCAATAACTCTGTCAAAATAGCTCATCTGAACATATGTTTCAAGCATAATTTTTTCTTGACCCGATATGCTTCCATTAGCAGTGTCAGACAAGTCTTTCAGCATAATCAGGCGTTTTTCCGTCCTTATCATTGCTTCTGATTCCTTGATTATACCTGTTAAGGCGTACCTATCAGCGGCCATTCTTGCCTCAACAGCTTTAACAGCTTCATTTATACTTCGTAGCTTTACGCTGTATTCAGCCTTTCTGTTGTTTGCAGCCTCCGCTTTTTCTATAATATCTTCGGGAATATGGTCATTGAGATATTTTATCCGTATTTCAAGCTTGTTCAGCTTATCAACAGCTGAATTAAGATTTTTTTCAGCAGTTTCACGCATTTTTTTTAGTTCATTGTTTTTATATCTGAGATTTTTACAGTGGCTTTCAGCTTCCCCTGCAGATTTAAATCTGAGATAAGATTCAGCAGATTTAAGATTTTTCGCTGCCTCCTCTTTTCGGGTTATAAGTATAGACAGCTTTTTTTCTGCCTCTCTGAGGAAAATATCAGCATTTCTGAATTCCTCCTCAGTCTGCGGAATAAGCTTATCAAGCTGATTTTTACGGCTGATACGCTTTTCCTCATCTAAAAGTCTTTTGCGAAGCTCACTGTCCTTTTTAGAAACTGTTTTCATTTCCTGCTTTACAAGTGATGATAGCAATGTCATATCTTCACTATCAAAACCATTTTCAAAGAAATCGTCAGCAAAAGATTTTACCTTTTCAATCAGCCCTTTAACCTCAGTATTAAGTTCAGCCGCCTTCGTGTTAAGACAAGTTACACGATTACGAATTTCCTTAAGCTGTGCCTCGGTTTCTTGGAGTTTCTCCTCAGTAGGCGGATTACCTACAAGCTGTGCAGGCTCAGGATGATTTAAAGAACCGCATACAGGACAAGGCTGCCCCTCTGCAAGCATTGAAGCAATTATACCTGCCTGACAATCAAGAAATCTACGATTCATCTCCTCGTATTTACGGCTCATTTCTTCAAGCCTGTCCGCTGCGTCCGAATAATCTGCCTGATGCTTCACAAGGAGAGAAGATTTTTCCGTCAGCAAATCAATATTTTCAATAAGACTGCTTCCGACGTTCATTCTGATCTCATTCTGTTTTAAATCATACTCTGTTTTCTGCTTATCCTTTTCAGCTGTTTCAAGTGTTTTATACTCTGCCTTATATTTATCAAGAGAATTTTTTAATTCAGCTAAAACATCCTCAGCCTTTTCATTTCCTGAAACTGCCTTATTGCAGGATTTTTCAGCTGTTTCAAGCTCTGTTTTCATCTCAGCAAGCCGCCTGTAGGCATCCATTTCTGATTCAATAACAGCTATCTCACGTTCATTTTTTTCTATTTCAGGCTTATCTGCAATTGCTTTTTCATAGACAGCTTTTATTTTCTTCTGTTCCAGTTCAGCATCTGCAAAATCTATTTTACACTGTTTCAGCTCATCATAATCTTTTAACGCAGATTCATATTTGCCAAGCTCATTGTTAACAGTTTCAAGTTCCGCCGATATTATTTCAGATTGCTTATTATATTCAGCGGCAGCAGCTTCATCTTCTGCAAGAATACTGCCTATAAGTGAGGATATAGCGTCATTTGCAAGTTCTCCTGATGCAGCCTTTTCAAGCATTTCATTATATGCAGAATTTTCAGCACATCTTACACCGCTTACAAACTGAGAAATTCTTGAAGCTGAATTTTTATATTCGCCATCAGTCGTTCTAACTTCAGCTTTCAGCTTCTCCTGCAGTCTCATAAAATATTCAGTTTTGAAAAGCCGTCTGAATATTTCCTGACGTTCAGCTGCCTCAGACAGCAGCAGCTTCATAAACTCGCCCTGTGCCAGCATAGCTATCTGTGTAAACTGCTCCCTGTCAAGTCCCAGAAGCTTTTTTATGTAGTTTGTAACCTCCATTGATTTGGTTACAACATAGCCATTAGGACAAATAAGTTCTGCATCGGCAGTAACAGTAACCATCCCCTCTCCCCTTCTGGCTTTACGCTCATAGTTGGGTTTGCGGCTTAGTTTATAGATTTCACCGTTATATTCAAACTCCAGTACAACTTCTGTATCAGCCTCGGGAGCCGCGTACTTTGAACGGAACATATTTGAATTACGGGAGTTTCCGCTTGCTCTGCCGTATAAAGCAAAGGTTACAGCGTCAAATATGGTTGTTTTGCCTGCTCCCGTATCACCTGTAATGAGATATACTCCCCTGTCTCCAAGCGTTGTAAAATCAATTTCTTCTGTCCCTGCGTATGGGCCGAATGCAGTCATTTTTAAATTAAGAGGTCTCATAGAATTTCCTCCTCCCATACCGATTTTATAAGGCTTTCCATATATTTCTGCTGTTCATCTGTCATTTTACGTGAGCATCTCAGTTCGAAAAACTCTGAAAATATATCAATTGGCGGCAGTTTTTCATTCCGAACCTCGCTATGAACAATATTTTTCGTTCTTGTGCGGCTGTTGTCGTAAAATAATTGTAGCATATTGGGATAAATCTTTTTCAGCTTACGGGCAGCGTCGGGAATGTCTGCTTCATCTGTAAGGGTTATGTAAATATAATCCTCAGTATTTACATTATCATAAAAGCTCTTATCTGTGAGTTTATCATAAAATCCCTTGTAAGCCTTGATTTGCCTCCGTGGTATTACCGGATATTCCGTTATTTCAAGCACATCTTTTTCACGGAGTTCTGCAACTGTATAGGTTTTCTCCTGCTCAGTTTCATCAAAGTGATATTTCAGCTGACTTCCGCAGTATCGGATTTTTTTACTGCCAATGTACTGAGGACGATGAATATGACCTAATGCAACATAATCAAAATCTTCAAAAAGTCCGCCGTCAACATTTTCAGTTCCGCCAATGAAAAATTCCTCTGATTTGCTAAGCTGTGAACCTGTTACAAATTGATGAGTTACAAGAACATTTCTTTTTGATTTATCAAGGGAAATATTGCCTATTATAGCAGATATTGCATCAGTATAGCTTTCAATTTTCCTGTCGGGGTAATACTGCCTTACATGAGCAGGCTTCACAAATGGCAGAAGATAGAAATTCACCTCCCCGAATTCATCGCTAAGAACAACAGGCTCAATTCTGCCGTTATATACAGGGGCGATATATACTCCCCCAGCTGCCATAACTCGTCCGCCGAATGATATGCGTTCAGGGGAATCGTGATTTCCGCTAATTACAAGCACAGGCATTTTTTTCATAGACACCCTGTACAGAAAATCATCAAAAACCTGCACAGCTTCCGCAGGAGGTACGGTTTTATCGTAAATATCCCCTGCAATAACCATACAATCAATTTTATCCCTGTCACAGATACTGAGGATATCTTCCAAGATATATTTCTGATCCTCCAGCATAGAGTATTCCTTTAATCTTTTTCCGATGTGCAAATCGGACAAATGAAAAATTTTCATACAAATCACCTTCATTCAGAAGTTCAATAAAAATACCGCACAGGGATATCCCGTGCGGCAGAAATATCAGGATATTCTCTTTCCCTTTGTCTTTTTACGTTTCTCAATGGGCTTTTCTTTACCGCCCATATCCTCGAACAAGGTTTCTTCTTCAATTTTTTCTGTACCATCTGTAAGCTCAGGATTAATTTCTCCCATATTTTCATAAAATGGGTTAATAACATATTTCTGAATTACAGGGTAGCAGGTGAAACAAACGATAAACCAGGTAACAGCCATAGGAAAGAATGGCAGAATCATCATTACAAATGGCGGTGCAATAAGAAAAAGCACTATCATCATTAATGTGAAAAATACCACAAATACAGTAGAAATCAAATTCTGTTTCAATGCTGCAAAAGCAAGGGCAAATGAATTCTTGAACAGATTTTTCATTGACAAGTCTGTTGCTGTCATCATTAAGAAGATATAATAATTCATCAACAGCACAACAAAAGCAACACTCATTGTTATGATAAGAGGAATATAAAACAGCTTATTATCATACAGAATTGCCCAGCCCATATAAATCTGATAGGCTGAAAAAGCCGACAGTGCTACGATTACATCTAACACACCTACCACAAGGGCTTTTTTAAAATTCTCCTTAAATCCCCTGAAGAAATCTCTTACTACAAAGGTATGCTTTTCAATGACAAACAGCCTCAGAACCTTCGTCAGACCTGCCATAGCAGGGCCGATAAATATTGTGAATAACACAAACATTGCAATCAGCACAACAAGCATCAATACATAATCTTTCATAAATCCAAAAGCAAAAAATGCTGCATAAAGAGGCAGAGTGAATATGGAAAACATCATATTCAACCCTAAAAGCTGCCACATTTTTCTGAAATATATATCCCAGAATAACGCAATTCCTTTTTTCTTCGGTGTATATTTAGATATACCGGGGCCTGAACTTTCGTAATTTTTGAAAAAACCCACTTTTAACTTCCTCCATTACTAAACCATATAATTAACCAGTGCATCAGCGGCAGAAAGCATAAGGACTGCCACAGCTAATACAAGATATCTGATACAGTATTTTCTCAGACAGGGCGGCTCTGCTGAAGATGTCATACTTCTGAATAATTCTGTCGAAGTACGTATACCCTCTCTTGCGGATAAAATCCCGACAGCTGTTAATATAGCCGTTTTCGGCAGATGCATTATAAGAATATCAGTTATGCCCGATACCCCCTGTTCCGCATATATCAATGACGCAGAACAGCCGCATTCGACTCCGAGACATACAAGCAGAATAAGACTGAGAGGTTGTCCGAATACTGATAATCCACTGAAAAATGAAACAACAAGGAATACAATTGCTGTAATCAGCGTGCCGCAAAATACTTCACCAGCCGTACCGCCAAAAATTTCGGGACATATGTATTTCTGCATTATTTCACTGTCGCGAAAATGCAATGCCATAAAAGAGCCTGCAATAATGCCTGTCAGCTCTGTAATCAGCAGAAGTATTATCCAACTGCCGCTGCTTTCTTTTGAAAAATAAATCTTACTTTTCAGACTGCCTCATTCCTTTCATATCCCTATACTGAATGATATGCGGAAAGGAAAGGTTTTATGACTGAAAATCATATTTATTTTAAGGCGACCTTAGGGCTTTACTTTGATAATTCGTATGCTCTCTTTGTACAGCTTTCACAGCAGTTCTTTACTACCTCTGTAAGCTTTCCTTCGTAAAGTCTGTCAAGACCTGCAAGTGTTGTACCGCCTGGGGATGATACCATTTTAATAAGCTCATCAATGCTATATCCCGAATCTGTCAGCATTTTTGCGGAACCTATAAGGCTTTGGCTGAACAGCTCCAATGCCGCTTCCGGTGATATTCCAACAGTATCAGCATACTCAACAAAGCCCTTGGCAAAGAGATATATGAATGCAGGGCTGCTGCCGTTTACTGCTATAATCTCTTTCATCTTGTCCTTTGGAACAACTGCCGCTTTTCCGCAGGCACGGAATACATTGAGAATAATTTCAAATTCTTCCTCTGTTACATTGTCATTTCTTGAAAGTGCAGATGCACCCTCACCTAAAAGCAATGGAGTATTGGGCATTACAAGTATTACCTTTGCGTCAGAAATTGTCTTTGACGCTATAAATTCATCGGAAATTCCTGCGGCAATTGATACAAGCACCTTATCAGCTGTTACAGCGGGCGCAATTGTTTCAAGTACACCCTCGATAACCTGTGGCTTAACTGCAAGAAATACATATCCGCACTTTTCTGTAACTTCAACTGCGTCGGAGCAGGCTTTTACGCCATATTCTGCCAGAGCTTCAAGTTTTGCAGCGTCAGGGTCAGCAGCGTAAAGCTCGATATTCTTTCCTGCTTCACTTGCGTAGATGCCCTTCATTATTGCGGCGCCCATATTTCCTGCGCCGATAAATCCTATTTTGATTTTTTCCATTTTTATCACCTGTTTTTAATAGAATGTAGCTACTTCCTGTACAGGAGCTTCTGCGGCTTCAAGGGATGTAACGTAGAGAACAGGTCCTGCTCCTTTGTATACCTTATGCTTCTGTACCTTTATATCTGCTGTTATAATCTGCCATTTTTTCGGGTCAAAGTCCACAGGCTTATCCCACACGGCTGCTGCCCAGCAATACTGTATATCGTCTACACAGCAGGTCATAACGTGTCTGCCAAATGCAAATGAACCCTCCGGGAATTTCTTGTTAATAGCCGCGAGTCCCTTGAATGTAATACGCTTTCCGTCGTATTTTTCAGGTTCGTCCATAATATCTCTGTACCATATAGCGTAATCGCGGTCGTCAATTACTATGTGATCAGCTTCAAGGTCAAATGGAAGCGGATCCTCTATATCGTCATAAGCAACCTGTCCGTCGGTGTACTCGTAGCATATCTCACTTCTGCGGCTTACACCTCTTACTATTTTGTGGAATTCCTGTACGTCGTAGGACTTGTCAAAGCGGTTGAATACTGTAAGCTCCGCGAAATTAAGCTTATCCACAACAAGACTTCTCATATTTGCGTTGTAGTTGAGGAATGTTGAGCCGTCAGCAAAGAACATAACCTGATATACGCCCCAGTTATCGGGCATATTTGCAAGAAGCTCCGTTACCTGCCACATACCGTTATACTCTATAACGATTTTTTCTGCTCTTGATTCGTAGGCAATTCGTGCAAGATTTGGAATGTTCATTTCCTCTTTGTCCTCGATTGTCTTGATTGTTACATTCTTGCCCTTGCCAGGGAAGCGTGACATATCAAGCTCTTCGATACCCTCCTCAAAGGAGAGTATAAGAGTCTTTTCGCCCGAATTGAAGCGCTTATCTTCCATTGTTTCCTGTATAAAACGAGTTTTTCCTGCTTCCAGAAATCCTAAGAATAAAAATACGGGAATTGGTTCCTGATTGAAATTAGGCATAATCTATCTCCTTATCAAAGGCAGAAAAGCTTTGCAACAGCTTCTTCATTGAGCTTTGAGCCGATTACACAAAGTCTGCCTGTAGTTTCTGCTGTTCCGTAGCGAACATCGGGAGTTCCGGGAATATAGTCGAAATGAATCCACTTTCCGTCCTCTGCTGCTACAATTCCCTTTGCTCTGAGGACAATTCCGAATTTCTCCTCGTCTGCAAGTGACTCTAAAGCCGCTGTGATGGCCTCAACTGTATAAGGTCTTGGAGTTTCAGCGCCCCAGCTTGTGAATACTTCGTCTGCGTGGTGGTGATGATGCTCGTGGTCGTGATCGTGTCCGCAGCAGCAATGGCCGTCCTCGTGGTCGTGGTGGTGATGCTCGTGGTCGTGATCGTGTCCGCAGCAGCAGTGACCTTCTTCGTGGTCGTGGTGATGATGCTCGTGGTCGTGATCGTGTCCGCAGCAGCAGTTACCGTCCTCGTGGTCGTGGTGGTGATGCTCGTGGTCGTGATCGTGTCCGCAGCAGCAATGGCCGTCCTCGTGGTCGTGGTGGTGATGCTCGTGGTCGTGATCGTGTCCGCAGCAGCAATGGCCGTCCTCGTGGTCGTGGTGGTGATGCTGATGCTCCATCATTTCCTTCAACTCATTTTCAAGAGTATTTTTCTGTGTCATTGCAGCAACTATCTGCTTTCCGTCCAGTTCATCCCAGTCAGTTGTAACAATGGGTGCTGTTTCGTTGAATTTGCGGACAATTTCAATTGCCTCGCCTATTTTTTCCTGTGAAAGTCCTGCTGTATGGCTGAGAATTACACAGCTTGCGTGTTCAATCTGGTTATTGAAGAATTCGCCGAAATTTTTCTGATACATCTTACACTTCTTAGCGTCAACAACTGTTGTAAATCCGTCAAGGTCAACATCGTGACTGTCGATTTTGCGTACAGCGGAGATAACATCGCTGAGCTTGCCAACGCCGGAAGGTTCGATAATAATACGGTCAGGTTTATATTCTTCAAGCACCTGTACAAGTGCCTTGCCGAAATCGCCCACAAGACTGCAGCAGATGCATCCCTGGTTCATTTCGGTAATCTCAATTCCTGCATCCTTGAGAAATCCGCCGTCAATACCTATCTGTCCGAATTCGTTTTCGATAAGTACAAGCTTTTCACCGTTATAGCCTTCTTTGATGAGCTTTTTTATAAGGGTCGTTTTTCCTGCTCCCAGAAAACCCGAGAAAATTGTTATTTTTGTCATTCAAGACCACTTCTTTCTGAAAATTTAATATCAAATTATATTATAACACTTTTTAATATTTATTGCAATAGCTGCCAATGAAATTTCTGCAAAATTTCATTTTCCATATCATTATTTTTGATTTCTGACTATGTCACATTTTTCTTATTCACAACAACACCCCCTCACTAAAGGGCAAAAATGGGCCTTTTTTCAACCAAAAATGGTTGATTATTGAAAAATAATTTTTATTTTCTACGTTTTAGATAATTATCAACATCGTATTTTATGAATATTCTACAGATTTTATTGCTATATTTTTTATTGTAGTTTTGCGTTATTTTTATCTTTTTTCATCTGCATAAACAATGGATAACTGATAATTTTGGTGGTTGGTATAAAATTATAACATAAAGAGGGCGGAAATCACTCCGCCCTCAGATTTTTTATTTACGTGAAAATTGTTCATTTTCAGCTTTGATTTTCTGCTTGTGTGCATACATTTCTTTGTCGCATTGAGCTATTATTTCAGTAATTGACGGATATTTTTCTTCGTCGTACTGCGCAAATCCACTGGCTACCATAAACGGATAGCCCTTGTCAATTTTGCTTTCATTTTCCATTGCTTCAAGTATCTTTTCAGATATAGGATTTTCAGCCATACATACGAATTCATCTCCGCCTATTCTATATACCTTACCTGATTTTCCAACTATTTCTTTCAGAATATCAGCACAGCGGATAATCGCTGCATCTCCTGTTTTATGGCCGTGATTATCATTCAGATATTTAAGGAAATTCACATCACAAAGTGCATAATACAGCTTTTTACACTGTTCTGTATCAGCATTGAGCTCTTTTATCCGCTGCTCATATGCGTTTCTGTTGTATGACCCGGTCATTGCATCCTTAGAAACAAGCTCCAATGCTTCATTCTTCTTTTTGACACGCTTGTAAATAACTCTGATTATTACTATAAGAAAAATAGCAATTACAATGCTGCAAAGTGCTATTATTATATTTCTGATATTTTGTTCTTTTTTCATCACTGCAGCTTTGGCTACAGTAACATTATCAACATAATAGGACATTGTATCATTCTTTGTAAGCTGCTTTCCTTCTTCAACGTTATCAGTCTGTATATAAAGACATACATTCTGCGCATCTTCGGGAATTGTATAATATCCCTCGATTTTTGTCCATTTGCCCTTTTTTACAGATTTAGAAGAAATCAGATTGTATACTCCCACTCCATTTTCGCTGTACTGCAGTTCCATTCTGAAAATGTGCGAATCTTCATATTCAGCTCCGTTATACATAACATATGCCGAATAATAATAGCTTTCACCCTTAGCCACCCTGTTGGAAATATTTACCATAGGTCCGTTCCAGGCTTTTGTTCTGTTGGTTGCATAAATGGAGTGTGTACCTGTTTTACTGTACTCATCAGTATGAGCCACTGTCATATCGCCTCTTGCACTCCAGCCGTCAAAATCGCCTTCAAAATCCATTACAAATTTATCTTCGGTTTTCGCAGGCTCAGTATCTGCCGCATTATTGCTTTCACCAAGAATATAAAAATCATCAATTGAAAAATTTACATTATCAGTGCTGCACTCTATATAAACCAGTGATGACAGCGCATCTTCCGGTATCGGTATTGTACCTGAAAGATTAACCCAGTTATTCGGTTCTATTTCAGCTGTTGCAATCTGAGTAAAGCTGTCAACACCGTAACTGTCCTGCGTTTTAAGTGTAAAGGATATACTCTGCGCGCCACTGCTCTCATGATAAACCCAGCCATTGAATGTGTATTCCTGTCCGGGCTGAATTAAATCACTGCAATTGTAAGAAGGCCCCTCATATGCCATCTTACGATTGGCTGTTTTAAGACTTGTTTCGCTCAAATGGCCGTTAGAGTTGTCAATATGCAGTTCACAATTGCCAAACGGCATCCACTTGCCGGCTTTTCCATCTTCGAAATCACTACCTACAATAATTGCCGGTTCCTGCGTTGAGACATCGTCTGAAAATGCAGTAAATGGAAGTGATGAATTGATAAATGCCAAAAATGTAATAGCGGAAATCAATAGTTTTTTAACTTTCATTTTTCTCACCCGAATCTTAAAGCATTGTCATACAAAGCACGTATTAGCTTTGTACATTGTGATTAGTACCTTTAAACCTGCTCTTCACAGAGCTGCATTAAGTGTATTTTATTAAAGTCCCTTAAAAAAATTGCTACTTCAGCAACATATTCTTACCCATTTTTATAATTATATATATTATAACACATTTTTCAGTAATTGTCTATATAAAATCATAAAAAATATCAAATATTTTGTAAATTTATATCATATATGTATAATATTTTTCCTTATTTACACTCCATTGAATTTTGATAAAAAAGTTAATTCAATATGCTGAAAAAAACATCATTTTAATTGTATATTTTGCACCATTTTTTAACATTTTGTAACGTTTTTTCAGAATATCTTGAAAAAAAATTTAGACTATGGTATAATATTAATAGTATAAAAATACTGAATTATATTTCCGAAAAAATAAACGCTTCAAGGTTGATAACCCTAAGCTTGAAATGAAGGTGAAAAAATGAATTGCTATGACTACGATACGCACTTTACAAAACTATTTTCGGATTTTATATATGATATGGAGAAAATTCCACCTAATATCGAACACCCCGAGGTTTTCAGATCTGTTGCAAAAATCTGCAAGTTTCTAAGAATTTCTGAATTTACGGCTTCTCTTATGGAAAGTCCGGAGGTTTCTGATAACAATCCGCAGTATCATGAAACGACTTTTTTCTCCGAAGGTGAATCTGACAATGATTTATCAATTACAATTATAAAAGATACTCCCGGTGGTTTAGCAAAATTTATTGCTTCTCCTTACAAAAATTCTGATGTCTGGAATGATGCTGAAAAAGAAAAAATCCATATGTTTCTTACTACTTTCTTTATTTTCAGCAGCAGGGCAAGAAACTTTTCAGTTTCTAATTATCTGATGTATCACGATGAAGCACTGGGTATTTACAATGTAAAATTTCTTGCCAGAAAGATATCAGAGCTTCTTGCTGAGAACAAGGCTGTTGGAAATGTCTGTTGTCGCTTTAATCTGAGAAAATTTTCTCTTGTCAATAAGATTCTTGGAAGAAAAACAGGAACTGTTGTTATGAAAAGATTTGTTTTAAGATTAAAGGAAATTGCAGGAGATGACAGTTATTTGTGCCGACTCGGAGGAGATAACTTCCTTATGCTTCTCCCTGAAAACAAAATCCACGATGTAATCAATTTTCTTTCAGGCTCAGATGTCGAAACAGGTAAAGAGGGCAATGAATATATCAGAGTTTCTGCAAGAGCAAGTTTTCTTCATATTACTGAGGATTGTCACACTACATCTGATATTATCGACAGAACAACTCTTGCACTTAATATGCTCAGAGAAACTCCTGGCAGTCTGCATTTCATATATGATGAAAAAGCAAGAAAAAAAGAAGAAAATATGCGTATGGTTGAGGAAAACTTCCTTAATGCAATAAGAAATGAAGAATTCCTTGTATATTATCAGCCAAAAGCTGAGCTCCACGATTATTCTCTTTGCGGCGCCGAAGCTTTATGCCGCTGGAAACACAACGGTGAAATCATTCCTCCCGGAGCATTTATCCCAGTCCTTGAACAAAGCAGTCATATCTGCACTCTCGATATGTATATGCTTGAGCATGTATGTCGCGATATCAGAAGATGGCTTGACATTGGATTAGACGTTGTAAGAGTATCTGTAAACCTTTCAAGAGTAAATCTGGGCAATCAAAAGTTAGCAGAACAAATTATAAGCACAATCAGAAAATATGACGTACCATTCAAGTATATTGAAATTGAAGTTACAGAAACAACATCAGAAGTAGATCTTCACGAGCTTATAAAAGTTGTAAAGAAACTGCATGAAGTTGGAATATGCACATCAATTGATGACTTTGGTGTAGGATATTCTTCATTGAACCTCATACGTGATCTGCCTTGGGATACTATGAAAATCGATAAGAGTTTCCTCCCTCTCGCAGGTGAAATGTACAACGATCAGAAAAAAACTATGCTTAAGTATGTTATTGCTATGGCTCAGGATCTCGGTCTTGAGTGTATGATGGAGGGTGTTGAAACAACCGAGCATATAGCTATTCTCAAAGAAAACGACTGCTACTACGCACAAGGATTTTGTTTTGATATGCCCCTTCCTGTTAACATTTTTGAAAACAGGCTGAGAGACAAAGTACTTACTTTAAAACAATAAATTCAAAAGGGTACCGCTGATTGAAATGCGATGCCCTTTTTTATGGCTCTTGAAATATTTTCATTTATATGATATAATAATACTGCTTCCTACTTACGGGATACACATCAAAATACTGTTGATCAAGAAAATGTAATTGATCAAACAAGAGATTAAGACAGACTGAAAGGAAAAATCAGATAGATGAATAAAAATAACAACCGAATTGAAAAAGATACTAAATTTATGTCATTGGCACGTGTAATTGCTGCTATAATTACGCTTTTTCCCATTGGAACACTTACTTTAGCCAGTTTTACAGGTACTACGGGAATGGAAATTATTCAGGCAGAGGGCGTTGTTGACAGCATCCTTTTACGTATTCGTGAGGGATGGGAAACCGTTATATATTACAGCGATAATGTATTTGCCAATTTCATTATGCTGATTGCAGGATTTATCGCCATTTTCCTGATATTACCGCTAATGAAAAAAATACCGCTCTGGGCGGAAATTACAATTGTTGCAACCTGGACTATAACACTTGGTGTTGTATGGATTTACTCCTCTAACCTCTCCCCTACCGAAGATTCATACAGAGTTACAGATGCTGCAATTTGCTTTGCAAAAGAAAACTATGGCCCTCTCGCTGAAGGTCAGCGATATTTCAGAGATTACTCATATCAATTAGGTTATGTTCTGTTCAATGAGATAATAATACGCTTTGCTATGATGTTCGGAGAGGTTAAAGACCTTCTTTTCCTTGAAGTTCTGAACGTTATTTTCCTTGCAGTGTCATATACATCAATAATCCTTATAAATAAACTTATATTCAAAGATGACAAAATACGCCACATAACTTCAATTCTTCTTATGTTTGCAGCTCAGCCAATTATTTTCACCTCATTCCTTTATGGAATAATCCCGGGCTTTGCCTTTGCGTCACTTGCTCTGTTGTTTATGATACTGTATCTGAAAAAGAGTAAAATAATATACGGTATTCTTTCTGTTATATCTGTAGTTCTTGCCGTTATGATAAAAACAAATAACTACATTGTACTTGTTGCAATTTGTTGTATTGTCTTTGTTATGATGTTCCGACGCAAAAAATTCATACGTGATATCCTTTATATCATTACTGCAGTTGTTCTTTCTGTTTCTGTAACTCCTGCTGTAAAAACTTATTATGAACATCGTTCTGGTATGGATTTAGGCGAATCCCTGCCATTTTCAGCCTGGTTTGTAATGGGACTCAACGAAGCAACCAATGGACCCGGTTGGTATAATCCGAACTTCACCGTTCATATGTATGCTGGCGCTAATTTCAATCCTGATGCTATAAATATACGGTCATCCCAGCTTATTAAGGAAAGATTTGACTACTTCAAAGAAAATCCGCAATATAGAAAAGAATTCTTCTACAAGAAATTCATATCACAATGGAATGAAACAAGTTACCAAAGTATATGGAATAATCAAATAAGAAGACACTACTATCCAAGAAAAGAAATTGCAGAATGGGTATGCAATAAAGGAGCAACTAAAACAAAGCAATATATGGACTATTATGCACAATTAATATTTGCCGCTTGTTTAATCGGACTTCTTGCCTGTCTGAAAAATAAAAACTTTCTTAGCATTACTTTCCCTATTGTTATACTTGGCGGTATAATTTATCATATCCTTGCTGAGGCTAAATCTCAGTATTCTATGCCTTATTTTATACTTATGATAGGATTTGCCGCCTATGGCGTTATGGTCATATATGATTACCTGTACAGTAAATCCAATGATAATAAGCTTTTGGGACTTATTTTCTGTACCGAAAAACTTGTTTCCGGAAAAAAAGCAGCTGCAGAAAATACTGTAATTTCTCATGACGAAACTAATAATGCATCTGTTGCTGATACAGCTACAGCATTGATCAGCGAAGCGACAGAAGATACTCCTGCTCCCGAAGATATACCTGTGAATGAACAAGAATTATTCGAAAATTCAGCAGATATATCTGAAACAGAATAAACAAAAACAGCGTACCGAAATATAAAAATCGGTACGCTTAATTTTTTATGAAAGAAGTTTTTTTACAGCATCAGGAATTTCCGTAATATCACTGACAATTATATCAGCCGCCGACAATTCCTCGGAGCTGCCGTATCCATAACCGCAGCCTATTGATTTCAAGCCGTTTTTTTCAGCTGTTTCAATATCGTGAAATCTATCGCCTATTACTATGAATTCCCCTTTGTGCTGTAAACTGAACAGACGGAAAATCTGATATTTGGGAATAAAATCAAATTCCTCACAGCAGTAGAAATAATCAAAATAGCGATTAAGTTCGAATACTTTCGAATGTCGCTCCATATACTGCACACGACAGTTGCTCAGAAATATCAGAGTATGCCCTTGTAATTTCAGCTCTGTAAGGATTTTCTCAGCGTTGGGATACAACGCTCCCTCGCCGTTTTCAATACGTTTTCCCATATCCTGCCCTAAAAATATACGAGCCTTTTCCTTAATATCAGCAGGCACATCGGGGAGGAATTTATTCCACATATCAGTTGAATTAAAGCCAAGCCAGTAGCTTATTTCATCGTCAGTGTACTCTTTTTCAGGCATATACCCCATATCAGCAAGCATTTTACAGGTTGCACGGAATGCAGGGGCATATGTCAGCATCGACTGGTGAAGGGTACCGTCATAGTCAAAAATAAGATTTGCCATTAGTCCTCAATCTCTCTGATAAGGTTAATCATTTCGATTGCCCCCTCAGCGCACTCGCTGCCCTTATTGCCAGCCTTAGAGCCTGCACGCTCAATAGCCTGCTCAATGTTTTCAGTTGTGATAACACCGAACATTACAGGAATATCGCTGTTGAGTGATACGTGAGCAATTCCCTTTGCAGCCTCGTTGCATACAAGGTCATAGTGGGATGTGCTGCCTCTGATAATTGCGCCAAGACAGATGATAGCGTCATATTTGCCGCTGTCAGCCATTTTCTTTGCAATAAGAGGGATTTCAAATGCACCGGGAACCCACGCAATATCAATGGAGTCCTCAGATACATTGTGTCTTTTGAGAGTATCAACAGCGCCGCCTAAAAGCTTGCTTGTGATAAACTCGTTGAATCGTGCAACTACGATTCCTATTCTTACGTCCTTTGGAATAAGATTGCCTTCGTAAATGTTCATTTTATAATACTCCTTTAATCAGTTTTCAGAGCAATACTGCTCATAATTATCTTTTAATATCAACGCCAAGCGTTCTTTATCTTCAATTATTTTATATCTTAACGGAATATCATTATTTTTATAATACAATTCAAGTATTTCGCCATTTTTCGAAATCAGATATTTATAATTGGATTTCTGGCACATCTTTTTAAAATTGCCGAATACTATTACAGAATTATCTGTTAGGTAAATATACCTTACAAATAAAAGTCTGAAAAGATAGCAGAACAAGCATATACTCCAGACTATTAGAACAACCAGATTCCATTCTGCTTCATTCCTATCGCCGCATATACGAGCCTCTTTATATCGTGAACTTGATATTAATATCCAGCCGATACTCAACGCACACCATAGTATACTCGTTTTATAATTGGTACCCTTTAGCTTTACTTTATTTTCAGCATATTTTACCCGTTTGAGATAAACAAAATAATCACAAAAACATAATACAAATATAATTGCCATTATCGATAAAATAATAATCGACAAAACTTTCATAATTACTCACCGCCAATCAGTAATCAAGAATATGCCCCATTCTGTCACGCTTAGTCTTGAGATAGAACAGGTCATAAGCCGTGGCGTCCATTTGAATAGCCACACGTTCCTTGATTTCAAGCCCAAATCCGCTTAAACCGTAAATCTTTTCGGGATTGTTCGTCAGCAGTCGGAGGGTTTTACAGCCAAGCTCACGGAGAATCTGTGCGCCGATGTAATACTCACGCATATCCCCCGGAAATCCAAGAGCAAGATTAGCGTCAAGTGTATCCATTCCGCCGTCCTGTAACTCATAGGCACGTAGCTTGTTTACAAGACCGATTCCTCTGCCCTCCTGACGCATATAGAGCAGAATTCCCCTGCCCTCTTTTTCAATCTGTGTCATAGCGGCGGCAAACTGCTGTCCGCAATCGCATTTGAGTGAGCCGAAAGCGTCGCCCGTCAAACACTCTGAATGTACACGACAGAGAATATCCTCGCCGTTTCCGATATCGCCCTTAACAAGGGCAACGTGATGCTCACCGTTAAGCTTATTAACAAAACATACAGCACGAAATTCGCCGTATTTCGTGGGAAGTTTCGTATCTGCGGCAAGCTCCACAAGAGTTTCATTTACCTTGCGATACTCTTTCAGAGCCTTAATGGTAATGAACTTCATTCCCCATTCCACAGCCTTTTTCTGCAATTCCTCCGCACGCATCATTGTGCCGTCATCACGCATAATCTCGCAGCAAAGACCGCATTCTTTCAAGCCTGCAAGGCGCATAAGGTCAACGGTAGCTTCTGTATGCCCCTCACGTTCAAGAACGCCGTTTTTCTTCGCCATAAGAGGGAACATATGTCCGGGACGACGGAAATCCTCAGGCTTTGCGTTGTCATCAACAGCCATACGAGCTGTGAAACCGCGCTCCTCCGCGGAAATTCCCGTTGTTGTATTTACGTGGTCAATTGATACGGTAAATGCTGTACTGTGGTTATCTGTGTTATAATCAACCATTTGACCTAAATGAAGCTTATGGCACAGCTCAATGCTCATAGGCATACAGATAAGCCCCTTTGCCTGTGCTGCCATAAAATTGACATTTTCCGTTGTGGCAAATTCAGCGGCACATATCATATCGCCTTCGTTTTCCCTGTCCTCGTCATCGGTGACAAGAATAATTTCGCCGTTTCTCAAAGCTTCAAGAGCTTCCTCTACGGTATTGTACTGAAACATTCAGATTTCTCCTTACTCTATGGTAATATTTCCTGTATTTACAGAAGCTTCAATATTACAGCTGTTCACTTCAAGCTTCTTGCTGTCTTTTTCATCCTCAGTAATGTTATACGGCTCATTCCCTTTAAATTTCACATCACCTGTTTCAACGGAAATTTTTATATTTCCGTCCTCGGATTTACTGTCAGGCAGAGCAATTACTATATTGCCTGCTACTGCGGATATTTCAGTGTCTGCGTTGTATATATTCGCATCTGTCATTGCAATATTTCCTGTGTTGGCTTTAATTTCAGATGAAGCTGTAAACTCAACTGCTGTACAGGTAATATTTCCTACATTAACATAGCCGTTTACGCTTCCGCTGATATTGCTGAAAGTAATATTTGAAACATCACAGTCGGCGGTGAACTTCTCTACAAAATCGGGAACTGTTACATTGGCGGTATACTCCACACGACATTCAGGAATATTTTTTTCAAGCCAATGGTTAATTTCCTCTCCCGAATTCTTTTCCACAAGCTTCAATGTCATTGTATCTCCGCTTACTTCCGATTCAGCAGAAACAATTCCTTCAACCTGCTCACAAACTGCATCAGTTTCAGCAAAAATAGTATACTCAAGATCAAGGGTTGTTTTATCGCTGTCAGAGGGTTCAATAATAACATTGCCCACAGACAGATTAATTTCAAACGCTTTTATACTTTTATCGGTGTCAAAAGAAAAATCAGCTTTGGCTTTATGACTTTTATCATATTTTAAAATATCATCTATATTTACCGATAAATCGCCTATTTTTATATCTCCAGTATCAGCGTCAACTGTCACATTCCCTGTATCCACATCAACATCTGCATTTACCTTGATATCGCCTGTGTCAACTTTTATACCAGTATTTGAATTACTACAACCTGTAGCTGAAATTGCAGCTATAAATGATAAAACTGTTATTATTTTTAATGCTTTCATATATATACCCCTTATTTTGTAACCTTTACTGTTCCCACATCTGCTTTAAGTGTAACTGTACATTTATCATCAATTAATACTTCCTTTTTCTTGCCCACGTAATCCTTTGACTGTGCTTTTTCTGTGAAAGCAAGTCCTTGTGTATCAACATCAGCATCGCCTACATTAGCGGAAATCTCAACATTGCATTCAGCTACGCTTTCGACGGAAACATCGATATTTCCTACGTTTGTCGTTATTTCTGAATCATCCTTTATAGTCAGATTGTCACAATCAATATTTCCCACATCGGCATTAATTTTAAACGCGCCTACAAGGCTGTCAAGCTTTACATTGCCCACATCAGCTGAAATATCAAATGAACCCTTCAGCCTATCAAGCCTTACATCGCCAACGTCAGATTCAATTACAAAGTCGGAAAATTCGCTTGGCAGAGTAATATCAAGGTCCGCAGTAAGATTTACAAAACGGTTATCAAAATCCTTTTCAGAGGATTTGATATACACGGTTTTATCCTTTACCTTTGCTGTAATTTCAGCATTTTCAAGTGCCGCACTTACTTTTTCTTCGCTTATGCCGTTGCCTGTATATTTAATTTCAATATCAACATTTTTTGTATCGCCGTAGACAATTTCAATTTTACCCACTTCAAGTTCAATATCAAGCTTTGAAGCATTTTCAGGGTCGATATTCAAGGTTTCTGTTCTGGTTTTCTTGTAATCAAAATCACCGTTTACTACTTCTTTACCGTTGATTGAAACCGAACAAGAGCTTAATGCCATTGCGCCTAAAACTGTTGACGCTAAAATAAATTTTTTCATAATATAATCCCCTTTAAATAAATCCGTTTGATGAAAGAAAAGACATATCAATTCCGCTGTTTTTCGAGTTTTCAGCAGGCTTCATAAGCTTTTCCACATATTTTCCTATAATATCATTTTCAAGATTAACTGTCTGTCCCTTTGTTTTTGTCGAAAGAATTGTCATTTCAGCTGTATGCGGTATAACAGACACGCTGAAATCTCTGTCAGTAACTTTTGCGACAGTAAGACTTATGCCGTCAATGGCAATCGAACCTTTTTCTACGATATACCGCATAATATGAGCATCCGCGGAGATAGTATACCATACAGCAATGCCGTCGTTTATTATATCTGTTATAACTCCCGTACCGTCAATATGTCCTGACACGATATGACCGCCAAAGCGCCCATTTGCCGCCATAGCACGTTCAAGATTTACCTTACTCCCCTGCCGCAATTCGCCCAGGGATGAACGGCTGAGGGTTTCATTCATAACATCAGCCTGAAATATTTTACCATCAGTTTTCGTTACTGTAAGGCATACACCGTTTACAGCGATACTGTCACCGAGGTGAACATCTTCAAGAACTTTTCGCGCCTCAATCACTATGAAAGAATTACTGCCATTTCGCTGTATATTCTTTACTGTACCAATTTCTTCAATTATCCCTGTGAACATTCTTCACCCTGCTTTCTATGAGAATATCGCCGCCAATGGTCTTAATCTGCCTGTCGTACAGCATAACACATTCATCGGGAGATGCCGCACCAATTCCCGAAACTGCTGTGGGAGCATCTTTTCCGCCGAATATTTTCGGAGCAATATATGCCTGCACTTTATTGACGATGCCCGATTTCAAAGCCGACCAGTTAAGCTGTCCGCCGCCCTCTAATAAAATGCTGTCGATTTTATAATCTCTGCCAAGAACAATCATAAGCTGTTTTAAATCAATATGACCATCCTTTTCAGGTACCCTCACAATCTGACAGCCCATTGCTTCAAATTCCGATGTATCGCCATTTGAGCAGACGATAATTGTAGGTATCTCTTTAGCAGTGCGGACAATATTACTGTCAGGAGGTGTTCTCAGATTTGTATCGCATATGATACGGACAGGATTTTTTCCACCCTCAATATGACAGGTGAGCATTGGATTATCAGCAAGAACTGTTCCCACTCCCACCATAATTGCCATATGCTTCAAACGGTCGCGATGAACGTTTTCACGTGCCGCCTCCCCTGTTATCCATTGAGATTTTCCTGTATAACAGGCAATTTTACCATCCATTGTCATTGCGTATTTCATTGTTACAAAAGGCGTTTTTTCAGTAATATAATGGAAAAAAATCTCATTCAAACTGTCACATTCAGCTTTTAAAATACCCTCTGTGACTTCAATTCCATTTTCACGGAGAATTCTTGCGCCTTTTCCTGCTACAAGAGGATTAGGATCGGAGGAGCCTATAAATACGCGGCTTATTTTATGCTCGATTATAGCCTCTGTGCAAGGAGGAGTTTTGCCATAGTGACAGCAGGGTTCAAGAGTAACATAAATATCTGCACCCGTACAGTCAATTCCACGGCTGTCGCAGTCTGCGAAAGCGTTTCTTTCAGCGTGAAGCTCACCGCATTTACGATGATAACCTTGTCCGATTATCTCACCGTTTCTGACGATTACAGCTCCCACCATAGGATTTGGATTGACATATCCTACACCCTTTGCGGCAAGTTCAAGTGCCTTTGTCATAAATATTTCGTGGGACATACATACCTCCTTTTAGCGGCTGCTAACAAAAAATCCCCGAAAATTCGGGGATACAATCTGTCTTATCAGCAGATAATCCTCTCACATCCGGACTTATGCAGAATATCCGCACTCACCGTCGGCCTCGGAATTTCACCGAGTCAACCGCTGAAATAAGCGGCTCACAGGCTTTACTGTCGGTAGGGAATTTCACCCTGCCCCGAAGATTACACTCCTATTATATCACACCGTTATTTTTTTGTCAATATTATTCTTATACTTAAGATATCATTTTTGTATTAACCAATTTATATAATATATACATATTCAATATCACAAATTTGTAGGATTAAATATTGACAAAATTCTACAACTGTGGTATAATAATCGCAAGGGTTTAGTAAATGGGGATTTTTTCTAACCTGAATTTATTTTTAACATATATGGAGGTATATTATGTATTGTAAAAATTGTGGTAGTGCAGTCGATCCTCAGGCAGCTGTATGCGTAAAGTGCGGAACACCTGTAGGACAGGGCGGAAAGTTCTGCGGAAATTGCGGTAACGAACTTGCACCCGGTGCTGCTGTATGTATGTCCTGCGGCTTCGCTGTAAATAACAAGCCTGTTGCTGCTCCCGGAGCTAAGTCTAAAATGGCTGCCGGTCTTCTCGGTATTTTCCTTGGAGCATTTGGCGTTCACAATTTCTATCTTGGATTTAAGGGCAAGGCTATCGCTCAGCTTCTTATCTCAGTTCTCAGCTGCTTTACACTTGCTGTTGTAAGTGAAGTATGGGGACTTATAGAGGGTATTATGATTCTTTGCGGCAATATCAACACTGACGCAGACGGCAATGCTCTCGCAGACTAATTTTATATATTTATATTGGAGGATTTAATTATGAAACAGAAAATGGTTGCAGGTCTTTTAGGTATTTTCCTTGGTGGATTCGGTGTTCACAACTTCTACCTCGGTTACACAAAGAAAGCTGTTATTCAGATCATCGTAACACTCGTTACTTGTGGCATTGGTTCTTGGTGGGGCCTTATCGAAGGAATTTTAATTCTCTGCGGTAAGACAATCACAACTGATGCTCAGGGCAATGAGCTCGTATAATTGAATTTCACACAGGCTGCCTTTCGGGGCAGCTTGTTTTTTGCCTAAGTATCATAATTTATTTTAGCTAATATATATTATATTCACATTTACCTTAAAATAGCCTTAAACTAACCTTAAACCTATGTAATTCTGCACATAATTACGCAACACCATTTGTTTATTACCACGTTTTTTTATTTTTGGTAGAATAAGAGCATTTTTTGAATTGATTTTTCATTTTTATAAGATTATAATAAATATATATAAAGAAAACATTTCCGGGGATTATCCAAATATTATTGTATGGAGTGATTTTTTATGAAATTCAAGAAAAGAAAGGCTCTTTCTGCCATCTCACTGGCAATTGCGGCGACATTGACAATCCCCTATACGCCTTTGTCGTCTTTTAACGCATCCGCAGTTGGCGAAGGACTCTACATCAACGAAATATGTGCAAAAAACAGCACTCATACCGCCCCTGACGGAAACTGCTACGACTGGATTGAAATTTACAATGGCAGTTCATCATCTATTGATTTAAGCGGCTATGGATTATCAGACAAGGAAACCGAACTTTTCAAGTTCACTTTCCCTGCAGGTGCTTCAATCGGCGCCGGTCAGCGACTTGTCATTTATTGCGATTCTGTTATGCCCGAAATAAACGGTACATATACTGCATCCTTCGGACTTTCCACAAGCGGCGAAACTGTCTACCTTACAGCTCCTGATTCAACTGTATGCGATACTGTCGAATTTCCTGCCCTTGCAAGTGATCAGTCTTTCGGCAGATACCCTGACGGCTCTGATTCATTTGCTACAATGAATATGTCGCCAAATCAGGCAAACAGCGAAAGCGGCGTGCTGAAAAAAGATGTTGCAGAGCCTGTTTTCTCACAGGAGGGCGGATTCTATGACAGCGGTTTCAATCTTAACATAACCGTCCCCGACGGCACAACTGTCTATTATACAACTGACGGCAGCGTTCCCGACAGCAGTTCACAGCGTTACAGCTCCCCTATTGCTATTTCCGATATTACATCGCAGCCTAACTATCTCAGTGCAAGAACTGACATAAGAGGCGGTACAGTAACTGCTCCTACTGACCCTGTTGATAAGGCTATGGTTATTAATGCCGTTGCCATTGACCAGAACGGCAATGTCAGCGACACTGTTTCTGCGGCTTATTTCATCGGCTACGGCAACCGCGCTTCTTACTATCAGAATGTAAAGGTTATTTCCCTTACAACTGATGAGGACAACCTTTTTGACCACGATAAAGGAATTTATGTCCTCGGCGCTACATATGACGAGTGGAAAAACTCCAACGGCGGCGGTGCATTTGCTCAGGATTGGCAAATTCCGGGAAACTTCTCCAATAAAGGCAGAGAATGGGAACGTCCTGCAATTATGCAGATTTACGAGGACGGACAGGTAAAGCACACTCAGAGCATAGGTATACGTATTCACGGCGGCGCTTCAAGAAGCCATATGCAGAAAAGCTTTAACATCTATGCACGTGCTGACTATGGCGTATCAAAGTTTGATTTCAACCTCTTTGACGGCGATTTAAGAAGCGAATATACAGGCAAGAAAATCAAGGAATTCGATAGCTTTATGATAAGAAACGGCGGAAATGATGCAAGTGCTACCCGTTTCCGTGATAAGCTCAATCAGGCACTTGTATCTGACCGTGATATGCTTCAACAGGCTATGAAGCCCTGCATTGTATTTATCAACGGCGAATACTGGGGACACTATGAGATTACCGAAAAGCTCAGCGATGACTACGTTGAAGCTCATTACGGCATTGACAAGAACGATGTTTGCTTAATCAAAAATGGCGAGCTGGAAGAAGGTACTGAATCTGATTTTGCAGAGTGGGAAAGCCTTAATAACTGGTTCAAATCCAACGATTTATCACAGGAAGCTAATTATAATCAGCTTTGCGAAAAGATAGATATGCAGTCGTTTATAGACTATATGTGTGCTGAAATCTACTACGCAAATATGGACTTCTCCCCCAATAATACAGCTATGTGGAAGTCTACTTCAATTTACCCCGATAACGAATGGGGCGACGGAAAATGGCGTTTTATCCTCTTTGATACAGAGTACAGTACAGGTCTTTACGGAGCTATGGGTGCCTCTGCCAACCATAACACATTCAATATGGTTATGCAAAATCAGGGATTTATTTCAGAGCTTTTCAAAAATTCACTGAAAAATGATACATTTAAGCGACAGTTTGCTACCACATTTATGGATATGGCAAACGAGAACTTTAACAATGATAAGATTCAGGCTATGATTGAGGAGCTTACAAATGAATACCGCGAAATGACTATTGATACCCTCGACCGTTTTGAGCCAAAGAATGTCACTCAGACACCCGAAACTCCTCAGAACCCTCAAAATCCCGGCGGATTCCCTAACTGGGGTGGAAACTGGGGCGGCGGTAACTGGGGCGGAAATACTACACAGCAGGATAACCCCACAATTTTCAACAACGAGGTTGACGCAGTTAAGTCCTTCTACCGTGACAGAAATCAGAATGTTACACAGCAGCTTCGCAATTCCTGCAGTTTAAAAGGAAATAAGGTAAATCTTACTCTCAGCAATGATTCATCAAAGGGTACTGTTATCCTCAACACAATTACACCTACATTCAAGGATAACAAGTGGACTGGCGCATACTACACCGATTATCCTGTTACAGTTACCGCAAAGCCTCAGGCCGGATTTGCTTTCTCTCACTGGGAAACATCTGACGGTAAGACATTCAACTCCCCTACCGCTGAAATTTCACTTACTGCTGATATGACCGTTACAGCTGTATACACTCAGTCACAGGGCGGAATTATTGGCGATATCAACTCAGACGGTACTGTATCTGCCGCTGACCTCGTGCTTCTTTCAAAGTATCTCCTCGGTACTGAGAAGAATATCAACGGCACTCAGGCTGATGTTTACACCGACAACAGAATTGACGTTTACGATATGATTAAGCTGAGAAAAATTGTTTCCGGTATTTAACTACTATCTATCATTTATTTACCCCCTCACTTAATACATTCGAGTAAAGTCGGAAAAAAAGGACATAAAAATCGTAAAAATTGATATATTTTTATTATTTAACATTTAAAACTCCCAAAATGGCTGTGTATCGTAGTTATGCACAGCCATTTTCTGTTGACATCTGCATTTTCAATATGTTATAATTACTTTAAATCATTAAGAAGGTGATATTTATAAAACTGAACTATAAAACATTTAAGGGTATGGACTCCCCCGAATTTTCTGCCGCTTCTGAAGTGAGAAAAATCGTTTTTATTGATGAACAGGAGTTTTCATATGACCTTGATGATACCGACAAAACTGCCTTTCACGTCCTTATATGCGACGATGATAAACCAATTGCTGCCGGACGCTTTTTCTTTGACGAGAACAACCAGCCGCACATTGGAAGGGTTGCTGTTCTTAAAGAATACCGCCGTTCAGGAGTTGGGCGCTATCTTATGGAAATCCTCGAAAAAACAGCCTCTGAACAAGGTGCAGATTATGTCACTCTGGGAGCTCAGATGCGTGCTGCTGAATTTTACAGCCGCGTCGGTTATGTTCCCTATGGCGAACCATACTTCGAAGAATACTGCGAGCATATCAATATGAAAAAATCTTTGTGAAAATTATCTGATATCGCAGATTTTGACTTGACGTTCCGTTAATAATATGTTAAAATTAGATGATAGTAAAATTAGGAGATGTATCCAAAATTTATGAGAGGAGTTTTACTATGTTAAAGAAATTTATTTCCGGAGCTGTTTCGGCTGCAATGCTGGCTGCTTCAATCGGTGGTACTGTAATTCCCACAGCTACAGCTGCCGAAAATCCAAACTATGCTGAGGCTTTACAGAAATCACTTTTCTTCTATGAGTGTCAGCAGGCTGGTCCGCTTCCTGAGTGGAACCGCGTTGAATGGCGTTCAGATTCAACTATGATTGACGAAATCAAGGGCGGTTGGTACGATGCCGGTGACCACGTTAAATTCAATATGCCTATGGCTTATACCGCTTCTGTCCTTGCCTGGGGACTTTATCAGTATCCCGATGGTATTGAAAGCTGCGGTGAAATGCAGAACTATGTCAATAACCTTGAATTTGTTATGGATTACTTTGTAGACTGCGACCTCGGTGACGAAATTGTTTTCCAGGTTGGTAACGGTACAATTGACCATACATGGTGGGGACCTGTTGAAATGTACCAGTACGGTATGGAGGATTCAGGCACTTCCTATGAGGAGGCTCGTCAGACATATAAGGCTTCTGAAGGATGTTCCGCTGTATTCGGCGGTATGGCTGCTGCTCTTGCTTCCGGTTACTGCGCTCTTGACGGTAGAATTGATGAAGGTAAACGCGCTGAATACCTTGAACACGCTGAAAATATCTTCAAGATTGCAGCTACAAATCCCGGAAATGATACATATAACGACAGTAACGCATCAGGCTTCTATCGTTCCAGCCACTTCTACGATGAGCTTTTCTATGCTGCAAACTGGCTCTATATCGCTACAGGCGATAAGGCGTACCTCGACAAGGCTGCAAGCTATATCCCTAACCTTGATAAGGAGCTTGGTCAGGATGTTCTCAAATACACCTGGTGTATGTGCTGGGATGACGTAATGCAGGGCGCTATGCTCCTTTATGCTATCAACAGCGGCGATCAGACTTATGTTAACCACGTTAAAAAACACGTTGAATATCTCACTAACGATACAGAAAAGGTAAACGGCAAGCTGGCATATATCAGCAACTGGGGTTGTGCAAGATATGCAACTGCTGCTGGATTTATTGCTGCTGTTGCTTGTGATACAATTCTTGCTGATACAGATACATCTTCATATGAACAGTTCTACGAGGATCAGATCAACTACGTTCTCGGTGATAACCCCGATGGTCAGAGCTTTGTTGTAGGCTATGGTGACAAGCCTGCTCATAATGCTCACCACAGAACAGCTCACGGCTCATGGAAGAATGATATCTATATGCCTGAGCAGAACAGACACATCCTCTATGGAGCACTTGCCGGAGGTCCTAATCAGGACGGTTCTTACGAGGATGACAGAAACAACTACATCAACAACGAGGTTGCTACTGACTATAACGCAGGCTTTACAGGTCTTCTCTGTAAAATGATTGACAAATACGGCGGTAAGGGTGATCCTACATTCCCTCAGCCTGAACAGCACGACGGCCCCGAGTTCTTCATCGAGTGTCTTTCAAAGGGCGGCGATTCCTCAGGTGTTACAATCAGCTTCAAGTTTGTAAACCATTCAGCTTGGCCTGCAAGAATTCAGGATAACCTTTCATTCAGATACTATATGGACCTCAGCGAGGTAATTGCAGCAGGTCATAACCCTGAAAATCTCGTTATCCGCTGCGATCGCGACCAGTCTGCTATGTACGCTTCAAGAGGCGTAAAGGCTGCTGAAATCTCCAAGCCAATCCAGTATGACGGCAATATCTACTACATTGAAGTAACTCTCCCCGACGGACGTGCAGTTATGCCTGTTTCCGAGGGTATGCAGAAGTGTGAAATCCTTCTTGCTCTTGTAATGCCCGACTACGCAAGCGGCTGGGATTCTTCAAACGATTTCTCTTACGAAGAAATTGCAAATGCTAAGGGTACAACCGATGCAGCAGGAACTGTAAACGGAATTGTTTCTAAGTATGTTCCTGTATATATCAACGGCGAACTTTACTACGGTGAAGAACCCGACGGTACATCCGCTGACGGTAATTCTTCACAGGTTACAAAACCTGTTGCTCCCGTTGTAACTACAACTCAGAAGCCCGATGTTACTACAAAGCCCACAACAACTGCTACAACTCCTGTTACAGAAAAGCCAACTGAGAACACTCCTTCCGGCGGTACAGCTGTTACTCTCTACGGTGACGCTAACGTTGACGGTGTTGTAACTATGGCTGACGCTGCTTCTATTTATCAGTCACTGGGTAATCCCGATAAATACGGTCTTTCAGAGCAGGGTGCTGCTAACGCTGACTGTAATAAGCCGGGAAATGGTATTACTGCTGCTGACGCTCTTGCTGTTCAGAAGTTAACTGCAAGTATTATTTCAGAGCTTCCTGAAATGGCATAAATATACTCAATACCGTGTAAGATTATTTCTTATGCGGTATTTTTTTGTTACTGCATATTGCAGGATGTAATTTTTTCATTTATTATATTACAATTGATTTACATATTTGTTAAGATATACCATTTTGTATTGACTTATGCGTTGTATTATGTTAATATATACTTAACAAAATACATTCCATAAGGAGGAATTATTAATGAAAAACAAATCAAGAATATTTATACCCGTACTTTTAAGTGCAATGCTGTTTACAGGCTGCGGTGCAAGAAATAAAGAAGAAACCGCAGTATACAACGACATTTCATACGAGGATAACTATGATACACCTGCTGAAGCAGCACCTGAACAGGACGTAAATGCGGAAAACTCGGGCGGTGATACCGATGTATCCGATATGGAAAATAATACTTCACAGAAAGTAATACGCAAGGAAATGCTTGTCTACTCCTGCAATATGAGCGTGGATGTACTCGAATTCGACAATGCCCTTGAATCATTAAAACAGAGCCTTGATACATATGGTGCTTTTCCTGAAAAGGAAAACTATCACGACGGTAAATCGGCCGGAAAATGGGTTTATGAGGACGATGAAAGCTGGAAATCTTACAATGCGACTATCCGTGTTCCAAGCAAGAATTATGAGGAGTTCTGCGAATTTATCGCCAATCTCGGTGATCTCAGAAAAAAGGACGCTAATGTAGATAATCTTACCAGTGAATACTATGACCTTTCAACTACACTTGAAATTTATGAGGCTAAAGAAAAAAGATATATCGAGCTTCTCTCCACTATCGATGACGAACAGACAGCTATAGCTATTGAAAAAGAACTGACAGATATTCAAATCCAGATTTCAAAGCTTGTTACACGTATGAATGAAATTCAAACCGATGTTGCTTATTCCTATGTCTATGTAACCATAAATGAAGTCCGTGAATACGTTGAGGATGAGCCTGAGGATATTAAAGAAGATACATTCGGACAGCGTCTTAAGGAAACTGTCAGCGGTTCGTTCTCTGTTTTCCTTACATTGATGGAAAAACTGCTATTCATATTCATCTACCTCCTGCCGCATATCATTACACTCGGAATTTTTGCATTCATTATTCTGCTTATAATCAAAGCTGTCAATAAGTTTAAGAAACCTAAGTTTTCAAACAATATCCCCCCTGTTTCTACTTTACAGACTCCTGCAGCTAAGCCTGCAACAACTTCTGAGATACAGAATAATAAATCGGAAACGACTGTAAATGATACCTCTGATAATAAACAATCTTAATTTACTATTCTTCCCTCTATATATATAACGCACGAGAGGGGCAAAAGGTCACATTTTTCAGGCAAGTTTTTCTATATTTATTTTTAATACATTGTATATGATGTGTATATGATGTGTATATGTATCTAATAATGCAAAAGACGCTCCGTCAGTGGAGCGTCTTTTGCATTTATATCTGGTTTCCTATTCTTTCAACCTTCATAAGGTTTGTTGTTCCCGATACGCCGAGAGGTACGCCTGCGGTTATTGCCACAAGGTCGCCGTCTTCAACAAGTCGGTGTTCCTCTGCTGCTTCAACTGCGGCTGTAAATAAATCATCGGTACTGTTCTTTTCGTCAATAATATAAGGAATTACTCCCCAGCTCATATTCATCTGACGACATACTACCTCGCTCATTGTACAGCTGATAATGGGACAGCAGGGACGATATTTAGATATCAGACGTGCTGTCTGTCCGCCAAGTGATACTGTAATAATGGCTCTTGCATCAAGGTCGTGGGCTGTTGTAACTGTTGCGTGGGCAATTGCCTCTGCTATGCTGCCCTCCGGATTTGAACGACGTTCTGCAAAGCGTCCCTTATAGTCAATGTGATTTTCTGTATTTTCTGCGATAAGTGCCATTGTTTTGACTGCCTCAACAGGATATGCGCCTGCTGCTGTTTCCCCTGAAAGCATAATTGCACTTGTACCGTCGTAAATTGCGTTTGCAACGTCTGTTATCTCAGCTCGGGTAGGACGGGGATTAGTAATCATAGACTCAAGCATCTGTGTTGCTGTTACTACCTGTTTTCCTGCATTGTAGCCTTTTTTAATAAGTATTTTCTGAATTGCAGGTATCTGCTCAAATGGTATTTCTACACCCATATCACCACGGGCTACCATTATTCCGTCTGCTGCTTCAAGGATTTCGTCAATATTCTCAACGCCGTCGCTGTTCTCGATTTTAGCTATAATACGCACATCAAACCAGCCAAGACTCTGGGTGAACTTACGAAGATAATTTATATCTGCTGCCGTTCTTACAAAGCTTGCCGCTATAAAATCAAAGCCCATTTTGGAACCGAATTCGAGGTCGTCCATATCACGCTCGTTGAGGTAAGGCATTGAAAGCTTTACTCCAGGTACGTTGATACCCTTATTATTTGAAAGTATTCCGCCGTGAATTACGCGGCATACAATATCAGTCTTTGTTACCTTTTCAGCCACAAGCTCAACTACGCCATCATTAATAAGGATTTTTGTGCCGATGCTTACATCCCTCGGAAGCTTCTTGAAGCTTACGCTGCCTACTTCTGCTGTACAAGGAACATCCTCTGTAGTAAGAGTATAAGTGTCACCATCAAATATCTCAACAGGCTTATTATCTACAAATTTGCCAAGGCGGACTTCAGGTCCCTTTGTATCAAGAAGTGTTGCTATAGGCAAATCAAGCTCCTTACGAAGTCTTTCTATCTGGCGGAAACGCTTTTCGTGAGTTTCATAATCGCCGTGAGAAAAATTAAATCTTGCAACATTCATACCTGCAAGCATAAGCTCGCGCATAATGTTTTCATCATCTGTTGCGGGCCCTATTGTACATACAATTTTTGTTTTTCTCATATTGTCCTCCGTTAGTTAAGCTTTGATATCTTGGCAAAGTTTGCCATTATCTTCTTTGTACCAACCTTATCAAATGCTACCTCAAGCATATAATCATTAGCAACAGGGGTTGCCGAAATTACGGTACCTTCGCCAAAAATCTTGTGTGCAACTCTCTCCCCTGCTTCATACGTAACATTTGACACTTTCACTGCTGACTGTCTTTTATCTCTTGCAATCTGCTGCTGTAAACTCAATGACTGTACCTCTGTTACAGCATTGTCGTGTACGTCTTTATTCTTGGTATAGTTATCCTGCTTGATATAATGCTCCTTGCCCATTTCACGGATAAAGCGTGATGTAACATTGTGCTGAGTTTGTCCAAATATCATTCTTCTGCCTGCACTTGTTACATAAAGCTGCTTTTTTGCACGGGTAATTGCTACGTATGCAAGGCGGCGTTCTTCCTCCATATCATCTTCACTGTCCAATGAACGTGAGCCCGGGAATATGCCGTCCTCCATACCAATAAGGAACACATTATCAAATTCAAGTCCCTTTGCTGAATGGATAGTCATAAGGAGAACCTTGTCATCTGCTCCGCTATCATCATCAGCATCGGTAAACAGGGCAGTTTCTTCGAGAAATCCGCTTAAAGTCGGCTCCTCTGCTTCATCCATATAACGGATAATTGAGGTGCGAAGCTCCTCTACGTTTTCAGTCTTGCTTTCGCCGTTTTCCTGGTTTTTAAGGTAATTCAGATAACCCGTCTTTGTAAGAACGGCATCAAGCAGCTCGTCAAGGGGAGTATCATCAACCATTTCAATCAGCTCACCGAACATTTCGGCTGCTGCTTTAAGGGCTGTAATCTTCTTGGAAAGCGGTGCATATTGTTCGCAATCACGCATAACCTCATATGGTGATATTTTAAGGTCACGGCTGATATCGTCAATCAATGCAACTGTTGAATCTCCTATTCCCCTTTTGGGTTCACCGATTATTCGTCTGAAACGAAGCATATCATTTGGATTATTAATAAATGCAAGATATGAAGTTACATCCTTGATTTCTTTACGATCAAAAAATCTCATACCGCCATAAACTCTGTATGGAATATCAGCCTTTACCAGAGCGCGCTCAACAATGTTTGACTGGGCATTCATACGGTAAAGCACTGCATTTCTGATGTAACTGCCGTTTTTCTCATAATCTGCCTTTATTGTGTTTACTATGAAATTAGCTTCATCGTTTTCATCGGCAGCCTTATACCATACAATTTTTTCTCCCTTTTCACCATTGGTCCACAGAGATTTTTCTTTACGTCCGTAATTGTTGGAAATTACAGAATTTGCAGCATCGAGAACAGTCTGAGTTGAACGATAATTTTGTTCAAGGCGGATAACCACAGCACCCTCAAACTGCTCCTCAAATCCAAGGATATTCTCAATATTGGCACCTCTGAAACGGTATATACTCTGATCGTCGTCACCAACTACGCAGAGATTTTTATGTCCTGCTGAGAGAAGTGATACAAGTCTGAACTGGACGTGGTTTGTATCCTGATACTCGTCTACCATTATGTATTTGTAACGGTTACGGTATTTTTCAAGAATATCAGGGAAAGCCTCAAAAAGCTCTACTGTCTTGCAGAGAATATCGTCAAAATCCAGTGCATTTGCAGCTCTGAGACGTTCCATATAAACCTTGTAAATACGAGCAATTACCTTTTTACGATAATCTACTCCTGCTTCGTCAAGAAGCATTTCGGGAGAAATCATCTTATCTTTTGCAAAGCTGATTTCACCGAGAACTGATTTTGGTACAAACTGTTTCTCACTGACATCAAGCTCTGCTATTACATTTTTTATAAGACGCTGACTGTCAGAAGAATCATATATTGTAAAGTCCTTGCCAAAGCCGATGTTTTCAATTTCACTTCGCAGTATTCTTATACAAGCAGAGTGAAATGTTGAGGCGTTCACTCCGCCGCCTTCCTCGCCAAGCATTGAGGAAAGACGTTCTTTAAGCTCACCTGCTGCTTTATTTGTAAAAGTGATTGCAAGGATATTCCAGGGCTTTACAGGATTGACTGCAACGATATCACGCAGAGTATCAAAATCTTCCACTCTGCCTTCGGCATAATCTGTCAGGAATTTTATTTCATCCTCTGAACCATCATAACTATTGTCAAAATATCCGTTGCCAAAATTGATAAGATTGGCAATACGATTAACTATAACAGTTGTTTTACCGCTTCCTGCGCCTGCAAGTACAAGTACCGGACCGTTAACAGTAAAAACAGCCTGCTGCTGCATATCATTCATTCGGCTGAAGTAACGTTTCATAGCAGCCTGTTTAGCAGCAATAAAAGAATTATTAGCCATAAATAATCTACTCCGTATAATAATATTCTTTATATAATGACCTATCTGTATTGACTACTTATATTATACCATACTTTTCTATTTTTGAAAAGTCCTAAATCAAGAAAAGAAAAATTTGTTGAAATTTAATATTTTTCTCTTGACTAAAGCTAAGTTTTGGTGTATAATAATAACATAACACAAAATTCAAACAAGGAGTTTACCAATATGAAAAACATTTTATTTGCAGCATCAGAATGCGTACCATTTATAAAAACAGGCGGTCTTGCTGATGTTTGCGGCGCACTTCCCTCTTATATCAACAAGGATGAATTCGATGTAAGAGTAATTCTCCCCTACTATACTTGCATTCCTGCAAAATTCAGAGATAATTTTAAATATATTACTCATTTCTATATGGATTACGGTATGCATAATGAAAGCGTTCACGTAGGTATTATGGAATACGAGTACAATGGTATTAAATTCTATTTTGTAGATAATGAATTCTATTTTAAATGCGACGCACCTTATTCCTCTGATCTTAAATGGGATATCGAACGTTTTACATTCTTCTGTAAGGCTGTTCTTGCAATTATGCCTGTTTTAGGCTTCCGTCCGGATATTATTCATTGTCACGACTGGCAGGCTTCACTTATCCCTGTATTCCTCCACTCAACTTTTGCAACAAATCCATTTTATAGCGGTACCAAGTCAATTATGACAATCCACAATCTTAAATTCCAGGGTGTATGGGATATAAAAACATTCCAGCAAAACACTGCTTTGCCTGATTATATGTTCACTCCTGATAAACTGGAATTCAAAAAAGATGCAAATATGCTCAAGGGCGGTCTTGTTTACGCTGATTATATTACAACTGTATCTGAAACTTATGCTGAGGAGATTAAATATCCTTTCTACGGTGAACAGCTTGATGGGCTTCTTCGTGCAAGATCCGCTTCTCTGCGCGGTATTGTAAACGGTATCGATTACGCTGTATATAATCCTGCTGATGATAACCAGATTTTTGCTAAATATACAACAAAGAACTTCAAAAGACAGAAAGCTGTCAATAAAAAGAAATTACAAGCAGAACTCGGATTACCAGTTGATGAAAATAAATATATGATTGCTATCATCTCACGTCTTACAGATCAGAAGGGTCTCGACCTTGTAAATTATGCAATCGAACGTATCTGCGACGAAAATACACAATTTGTTATTATCGGTACAGGTGATCCGCAGTACGAGAATATGTTCAGACATTATCAGTGGAAGTATCCTGAAAGAGTTTCAGCTAATATACTGTACTCCGATCAGCTCGCTCACAAGCTGTATGCCGCTGCTGATACAATGCTTATGCCTTCTCTCTTTGAACCCTGCGGCCTTACACAGCTTATTGCCCTCCGTTATGGTACAATTCCGATTGTACGCGAAACAGGCGGTCTTAAAGATACTGTCGTTCCATATAACGAGTTTGACGGAACAGGTACAGGTTTCTCTTTTGCAAATTATAACGGTGAAGAAATGCTCGGCGTTATTAACTATTCCAAGAATATCTACTTCGACCACCGTAAAGAATGGGATGCTATGGTTAAACGTGGTATGGAAGCAGACTTCTCATGGAACAGTTCTGCACGTCAGTATGAGGGTATGTATTCCTGGATGATTAACTGGTAAGCCGCTGATATGGATAAAATTATTAAAGGTGCCATTTTTGATATGGACGGGCTGATGATTGATACCGAAAAGCTCTATCTCCGCTACTGGAAACAGGCTGCCGCCGATTTTGGCTATATAATGGAAGATAAGCACGTTTTTTCTATCAGAAGCCTTGCACGTAAATTTTCAAATCCCCTGTTGAAAAGTTTTTTCGGGGAAGAATTTCCTGTTGATGATGTTCGGCAGAGAAGAACTGAGCTTATAAATGCTCACATTGAAGAAAATGGCATTGTTACAAAAAACGGTCTCTTTAAGCTTTTTGACTTTCTTAAAGAAAACAATATTAAAATCGCTGTTGCAACTGCAACACCAAGAGAAAGAACGTTGCTTTATCTCAACAAAATCAACGTACTTGATTATATCGATGCAATAGTCTGCGGTGATATGGTCACAACCGGAAAACCAGATCCCGAAATATATCTTACAGCTGCAAAACAGCTCCAGTTACTACCTTGCGAATGTGTTGCCTTTGAGGATTCACCAAACGGCATTAAATCAGCGCATTCAGCAGGCTGTCAAGCAATAATGATTCCTGATATGACTCCGCCTGACGATGAATTAATGCCTATATTAAGCGGTGTATACGATAATCTTAATGATGCTGTAAATTATTTTGACGGGAGGATATGATATGTCATCTGCTACAAGTTCATCTAAGCTTCTGGATATTCCCAAATACTACTATTTCAGCAGTGGTAACGATTATTCCGGAAGTCTTGGCGAATTTTCCTATAAAATAAAAAATGGTGATAGTCTTAAAGCTCTTACCTGGCACGGCAAGTTGTGTTCTGATAAAGCAGAAATCGAAAATGAAATGGATTTCGAAAAATCAGAAAGTGGATTTGAAGAAATGATAAAATGGCTTGAAGAAAAGCTTGAACAAAATTAGCAATAACGCCTCCGATACAAATCGGAGGCGTTATTGCTATAAAAATAGGCTGTGCATTATCTGCACAGCCTTTAATATCACATCATTACACTTTCATATTATAGTTATACGTTTTGCTTAAAGAGGTATAGATGAGAAAGCTAAACGTAAATTACTTTGCAGCAAACTCTGTAATAATCTTAGCAGCAAACTTCTGAATTTCAATTGCATCAGCTGCAGTAATTCCAACCTTACCGTCAACATCTGCATTAGCTGCACCCTGCTCGGATAAACCGTACTTGTCGTAGTTTCCGAGGTGCTGGTAAATAGAAGCTGCGTCTGCCATAGTTACAACGCCATCATTATTAGCATCACCAAGGAGTGTAACAGGAACAGAAGGAACTACAGGAGGATCTGTAGGCTCTACAGGATTTGTTGGCTCTGTTGTAGGAGGCTCTGTAGGCTGCTGAATATCTCCACCCTGCTCACCTGCTGTTTCAGTAAGTGAAAGCAGATATGTAAGTGGTGAGTTCCAGTAAATTGTAATTTCGTTTGTAGAATAGCTCTCAGCATTATCAACCCAGCACTTTGCAGGTGCAGAATCAATACAATATGCAAGTGCTGCGTTATCCTCAAGATTCTGGTTTACACCGCCAACGAGCATACCCTTCATACACTCGCCTACAGCCATTGAAGGTCTGTGGTGAGGAGCAACAGGAGTTGCTGTACCATAACCGGTTACGAAACAAGTACCAAGTGGGTTTGTTCCAAGGAGGTAGTTGAGCTGTGCCTGTGCAGCATCAATATATTTCTGCTCACCTGTGATATCATATGCCTGAGCAAGAATGATACCATAGTTAGCAATTGTCATATTGCTTCCCCAGTGATATGATTCAGTTGCAACACCATATGCCTGTTCAGCTGAAATTTCAGCAAAATCATCTGCCTGTGCAATAACATTGCTCTTAGCATTGCCATATGCAACAGATTCCTTATCTACGCCCTTCATTGTAAGGAGTGCGATATTACCGTAATCACCTACTGTAGACCAGTCAAGACCCTTTTTGATCTTAGTGGAAGCAGCATCTGCGTCTGCAAGATAGCTTTCTTCACCTGTAGCACGGTACATCTGTGCAGCTGCCCAGTAAAGCTCATCCTTAGGATTTCTATCACCGTATTCGCCTGTTACTACATCGTCAGGATTGCTGTATGTAACTTCGGGATTAGCCTTAGCCCATTCATAAGCCTTCTTAGCAGCAGCAAGACACTTATCTGCAAATGCAGAATCAATATCCTTATAGAACTCGTAAGCCATAGCCATTGAAGCAGCAAAATCAGCTGTTGCAGTTGTAGACTTAGGCATTACAATAAGTGGCTTTGTTTCCTTTTCAGGCATTACATATCCTGGGAATGTATCACAAGTTACTTTATGGTACACACCGCCGTCTGTAGAATCCTGCATCTTAAGCATCCACTCAAGCTCATAACGTACTTCATCAAGTACATCAGGAGTGCCATTTCCACTTTCAGGAATTCCAATATTGTCGCTGTAAGCTGAAGGATCAGCCTGGTAAGCGTAAAGAACGTCAGCAACAGCCTTAGCAGCAGCTACAATGTATCTTCCGTAGTCACCAGCATCGTGCCAGCCGCCTGAAACTTCAATCTTGTTGCTTGTTCCATAGATTGTAGCCTCAGTGTTGTGACAAGCTACGTGACCGAATTTATCGTCTTTAACTTCTGTTCCGCATCTCTGGAGATAAAGCATTCTTACTGAATCATCAAGGAGATTTTTATATACATTTTCACCGATTTCAAATGCATAGGAATCATCAAGGCCCTCTGATTGGATTATATATTTACCCGGAGCTGTAACAGATGAGAAATCGCCTATATAGTTTGTTTCCTCAGCGGATGAATTCTCAATGGGGCCAGACATTTCGCCTGTGTAAACTACTTCTTTTGTATCAGCATTTACTACAGAGAAGCTTCCACCCTCAGTTTTTCTGAATACAGCTGTCTTCTTTGCGTCAGGTCTGTATCCAACCTGGTTGATGTTAATTGGAATTTCATATGCTTCTGTAGCGCTGTAATCAACGTTGCTATCATCAATAAGCTCAAGTGTTACATTATCAAAATAAAGTGTATGTTCAGGAAGATCCTCAGGATCCTGCGTTTCTACACCACAATTGAAGCAGAGCTTGGACATAATATCTGTTTCTTCTTCCATTACAAACTCTTTCTTAAAAGTCTGCATTTCTGATGTAACATCACAACCCATCCATACATATGAACGATAATCACCGCCGTCCATCTGGATCATACCTTCGATGTAACGATCAACTGTTGATTTAACATCAAAGCTGAAACGGTAAACACCGCCCTGATAAAGCTTTACTGTAGGCTGATTAAGCTGTACGGAATATGAAACCTGACCACGGTTAAAAACTGTAAGTGCAAGCATTCCGTCCTCACCTTTAAGTGTATATTTACCGCCTGATACATTATAAACACCCCAGTTCTTTACACCAGTTTCAAAATCAGGGTTTCTGATAATGTTTTCAGCAGCCATAACAGGAGCAGCTGTAACTACAGGCATAGCTGAACCCATAACAACTGCAGCTGCAATAGCAGCTAAACAACGCTTGAAATTGCTCTTCTTCATAATAATCGGTCCTCTCATTTTTATTTTTTTCATTTTATTTAAGATGATAAATCAGTGCAGAACCTTATCATCTTTAATACTTTCATTTTATATTATTTCAAAATTTATGTATATTATTTTAATGACAAAAATGGTAAAATAATGACATTCTTTAAAAAACTGTTAAAAGGCGCTGTAAAAAAAGTGAAACCAAAAGTCCGAGTGAGCCATGGAAATGGTCCACTCGGACTTTTTTAAAATGTAAAAAGTGAAAAAGTACAAAATTGTTGAAAACAGGGTATAACGAACACACCGGCAGAAAAA
>JAFQHO010000059.1 GCA_017397925.1 Ruminococcus sp.
ATACTTTCGCTACAAGAGCATTAGAACAAGGTATGGATGCCAAAACTCTTTCAACGCTGCTTGGTCATTATTCGGTAGCATTTACCCTTGATACTTACACTCATGTTCTCGATAGTCAGAAGCACGAGGAAATGAGTCTTTTGGAAGAACTGTTTGCTGCTCCTACTACTCCGATACATCATTCGTATCCTGTGATTGTTTTTCCTTCTGCCAACGGATTTGTTCTTACTACCATTGACTTTGAGGAGCTATCTGTTGAGGCTGATAACATCCAATACGGTATTGACTACATCCAATCAGCTATTATCCAAAGGACTGCTCGCTCTTATCCACCCTCCCCTACTCCTGTCAACGAACTTGTACTTAATAACGGGGAATTTGTTGTTATGGTTAATATTTAGACTCGACTACATAAAAAATCCTGTCTCGGCTTTGGCTGAGGCAGGATTATATCGTTTATTTGGAAAGAATAAATATAAAATCTATTTACTTTTTTCTGAATCTGCCAGGAGTCACCCCATATTTTTTCTTAAAAGAACGGTTGAAATACGACAGATTATCAAAACCACAAGCAGAAGCAATATCCATAATATTTGTATCTGCTGCAAGAAGCATTTGTGCAGCAATTTCCAAACGAAAATCATTGAGATAGGCAATAAATCCCACACCCATACTTTCCTTGAAAAATTTCATAAAATATGATTTACTGTAATAACAAACTCCTGCTATATCCTCTATGGTAATCGGTTCAGCATAATGCGACTCAACATAAGAAAGAATTGTTTTGAGCTTTTCCAGCTGTTTTCGTGGCGGTCTATCTTTATAGACACTGCACTGTGCAAGCAGATGATATAACAGCAAATACAGATGCCCCTTAACTGCAAGCTGGTATCCTTCTGGTCTGCTATCACAGAGTAGGTCAAGCTGTCCAATTGCTTGTGCCATTTCATTGTATCTACTATCATAGGTTCGGATTACAGCTGAAACATCAATAGCCGCTGAAAACATGAGTGACAGAAAGTTATCCCAGCAAAGATCGTAGCCTCCGGAACGCAGGAGAGACGGCTTGAACAAAATATTTTCATATTCCATCGTGTTGTTACCCAGCTGTCGAATGGCATGCAGCTGTCCAGACATAACGAATACAATATCACCATTCTTCACTTCATATTCAGTCAGATCAACTGAAATTATCCCCATTCCCTTCTTGATGACTATGATCTCTACTTCCTCATGCCAATGCATATTCACAACAGAAAAATCTAACGGAATGGAACATAGATATGTATTATATGGAAATTCCGGAGAAGTGTGGCTTTTGTCTTCATGATAGATTTCGTAATTTGTCAGGTTCAAAAATAACACTCCTCTCAAAAAAGATAGTATTGTGCAAAAAATAAGCCGTATGATGCAAGACAAAATTGTAAAAATGTGGTACAATATAACCATACCAGTGATATAAAATCCATACAAAGGAGAAAATTATATGAATTTAAATGAATTGCTTATATCAGCTTATGGCAAATCTATAAGCGAATGCAGTAATGCAGAAATTTACGCTGTCTTGCTGAAGGAAACTGATGTTATGGCGTCACAGAAACACCATATATCAGGCAAAAAGAAGCTCTATTACATTTCCGCAGAATTCCTGATCGGAAAGCTTCTTTCCAACAACCTCATTAATCTCGGCATCTACGAAGATGTAAAAGCACAGCTGGCAGCTGTCGGAAAAGATCTTTGCGACATCGAGGAAATCGAACACGAACCCTCTCTCGGCAATGGCGGTCTCGGACGACTTGCAGCATGCTTTCTCGATTCTATCGCAACTCTTGGGCTGAATGGTGACGGAATCGGACTGAATTATCACTTTGGACTGTTTCGGCAGGTATTCGCAGACAATGCTCAGACAACCATTCCCGATCCGTGGCTTGACGGACACAGTTGGCTGAACCGTACAGAAATCACATATCCTGTGAAATTCCGTGATCTTGAAGTTACTGCAAGACTTTATGAAATCCATGTTACAGGTTATAGCAGCGTAACTAATAAACTTCGTTTGTTTGACATTGAGAGTATAGATGAATCTATTATAAATGAGGGCATTAATTTCGATAAATCAGAAATCGCAAAGAATCTGACACTCTTTCTCTACCCCGATGATAGCGATGAAGCAGGCAGACTCCTGCGCATTTATCAGCAGTATTTCATGGTATCCGCAGGGGCACAGCTGATTCTTGATGAATGTACTGCAAAGGGATGCAATCTCTACGACCTGCCGGATTATGCGGTGATCCAGATCAATGATACCCACCCAACCATGGTTATTCCTGAATTAATTCGTCTGCTTATGGAAAGAGGCATATCAATGGATGACGCTATTTCCATTGTCAGCCGCACCTGTGCTTACACAAACCATACAATTCTGGCTGAAGCTCTTGAAAAGTGGAAAATATCTCAGCTTAATCAGGTTGTACCGCAGCTCATGCCCATCATCGAGGTACTCGATAACAAGATACGCCGAAAATTTGACGATTCATCCGTGTATATCATTGACAAGGAAGAACGTGTACACATGGCACACATTGACATTCATTACGGCTTCAGCGTCAATGGCGTAGCATCTCTGCACACGGAGATTCTGAAGAATGAGGAATTGCATCATTTCTACAAGCTCTATCCTGAGAAATTCAACAACAAGACCAACGGCATTACATTCCGCAGATGGCTGATGCACAGTAATCCTGAACTGTCTGCACTCATCACAAAGCTTATTGGAGATGATTGGAAACACAATGCAGAGGAATTGAAAAATCTTCTTACATTCCGTCATGATGAAGTGGTACTGAATCAGCTGCTTGCCGTTAAGCAGGAGAAAAAACGCCAGCTTGCTGCATATCTTGCCAAGACACAGGGAATTTCCATCAATGCAGATTCAATTTTTGATATTCAGGTGAAGCGTCTGCATGAATATAAGCGCCAACAGCTCAATGCACTGTATGTTATCTGCAAATATCTGGAAATCAAGTCAGGCAAGAAGCCTGAAACACCGATTACTGTCATTTTCGGTGCAAAAGCAGCACCGGCATATACAATTGCCCAGGATATTATTCATCTGATTTTGTGTTTGCAGGAACTTATCGGAAATGATCCCGAAGTGAAACCATATCTGAATATGATAATGGTCGAAAATTACAATGTAACACTTGCAGAAAAGTTGATTCCTGCATGTGACATTTCAGAACAGATTTCTCTTGCATCAAAGGAAGCAAGCGGCACTGGCAATATGAAATTCATGCTGAATGGTGCATTGACCCTCGGTACAGAAGATGGTGCAAATGTAGAGATTCATGCACTTGTGGGAGATGAAAATATATATATATTCGGCGATGACAGTAATACCGTAGTGGAACGCTACAAGAACGGCAGCTACAATGCAAAGCAGTACTACACAGAAAATCCGACCCTTAAAAAGGCAGTAGATTTCATCATTGGAAAAGAACTTGTAAACATTGGCGACAAAGTACGTCTGGAACGTCTGTTTAAAGAGTTGACCGCAAAGGACTGGTTCATGACCTTCCCTGATTTTGACAGCTATGTAACTGCAAGAGAATCTGCATATACTGACTATGAAAACCGTATGGAATGGGCAGAAAAAATGCTTGTCAATATCGCTCAGGCAGGTTATTTTTCCTCTGACAGAACAATTGCAGAATATAATAAAGACATCTGGAAACTCTAAAATAACGGCTGTATGGAAGAAAATCTCCGTACAGCCGATTATTTATCTGCTGATACAGCTGTTGCGTTCCACCAGTTTATGCGGAACAATAATTTTAGTTGCAAGAAGATTCGGGTTCTCAATATGATTGATTACTTGTGATGCCGCTTCAATACCAAGCTGTACAGAATTAATGTCAATCGAAGTCAACGGCGGTGATGTGATACGTGCAAATAGAGAATTATTAAATGAAATAATTGACAGGTCTTCGGGTATCCGTATTCCCATTTCAATACAGACTCTTTCAAGCGCAACAGCAAACAAATCGTCACTCACAAGTATTGCTGTAGGACGATTTTCTTTCTGGAGCAGCGTCTGCACCGATGAAAGATTTTCCTCCGGAATGAACGGCAATTCTACAATATTTTCAGGATTAACTGCTATACCGCTGTTCATGAGTGCAAGCTGATATCCGGTTCTGCGGTCGGCAGAAAACATCAGATTTCCATCACTTCCAAGATAAGCAATGTTAGTATGCCCTTTTGCAAGCAGATATTCTGCGGCTTCCTGCCCTGCAAGCACGTTATCATTGTCAACATAAACTGTCTGATTAGCGAAACGATGTGCCTTACCAATGACAACATACAAAAGTCCCTCACTGTATAGATAATCAATAATAGGGTCATCCTGTTTGGAGTAGGTGACAATATAGCCGTCTATCTGTCCGCTTTTAGCGATGTTCGTCAATGCAAGCAGGATTTCGTCCTCATCCTGTCCGGTGATAATAGTATTAATGTAGCCGTGCTGATTACAGAACTGACTTACGCCACGAATCACCTCAAGATGAAAGGAATTTTCAAAGGATTCCTTCGGTGACGGCGGCAGGATGATGCCGATCGTGCGGCTGACCGCTTCCGGTCCGGCAGACTGTACAGACGGCTCATAGCCGAGCTGTTCCATCGCCTTACGGACTTTTTCCTTGGTTTCACGGCTTATTGACGGATGATTCTTGCAGACTCTTGATGCAGTAGATGGTGATACTCCTGCAAGTGCTGCAACATCCTTTAATGTAACGGACATATAATCCCCACTTTCTATTATTTTATGTTATATTGCTCTCACAGCTTGAAATTTCACTCGTGTTCAGTTTTTTATAGAACTCCTTGTATTTATTATAAGATACTTTTATGCAAATGTCAATGGATTTGCGAAATTTTCTTTGAAATTTCATGCAACTCAATGCAAACTGCAACAAAAATTATTTGTCATATAGTTAAAATGCTGCAAATTATAACTCTTGATTTGTAGAAACTGCCGAATTTATGCAAACAACAAGAAAATTTTCTAAAAACTATTGCAATAATTGCAGAAATATGTTATTATTATTGCATAAGATAAATGCAAATTTGCACAACACAATCATGAAATTGCAAAACAAAAAGGAGGATGCGATTATGAGCAATCTTTTTAAGATTCATTCGCCGTTGAACGGAACAACGGCAGCATTGGACAGCGTGCCAGATGCAGTATTTTCAGAAAGAGTACTTGGTGATGGCTGTGCAATTATCCCAACAGACGGAAAAATCTACAGCCCCGTGGATGGTGAAATTTCTTCCATTGCGGAAACCAATCACGCCTATGGCTTTAGCTCAGACGATGGGCTGGAGATCCTTGTGCATTTTGGTCTGGAAACCGTTGCACTAAAAGGTGAGGGCTTCAAGCCTCTGGTTTCTGTGGGTGACAAGGTGAAAAAGGGTGATCTTGTCGCAGAAGTGGACATTGCATTGTTAAAAGAAAAGGGTATCAATCTTATCACACCCGTGCTTGTATGTGACGGTGCAGATGATTTGGAAATGCATGTCACAAGCGACACTGTGAAAGCCGGCGATGTACTGCTTTCATTCGGAGAAGCTGTAGAAGAAACAAAGCAGTCTAAAATACCTGCAAGCGAACCGGAAAAGCCTGCACCGAAACAGAAAAAAGGTTTCAATTTTGATTTTCTGCAAAAGCTCGGAAAGGTACTGATGACGGTAATTGCCGTAATGCCCGCAGCAGGTCTGATGATCAGCCTTGGTAAACTTGTAGGCATGGCAGGCGGCGATATTTCCGTTGTGACAACCATAGGCAGCGTTATGGAAAACATCGGCTGGGCAGTAATAAATAATCTACACATCCTGTTTGCAGCAGCAATCGGCGGCAGTTGGGCAAAAGAAAAAGCAGGCGGTGCATTTGCTGCAATCATCGCTTTCATTTTGATCAATAACATTACCGGCGTCATTTTCGGTGTAACGAATGATATGCTGGCCGATCCAAATGCGGTGGTACATTCCCTGTTCGGTCAAGAAATGCTGGTGGAGAATTATTTTACCTCCGTGCTTGGTGCACCTGCACTCAATATGGGTGTGTTCATTGGCATTATCTCTGGTTTCGTGGGCGGTACGGTATACAATAAATTTTACAATTTCCGCAAACTCCCCGATGCTCTCTCTTTCTTCAACGGCAAACGCTTTGTACCGCTGATGGTAATTGTCTGGTCTGTAATTCTCTCTCTTGGACTTGCTGTAATCTGGCCGCTTATCCAGTCAGGAATCAATGCGTTTGGTATCTGGATAGCCAATTCTTCAGATACTTCTCCCGTTCTTGCTCCGTTCATCTACGGTACACTTGAGCGTCTCCTGCTCCCCTTTGGTCTGCACCACATGCTGACAATCCCGATGAATTATACTTCCTTCGGCGGTACTTATGAAATCATGACGGGCGTCAATGCAGGAACGCAGGTATTCGGACAGGATCCTCTGTGGCTCGCTTGGGTAACAGACCTCATCAATCTCAAGGAAAGCGGCGACATAGCAGGCTATCAGGCACTTCTGGAAGGCGTAACACCTGCACGATTCAAGGTCGGTCAGATGATCGGTGCAACCGGTCTGCTGCTGGGTATCGCACTTGCCATGTATCGCAGAGTTGATACAGATAAGCGTAAAAATTACCGTTCCATGTTCATTTCTACTGCGCTGGCAGTATTCCTTACAGGCGTTACAGAACCAATTGAATTTATGTTTATGTTCTGCGCACTTCCGCTGTATATCGTTTATGCAATCTTACAGGGCTGTGCATTCGCACTCTCCGGTATCATCGACCTGAGACTGCATTCCTTCGGCAATCTGGAATTTCTTACTCGTGTGCCGATGTCCGTCAAGGCTGGTCTTACAGGTGATATTATCCATTTCCTGATTGCTATTGTGATATTCTTTGCAGTTGGCTATTTTGTAGCACATTTTATGATTGGCAGATTCAAGTTCGCTACTCCCGGACGCATGGGCAACTATACTGCAGATGGTGCAGAAGAAGCTGTGTCCGACAATGTGAAGACCTCCTCCAATGGTCAGCCCGAACGTATCATTGCACTACTTGGCGGAAGAGAAAACATTGAACTGGTTGATGCATGCATGACAAGACTCCGTGTTACTGTTAAAAACCCCGACCTTGTGGCTGATAAGGACGCTTGGAAAGCAGAGGGCGCACTTGGTCTTGTTAAGAAAGAAACAGGCATCCAGGCAATCTACGGACCGAAGGCAGATGTTCTCAAATCCGACATTAATGATATTCTGTAGGTGAATTATGAAACTTATGACACTAAATACCCACAGTCTTGTGGAAGAATATTATTCTGAAAAACTTGAAACTTTTGTACAGGCGGTATCGGAGGAACAGCCCGATATAATCGCATTGCAGGAAGTGAATCAGACAATTACAGAAATGCCCGTCAAAATTGCACAGGGATACATTCCTTGTGCAGAGGGCATAACAATCCGTCAGGATAATCATATATACCATGCGACAGAGATGCTGAAAAACCGTGGCATATGCTATTTCTGGACATGGCTCCCACTCAAAAAGGGCTATGATAAATATGATGAGGGTATCGCTCTCATGAGCCGAAGCCCCATTCTCGAAACAAAAATCGTGCAGACAAGTGCTATTAATGATTACAACAACTGGAAAACCCGCAAAATTCTTGGTATCCGTACAGAAGCCGCACCCGAAGAATGGTTTTTCAGCGTTCATTACGGCTGGTGGAATGATCCGGCTGAACCGTTTCAGGGACAATGGCAGAGAACTAAGGATGCTCTGACTGATCACAGCCGTATGTGGCTGATGGGCGATTTCAACAGCCCTGCTGAGGTGCGTGGCGAGGGATATGATATGATACGACAGGACGGCTGGTATGACAGCTATCTGCTTACAAAAGAAAAGGACTGCGGTATCACCGTCGGCAAAGTGATCGACGGCTGGAAAGATAAAACTACAAGCACGGACGGTATGCGTATTGATCAGATCTGGTGCAGCGAAAAGCGTAAGATTATCTCATCGGAAGTCATCTTCAACGGAACAAACCGAAGCATTGTATCCGATCATTATGGCGTGATCGTAAACTATGAAAGGAGTGAGAAACAATGAAGCGAAGTGCAGGCATCCTGCTGCCGATTTCTTCCTTGCCGTCAAAATATGGCATTGGATGTTTTGACAAAGCAGCATACGAATTTGTAGATTTTCTCAAAAATGCAGGTCAGTCTTATTGGCAGATTTTGCCGCTTGGACCGACAAGTTACGGAGATTCCCCCTACCAGAGTTTTTCAACCTTTGCAGGAAATCCCTATTTCATAAGCCTTGATACATTATGTGAAGAACAGCTGCTCACGCATGAAGAATGTAAAGCGGCTGCACTTCCCGACACAGATTGCATTGACTACAGCAGCCTTTATGAAACCCGCTATTCGCTCCTGCGAAAAGCATACAACAGAATGGAAAATGACAATGGAATACATGAATTTGCCGCATCACAGCCGTGGCTGGAGGACTATGCACTATTTATGGCACTAAAAGATCATTTCGGCGGTGTATCGTGGGATAACTGGTCAGAAGACATACGACTGCGAAAAGAGGATGCACTGAAGCATTGGAAGGAAAGACTTGCGAAGGAAATAGCTTTCTATCAATTCCTGCAATATCAGTTCTTCAGTCAGTGGAACAAGCTGAAAACCTATGCAAATGCAAACGGCATTCAAATTATCGGGGATATTCCAATATATGTTGCCTTTGATAGTGCTGATGTATGGGCAAACCCGAATCTCTTTCAGTTAGATGAAATGGGACTTCCTAAAGCTGTGGCAGGCTGTCCACCCGACGGCTTTGCAGCAGACGGTCAGCTCTGGGGTAATCCTCTGTATGACTGGGAATATCATAAGAAAACAGGCTATAAATGGTGGATTGAACGCCTGCGTCAGTGCTTTGCGATGTATGATGTTGTCAGAATTGACCATTTCCGTGGCTTTGATGAATATTATGCAATTCCCTACGGCGACAAAACAGCAAAGAACGGACACTGGGAGCAAGGTCCAGGCATGGATCTATTCCGTACAGTTGAAGCGGCACTCGGAAAGCGTGAGGTCATTGCAGAGGATCTCGGATTTATGACGGACAGTGTACGTCAGCTTGTCAAGGACAGTGGATTTCCTAACATGAAGGTACTGGAATTTGCCTTTGACAGCCGTGATACCGGCAGCAGGAATGACTATCTTCCACATAATTACAATGAAAACTGCGTTGCCTATACAGGAACACACGACAATCAAACAATTGCCGCTTGGTTTCAGACAATCACCGACGAAGAACGTAATATGGCAAGGGAATATCTTAGTGATGCATATACACCGAAAGAGAAGCTTCACAGAGTTTTCATCAGTTTAATCATGCGAAGCTGCTCAAAGCTATGCATTATCCCCATGCAGGATTGGCTTGGACTGGATGACAGAAGCCGCATCAATACTCCCTCAACGGTAGGCACAAACTGGAAATGGCGGCTTCTTCCGACAGATTTGCCTGATACGCTAAAAGAAGAAATCCGAAAAACAACACAGATTTATGGAAGAATACATTAGAACTTGCATTTTCAGATAATCTGTGCTAAAATAAAATTATCATATTTATGAAAAGGAGAATTATTATGAAAACATTCACTTACACAATCAAGGACGAACTGGGTATTCACGCAAGACCTGCAGGTATGCTTGCAAAGACCGCAAAAGCACTCGACAGCGAGATCACTATTGCATGCGGAGAAAAGTCCGCTGCGGCAACAAAACTGATGGCACTCATGGGCATGGGCATTAAGTGTGGTGACACCATTACTGTTACAATCAATGGCGGTGATGAAACAGCATCAGAAAAGGCAATGCAGGAATTCTTTAAAGCAAATCTGTAATTGCAGACTTCTTTTCCGGCAGGAGATTTCAACCTGCCGGAATGCAGGAGGATAGAAATATGAATATCTGGCATGATATTGATGAAGATAGAATTTATCCCACCGATTTTGTTTCGGTGATAGAAATTTCCAAGGGCAGCAATATGAAATATGAGCTGGACAAAAAAACAGGTATGCTGGCACTTGACAGGGTATTGTTTACTGCAACCTACTATCCAATGAATTATGGTTTTATACCAAGAACCTACGGCGATGATCATGATCCGCTGGATGTACTTCTTCTTTGTTCACAGCCGATTCAGCCTATGACAATTGTACGCAGTTACCCGATTGGTGTAATGTATATGGAGGACAGCGGTATGGGGGACGAAAAAATTATTGCAATTCCTTATAGTGATCCCACATATATGAACTATACCGATATTAAAGAACTTCCAAAGCATATTTTTGAAGAAGTCAAACATTTCTTTTCTGTTTACAAACAGCTTGAAAGCAAATCCACGATTGTCAAAGAAATTGGCGGCCCTATGGAAGCTGTTGCTGTCATTGAAAGAGCAATTGAGAATTATAAAGCACGTTTTTATACTGCGGATAAACAATAAGGTGGTGAAAATATGTTAAAGTATCAGGGTAAAGGAGTATACGGTGCAGTTGCCGTTGGAAAAATTTCCGTATTCAAGCGACAGGATGTACAAGTCAGACGTGAAAAAACTGAAGATACTGCATCCGAACTTAAACGGCTTGAAGATGCCAAGGCGGCAGCTATTGAACAGCTTCAGGAGATTTACGAAAAGGCACTCCGTGAAGTTGGTGAAGCGAATGCGGCAATCTTTGAAATTCACATGATGATGGTAGAGGATGAAGATTATAACGATGCCATCACAGAAATGATCACAACCCAGAATGTAAATGCGGAATATGCTGTTGCAGTCACGGGAGATAATTTTGCAGAAATGTTCTCGGCAATGGATGATACCTATATGCAGGCAAGATCCGCTGATGTAAAGGATATTTCCAATCGTATCATAAGCTGTCTGACAAATTGCGGAAGTGCAGAAACACAGTCGGACGAACCGGTAATCATTTGTGCGGATGACTTAGCCCCCAGTGAAACGGTCACGCTTGACAAGGACAAGGTACTGGCATTTGTGACCGCACATGGTTCTTCCAATTCTCATACGGCAATTCTGGCAAGAAATATGAATATCCCTGCCATTATCGGTGTGGGCGAAACATTCCTCTCTGAGATCAGCGATGGTGATACAGCGGTCGTAAATGGTTTTACCGGTGAATTTATTGTGCATCCGGATGAACAGACCATAAACAATGCAGAGAAAAAGCGTGAAGAAGAACAGGAAAAGAAAGCACTGCTTCAAAAACTCAAGGGCAAGGAAAATATTACGCTTGACGGCAGAAAAATCAATATCTATGCAAATATCGGCAGCGTGGACAACATTGGTGCAGTTCTGCTGAATGATGCAGGAGGTATAGGTCTTTTCAGAAGTGAATTTCTCTATCTGGAAAATACTGACTATCCCTCTGAGGATGAACAGTTCCGAATCTATAAACGTGTACTGGAAAGCATGGCTGGTAAAAAAGTTATCATACGCACTCTGGATATTGGTGCAGATAAGCAATGCGATTATTTCCATATGCCAAAGGAGGAAAATCCTGCACTCGGAATACGGGCCATCCGTCTATGCCTGAATCGGCCTGAAGTGTTCCGAACACAGCTGAGAGCATTGTTCAGAGCATCAGTATTTGGCAACCTTGGCATCATGTTCCCGATGATTGCGAATGTATGGGAACTTAAGGAGATTCTCGCTCTTTGTAATGAAGTCAAAGCAGAGCTGCGACGTGACGGCATCGAATATGCGGAGGACACAGAGCTTGGCATTATGATCGAAACACCGGCGGCGGCACTCATCAGTGACCGACTCGCCCCGATGGTGGATTTCTTCAGTGTTGGCACAAACGATCTTACGCAGTATACACTCGCCTGTGACCGACAGAATCCTGCAATTGATCGGTTCTGTGATGTCCATCATGAAGCAATTCTGCGTCTGATCGAAATGGCAGCGGAGAATGCACACAAGCATGGAAAATGGATCGGCATCTGTGGTGAACTTGCGGCGGATACAAGCCTGACGGAAACCTTCCTGCGTATGGGCATTGACGAACTTTCTGTATCCCCTGCTTTTGTGCTAAAGGTCAGAAACGCGGTTAGAAATATTGATTTGCGCTGTGTATTTCAACAGCTGCCGGAGCAGGTATGAAAAGTACCATAAAGGATATGGCGGACAGCACTTTTTTCTTGGGTATTGCAAAGACATACAAGCTGGGATTTGCAGTTATGAAAACTCGTTGGGAAATGGTAAGCGTCCGTGGAAGTAAAGAAATACCGTCGTACAGATTTTGAGTTATCTGTATGACGGTATTTTTCATAAAGCATATGTATGGCACAAATATTTTTGTTCCCATACTTCATCACGGTAAGGACTGTATTCTGAAATCTTGCAATCGTTATATAAATCATCAGCAATTTCAAGTATAACATCATACAGTTCAAGATTATCCCTGTATTTTTGCGGAATATTACTCAATCCAAGATATGCTCCGAGTATGTTTCCTGTAACCGAACCAGTTGAATCACTATCACCACTATGATTAACAGCTGCAATCAAAGCCTTATCAAAATCATTTTCATATTTCAAAGCACAATATACCGCAATTGCAAGAGTTTCTTCTGCTACCCAACCCTCACCAAGTTCACGAATAGCATTGACATCTTTCATATCTGTTTTAGAAAGGCGAATTGCTTTCTCCATTATATCAATAAACTCTGTAAGATGCTTTGCATTTGCGAACATCTTTTTTACACTTATCAGAGAATCATTTACAGCATCCAATAATGATACATTATCATTGTGGGATACAAGATTTATTATATGAACCAATGCAGCTGACGGAATATAGCCCAA
>JAFQHO010000060.1 GCA_017397925.1 Ruminococcus sp.
ACGGCGACCACTCAACAATGCTGCTTGCAGAAGAATATTGAACGACAAAGGGACACGGAAACCGTGTCCCTCATTATTTATGGAGGAAATCAAAATGGAAGAAAAATTAATTTGTTCCCATTGTGGAGCAGAAATCACAGATGATGACTATAGTATGGTAAACGGACAGATTGTCTGCTCTGATTGCGTAGAGAGATACTGCTGTACTTGTGACAGATGCGGAGCGACCATATTCGACTCTGATGCTTACGGTGACGAATATACGAATCTTTGTCGTTACTGTTACGATAATTATTACACACGCTGCGAAACCTGTGACGCATTGGTACATGTAGATGATGCATACCACTACAATAATTCAGACTACTGCTCTGAATGTTATCATGACATCGCAAATGAAAATAGCACAATCAAGGAATATGGCTACAAGCCTGAACCCGTATTTTATGGCGAAAATCAGCGATATTTTGGCATAGAGCTTGAAATAGACGGAGCAGGCAAGGACAGCGATAACGCACGAGAAATCCTTGATATCGGCAATGAAAACGGAGAGCATATTTACATTAAATCGGACGGAAGTCTTGATGACGGAATGGAGATTGTCAGCCACCCTATGACGCTAGATTATCACAAAAATTATTGTTGGTCTGAAATAATGAAAAAGGCTGTATCCCTTGGCTATCGCTCACACCAGACAAATACCTGTGGACTTCATATCCATGTAAACAGAATTTGCTTTGGCAAATCAAGAGAGGAGCAGGATGAGGTTATCTCCCGTGTTCTCTACTTTGTGGAACATCATTGGAATGAGTTACTGAAATTCAGCCGCCGTTCTGAATATACGATTAACCGTTGGGCAGCTCGTTACGGCTATGAAATTTCACCTAAAGCAATTATGGACAAGGCAAAGAAAGGCAATTTCGGAAGATATGCCGCTGTAAATCTTTGCAATTACAGCACAATTGAATTTCGCTTATTCAGAGGAACGCTTAAGCTGAATACATTTATAGCCACATTACAGCTCGTCAATGAGATTTGCAATGTGGCTGTTTCTATGTCTGATGAGAGTTTACAGAAGCTTTCATGGTCGGAATTTGTATCAAACATCAAAGATACTGAACTTATCCAGTATCTCAAAGAAAGAAATCTTTACATCAACGAAAGCGTTGAAGAAACGGAGGAATATTAAAATGTGTGCATTATTTGGTTGGCTTGATTATAAGGGGATTATTCCAAAAAAACTTTTAAAGAAACTTACACAGGCTTTGGCTAATGCTGCCGAGGAACGTGGAACTGATGCAGCAGGAATTTCATATATCAAGGACGGAAAGGTTACGATTTATAAACGTCCGAGGGCAGCTCATCTTATCAGATTCAATGCTCCCGACGATACTAAGGCTATTATGGGACATACACGAATGGCGACACAAGGTGACAAGAAACACAACTACAATAATCATCCATTCTCCTGCGTTGCAGGAGATACGGCATTTGCTTTTGCTCACAATGGCGTATTGTGGAATGATAAAGAACTTCGCAAAAAGGGATTAGTACCCGAAAGCCATATCGAAACCGATAGTTATGTAGCTTGTCAGCTGATTGAACAGCAAGGAAGACTGGATTTCGATTCGCTGAAATATATGGCTGAAACCGTTGAGGGAAACTTCACTTTCACGGCTCTCAATCAACATAACTCTCTATATATTGTAAAAGGAAGCAATCCAATGTGCCTGCTCCACTTTGAAGCCTTGGGAATTTATATTTATGCCTCAACTGAATCAATCATGAAGAACGCCTTAAAGAAAATCGGCTTCCATAAGTTTGATGCTGAAAAGGTTGAAGTCGTTGAGGGTGATATTCTCAAAATCGACGAAAACGGAATTGTGTCAAGAGCGGAGTTTGAATATCTCACAGCTTCGAGCCATTTCGGTTGGTATAATTCCTCTGACTATTATCCCATACATGAGGAATTGCTCCTTGCTTATTGTGGCTGTTATGGTGTGGATAGTTCAGATGTTGAATTGCTTCTTGACTATGGCTATACTCCCGATGAGGTTGAAGATATGCTTGTCGATACGGCTCTGCTTCGTGAAACTGTTGATTGCATCAGAAGCTACGGTCTTTGCGAAGTCTGATGTACACACCGCCCTGAATAAAAAGGGCGGTTATTTTTTTCAGCTGCAATACTCTCATTTTATTTATTAAATTTATTACAACTATTAAATAAAATATATTCAAGGAGGATTCTTTATGAACAACTACAAAAATTATGATGAGCTTCCGCTCACTCTAACTGCTGATGACCTCAGCAAATTTCTGGGTATTTCTAAAGGCAGCTGTTATTCTATGTTTAAGAGGGATGATTTCCCAACCATTAAAATCGGTAAACGTGTTCTTGTTTCTCGTGACCG
>JAFQHO010000005.1 GCA_017397925.1 Ruminococcus sp.
GATTAAAGAAAAAACAGATAGGTATGACAGCTGCAAGGAAACCTTCCACAGGCGTGCTGTCGCACTCCAAGGGAGGTTGACGAAGCAGATGTCGTGCATAGCTGTTTTTTCTCAAAAGGGGTTTTTAGAGATGCCCTTAAACCAAATAACATCAGGGCGGTCGATTGACCGCCCTTTATATGTATTACTTAACCTCAACAGTCCAGTTGAATGTATCCTCAATCTTGCCCCACTGGATGCCTGTCATTGTATCGTAGAGCATCTGTGAGATTGCACCAATCTTGTTGCCGTTGATTTCCATAACCTTGTCGTTCCACTTGAGGTGACCAACAGGGGAGATAACAGCGGCTGTACCTGTTCCGAATACCTCGTCAAGCTTGCCTGCATCGTAAGCGTCAGCGATTTCCTGAATAGAAATACGTCTTTCGGAAACCTTGATTCCCTTGGACTTGCAGACCTCAATAGCGGACTTTCTTGTGATACCGGGGAGAATTGAACCCTGGAGTGCAGGAGTTACAACCTCGCCGTCGATAACGAAGAAGATATTCATTGCGCCTACTTCCTCGATATACTTCTGCTCAACACCGTCAAGCCAGAGAACCTGTGCATAGTTCTGCTTGTGAGCCTCGTCCTGACCGATGAGAGATGCAGCGTAGTTTCCGCCTGTCTTAGCGTAACCCATACCGCCTCTTACAGCGCGGACATACTTGTTCTCAACGTAGATGTTTACAGGGTTGAGACCGCTTGCGTAGTAAGCGCCTGAGGGTGAAAGGATAATCATAAAGAGGTACTGGTCGCCTGGTTTAACGCCGAGGAATGGGTCGCAGGCAAAGATGAATGGACGAATGTAAAGGGACTCGCCGTCCTTTGAGGGAACCCAGTCCTTTTCAATCTTGAGAAGCTCCATAAGGCCTTCCATAGCCATATCGATAGGAAGCTCAGGGATAACAAGTCTTTCGTTTGACTGGTTAAGTCTTTTGAAGTTTTCCTCGGGACGGAAAAGCTGAATTTTGCCGTCAGCTGTACGGTATGCCTTCAAGCCCTCGAAAACTGTCTGTCCGTAGTGGAGACACATAGCAGCAGGTGAAAGCTCAATGGGAGCATAAGGTCTGATTTCGGGGTCGTGCCAGCCCTTATCTGCATCATAAGGCATAACGAACATATAGTCTGTGAAGATGTGACCGAAGCCGAGAGCCTGGTCAGGGGCGGGCTTAGCCTTTAAATTCTGTGATTCAATAAATTTGATTTCCATAATTTTAAACCTCTTTTTCAATATAACTCGGATTTGTTTGCGGAGAAATATTTCTTTTCATAGATTTTCTTACATATCAGTGTTCCTGCCGTAGCTGCACCTACAAGGAGAACTGTGGCGGAAAGGGAAACCGTCAAGGCGATAATTGCTTTTTTTGACATAGTGATACCTCCGTTAACAAATATTTCAGGCATTTATTTGCCTATACAATAATTATAGCACATTTTTACCGCAATTTCCATAAAATCGGAGTAAAAAATCTGCACAAAATACATTGGATATTTTTGTTGATTTTTTGTATTATTCGTCATATGTGCGGACGCGGAGTGTTGCTCCCAGGCTTTCTGCAACCTGTCGTGAAGCCTCAATCTGCTCTGGAGGAATAACGTCAACCACGGACATAACAATCTGTGATTTGCCTGTATTTACGCAGTCTGCTGTGAATTTCTGCATAGCTTCCCAGGCGTTTTCATATTTTGGACGGGTTACTTTAATATACTCCTCTTTAGTACCTGCGTTAAGGCTTACGGAGATAGTGTCAATAATATCGCAAAGCTCCTCAGCAATGGGACGATTGTTGACTAAATCACCGAGACCGTTTGTGTTGAGGCGTAATTTTACATCGGTGCAAGCATTTTTCAGCCATTTTGCTGTTTCAAGAAGTGCATCAAGGCGGCAGGTAGGTTCGCCGAAGCCGCAGAAGATAACCTCGTTATATGCAGATATATCGCGCTTTGAGAGGTCAGCTCTGATTTCCTCCATAGAAGGCTCGTGTTCAAGCCATAAGGGGTCGGAGCCATATGCACCATCGCTGTTGTTTCTTATGCAGAATGTACAAGCACAAGGGCATTGATTTGTTAAATTCAGATAAAGGTTATTTCCTACCTCGTAGGATATTGTCATTGCTTTCATTTTTCTTCTCCTTAATCTATATAAATTCTTGGCACACGTTTAGAAATTCCGCATACCACTTCGTAGCCGATAGTACCGTAAATGGAGGCAAGCTCATCGGCGGTTATTATATCATCGCCGTCTTTGCCGATAAGAGTAACTATATCGCCCGATTTTGCCTCGGGGACGTGAGAAACGTCAATCATCAGCTGGTCCATACATACCCTGCCTACGATACGGCAGCGCTTGCCGTGGACAAGGATTTCTCCCTTTGAGGAAAGAAGCCTTGAATAGCCGTCGGCATAGCCTATGGTAATGGTAGCAATATTCATTTCGTCGTCAGTAACATATGTACGTCCGTAGCTGATACATTGTCCTGCCTCAACGGTTTTAACCTGTGAAATAACGGCTTTAAGTTCCATAACAGGCTCAAGGCCCTTAGGAATATCAAGGGATATATCGGGGTGAAGCCCATAGAGGATAATTCCGGCGCGGGAAAGGGTGCTTTCTGCTGAGTTTCTGTAGCAGGTTGCCGCACTGTTCATAAAATGGATGTGTGGAAGCTTTATACCGCGGTTTATGAGTATATCTCTTACATCGAGGATGAATTTCTCCTGTCTGTCGGTATAGGCGATATTGTCGGGAGAATCGCTGTCTGCGGCGGCAAAATGGGTATATATGCCCTCTACGCAGATTTTCTCGATTTCCATAATCCGCATTATTTCATCGGCACATTCTTGGGGAGTGTCGTATTTCAAGCCGATACGTCCCATTCCTGTGTCGATTTTTATATGACAGCGAATAGGCTCAGCTGTGTTATGGGCGAGAGTTTCCGCATATTCCGCTGAAACAACTCCCTGTATGATATTATACATAGAAATCTCGTGGGCATATTCACCGGGAGTAAAGCCAAGTATAAGTATTTCTGCATCAGGGCAGAACTTACGTACAGCTATAGCCTCATCGAGATTTGATACTGCAAAGTATTTCACACCGCAGTCATCGGCAAGACAGCGGATGATATGCTCATCGCCGTGACCGTATGCGTCAGCCTTTACAACAGCCATTACCTCTGTTGAAGGAGCGTTAAGGCTTCTGATTATGTCATAATTCTTTCTGAGCTGAGGCAGTGATATCTCTGCCCAGGCGCGTTTGAGATATGGTTTCATATCATTATCCTTTCGAGTTATTAAAAAATAGTTACAAGGTGAAAAAAAACTTGCAAATTTATTCAATATATGATACAATTAAAAAGTAATTGAATAACTGACATCTGCTTTAGAGGTGAAAAATATGTTTTATTCCGAGCTTACGGGGCTTCCGGTATATTCCACCGCTGAAATAAGCATTGACCGTGAAACGGCTGTCTGCGTCACAGGACACCGTGTGAAATCAATAATACCATATAAGGGGAAAGCTGAATATTTCGGAATAACCTGCTATGCCACAAAGCTTATGCTTGACAGATACATCGGTATAGTTATGAAAAAAGGCTATACTACGCTGCTTTCGGGACTTGCTGAGGGTACTGACCTGTGGGCGGCTGAACGTCTGTTGTATCGCAAAAGATTTGAAAAAAACAGGCGGCTTGTGGGGGTTATGCCCTTTATGAAGCATTATACCGGCTTTAAGCCTGAAAGTCTTGAACTGCTCCGCCTTGCAGAGCGATATTCCGACAGGCTGATTACTACCTGCGATAATGTAAATATGACCTACGGCAGCTCGCATACTTCTGTTACATCCCCTGATTTGTACAGAAACCGCAATTATTATCTTGTGGACAACAGCTCCGTTGTAATCGGGTTTTACTGCGAAAGCAATCCTTATTCCGGTACAGCGCAGACTGTACGCTATGCCGAAAAGCTTCGCCGTCCCATATTTACCTTTGATATAAATGACGTTCATAGGCTGCTTGACAGAGCGGGACCGGAAAAAATAGCGATATATAATGAGCTGAAAAAACTCAGGCTGGATGTTCCGGAGGCGCTGCATTAAGGCGATACCCTTATTATTATATCACAATTTCAGAAATTTGCAAGCTTTTTTTAGGTTTGAAGTGGAAATCAACAGTATGTTAATCGACGGTTTTCAACATTTCCCATTATTACTCAACTGTTGAAAAGTTGAAAACTCTGTTGAATGACGATTTTGCGTAACATTTTATTAACAATTGACTATGGAAAAATAATTTTATTCATAAACTGTGAATATAATTATTCCGAATTTATACTAAAAGTTATTGAGAGGAGAACTATTATGGCTAAGAAAAAGAAAAAATCAGGAAGTATAGCAGTTCCATATCTGCTGACTATCTTTATCGGCATTATTGTCGTGGGCGGAGGTACGTTATTTGCACTGAGGCATTTTGGAATTATCGACGGCGATGATTCTCTCCCCTTACCGCCGAAAAGACAGATTGCAATTGCTTCCTATGAGGATAACCACACTATACTCTTTATTTATGACGAGCCAAGTAAGAAGAATGCAAAGACATTTATGCTTATGCGTTCTGTTCCTAAGGATAAAAGAGTTTTATTTATAGGCGTTCCTACAAATACTATTGCCATTGTTGACGGCACACAGCAGAGTATGCTGTCTGCTTACGAGACAGGCGGTTCTACGGGTGCTGTAAACTTTACAGAACAGGTTTTCGGCATTGATATTGACAGATATATGAAGGTTGATTCTGCTGCTTTTATAAAGATATGCGATATTCTCGGCGGTGTTTCATATCCTGTTGCAGAAGATATTGCCGGTTTCAACGGTGACGGTTCTGAACAGTATCTTAACTCGGAGCAGATTGAAAAGCTCATAACCTATAGTCTTTATGACGGCGGTGAGACTGAACGTGCATATGTTGTAAGCTCTGTGTTCTCGGCTATGCTTAACCGCGGCGAAGGTTTAAGAATTTCTGATAACCTTGATTCAAGCTTTAAAACAGTCATCAATATGGTTGACACCGACATTACTGCTGTAGACTACAAAAACCGCAAGGTTGCCATTAAGGGTATGCTTGAAAGAGGTATTACAATCGGCTCATTCCTCATTATCAACGGTGAAGACGCATATGAGGACTTTATCCCCGATGAAGGCTTCTTTGCTGATTTGAGGGAAAGATACTTCAGCTATGACGAAAGCGGAGATTCCAATAAAGATGAATAATATTTTCGATACCCACGCTCATTATGCTGACCGTGCCTTTGATGAGGACAGATTTGAACTGCTTGACAGGCTGCCTGAAATGGGTGTAAGTTTTGTTGTGCTTGCTTCATCTTCAGTGGAGGACACAGCGGAAAATGCGGCTATTGCTGGAAAATACGATTATATTTATGCCGCTTCGGGAGTTCATCCCGAAAGTGTTGATGATAATCCAGCGGATTATCTTGATATTGTAAGAAATACGGCGTTAAGCTCCCCTAAAATAAAAGCAATAGGCGAAATCGGGCTTGATTACCACTATGACGGCTATTCCCGTGAAAAGCAGATTAAGCTTTTTGAGGAGCAGCTCGTTCTTGCTAAAGAGCTTGATATGCCTGTTATTGTTCATAGTCGTGACGCTTGTGAGGATACGCTTAATCTGCTGAAAAAACATCGTCCTATGGGCGTTGTACACTGTTTCAGCGGCTCTGCGGAAACGGCGAAGGAAATTGTAAAGCTGGGAATGTACGTGGGATTTACAGGGGTTCTTACATTCAAAAACGCTAAAAAGGCGCTTAAAGCCCTTGCGGAAGTCCCCACAGACAGGCTTCTGCTTGAAACGGACTGCCCCTATATGGCACCTGTACCGTTCAGAGGAAAAAGGTGCGACAGCTCAATGATAGCCTATACAGCGGCTGCTGCAGCTGAAATAAAGGGGTTAGATGTGCAGGAGCTTATTGACATCACCTGCGAAAACGGAAAAAGATTTTACAGAATATGATGCGGTTTAGCCGTATCGGCAAAGAGGTTTAAAATGTACTACTGCTGCGGAATTACTGAAAAAGGAATTATGCCACACAACGAGGACGCACTGCTTATCGGCAGACACGTTATGACAGCCGGAATGGTTGAACAGCGTATGAATTCCCCTTTTATTATGGCCGTTTCTGACGGTGTATCGGGAGAAAATGCAGGGGAGCTTGCCTCTGTTATGTGCCTTGAGGGTGTGAGGGATATTGCGGATTTCCGCAAATCACAGCTCCACGGCAGCATTATGGCAATACACGAAAAGCTTGCGGAATACAGCCGCAATGACGAGAACAGTCGGAATATGCAGACTACTCTCTGCGGTATAGCGGTTGATGAAAATCAGCGTATATCTGCATTTAACGTGGGCGATTCGCGGCTTTACCGATATCGTGGGGGAGTTCTTCAGCAGCTTTCCCGTGACCAGTCCCTTGTGCAGCTCCTTTATGAGGAGGGTACAATTACACAGGAGGAACTGAAAACTCACGTACACAGGAATATTATTTTCCCTGCTCTGGGCAATATCAAGGATACTCCGCGTATTGACGTTGAGGAAATTGAGGGCGGTCTGGAGTATGGCGATGTGCTGCTGATATGCTCAGACGGGCTGTCAGATACGTTGTCAACTATTGACATACAGGAGGTTATGGATTACCCTAAGAGCTTGCTGAGGCGTCTTGAAATCCTTGTGGAAATGGCTCTGGAAAAAGGATGCTCCGATAATATTTCCGCGGCGGCAGTTGTAATGAATGACTGAAAATGTGTTTGGAAAGGCGCTGTAAAAAAAGAGTAAAAAAAGAAAAAAACTGCTGTCACGCAAAAAAATGCGTGACAGCAGTAATTTTTTGTGGTATTATTAAATTATGACGAAAAAAGTACCACAAGAATATTATAACACATATCAATTGAA
>JAFQHO010000061.1 GCA_017397925.1 Ruminococcus sp.
CGGTCACGAGAAACAAGAACACGTTTACCGATTTTAATGGTTGGGAAATCATCCCTCTTAAACATAGAATAACAGCTGCCTTTAGAAATACCCAGAAATTTGCTGAGGTCATCAGCAGTGAGAGTGAGCGGAAGCTCATCATAGTTTTTGTAGTTGTTCATAGGGAAACCTCCTTAAATTTATTTTACTAAATAGCTGTAATAAATTTAATAAATAAAATGAGAGTATTGCAGCTGAAAAAAATAACCGCCTTTTATTCAGGGCGGTGTGTACATTAGACTTCGTATTAATGGCGTATTATCATACTTTTTCCTCCAATCTAAATTATGCAAAACAGCCGCTTCCGAGGAAGTAGCTGTTTCAATGTGCTATCATCATAGCACAATAATTATATATAATTGAAAAAATTAAAAGTATCAAATAAAAAACAGTTCCAGAAATAACAAGCAGAAAGAGAATAATATCTAAAAATACAATAAAACATCATAAAAATTATTCTATATATGATTAAAACTGGAACAATAAATCGAAAAATGATAGACAAAGATGTATATCTCAGTACAGATGGTATGTCGTCATGAGTATCGTATGTGATGAATACGGAACATTTATGAATTAACATATTAAACATTAGTATCGTGTGCCATGTGCCAGGTGTTTGAAAAACTTTTAAACATAAAGAATATTTCTCGAATCATTCTTGAAATACTTTTATTTTTTAACCTGACACATGGCACATTGAAAAATAACACTTTACCAACATAGATGTAAATCCTGTAAATAATGGATTTAATAAAATCAATGGAGGTAATAAAAATGATAATTAAAAACGAAAACAATTTTGATTCCAACGGGGTTGTAAGAATGCCGATGTTTGAAAGGGTAGAACCGTCTTATGAAAGTATGGGGAGTCCTGCACCACAGGTATATGCTGTGTCACCTATGCAGGCGTGTAATACAATGATGTATCAGCCAACACAAAACCGGGCATGCTATCAGACGAATAATTCCGCACCGCAGGAAGTTGTTTCCATGTTCTGCAATGGAATTTGTCATTGCATAAAAGAATTGAATGAAATTGTTTCTTCAAATGATGAGAGTGCACTTGTAAGGATAATTACGCTGCTTATAACTCAGGATCTCAAATTGATTGTCAGACATCAGAGATGGTTTTATGCCTATAACGGAAAAATATATCTGATGTATAGTTCCATGAAAAATCTGGCTCCTTTTCTGAGAGAGCTTTGCGAGAATATCAGCCGTTATGTGACGAATTTCGTTTGTAATGCGGGCTTTATTGAATCCCTTATAAAGGAAATAAACCAGATTGCTCCCTACGTAGAAGTGCCTTATGATATCGGAAGATATATCGTATTCAATAATTGCATATTAGATACTGCAACAATGCAGGCAATGCCATTCACTTCGGGACTGTTTGCGACATCAATGGTAAATGTGAATTGGAATCCCTATGCATTAGAGTCACCTGTATTTGACAGCATAATCGCGATGTATACGCAGGGCGATGAAGTTCTGGCTGCACGTCTGAAAGAAGTTCTTGGTGTATGTCTTACCAATGATACAGTGAAGTCCATTTTCTGCTTTGAAGGAATAACTAATTCAGGAAAATCCTTTATTGTCAATTATATAACAAGCTTGCTTAATCAGGAAGCTGTGGTAAGTATGGCACCCGATGAATTCAAGGGCAATTTCGCCAATGTAAAGTTGTTTAACAAGAGTGTATGTATGTGTCTTGATATGCCAAGTACAACGCTTGATGCTAAATCAACATCAATGCTGAAGCAGATATCAGGCGGAGATATGATAGGTGCAGAGGTGAAATTCCAGAACGGAAATATATGTTTCAAAAGCAGGGCACATCTTGTATTGGGTTCGAACTTTGATATAGTCCCAGCTTATGGTGATATTGCATTCCGGGCAAGAAAGGTCGTGATTCCCTTTACCCATAGAATCACAGCCGAAAACATTCAGCCCGATGAATTGAGAATGATGCTTGAACCCGAAAAGGAAGCAATAGTGAATAAGCTGATAAGGGCATATCTTTCATTGAGAGCCAATGGATATGTGTTCAGCGGAACAGGAATGTGGTATGACAATTATGTTCCTCCTGTAGCATCTCAAATGAGCCATGAGGAAAGTATCAGTGCATTTGTCAGAACTTGCTGTAATCTGACAGGCGATTCCAATGATTATGTCTTCACCGAGGAACTGTATAACGCATATACCACATATTCCAATATGATTAATGTACATAAATATACCAGCCTTGATAGTTTTGCCAAGGACTTTAAAAAGAGTGGAGCATATATTGATAAAGTCAGAAAACGCAGTGAATCGGGTGGAAATCCCCGTTATTGCTATACGGGAATATGTTTGAGATAACAAAAAATAACCGTCCCGAATAAATGGGACGGTTATAAACATCAGACTTCGCAAAGACCGTAGTGTCTGACGCAATCAACAGTCTCACGGAGTAGAGCCGTATCGACAAGCATATCTTCAACCTCATCAGGAGTATAGCCGTAGTCGAGGAGAAGTTCCACATCAGACGAATCTACCCCATAGCAACCACAGTAGGCAAGGAGTAATTCTTCATGTATGGGATAATAATCGGCGGAGTTATACCAACCAAAATGGCTTGAAGTATTGAGATGCTCAAACTCTGCTTTTGATATACAGCCTGTTTCATCGATTTTAATTATATCGCCCTCAACGATTTCAACCTTTTCAGCGTCGAATTTATGAAGTCCTGTTTTCTTCAAAGCATTCTTCATGATTGATTCAGTTGAGGCATAAATGTAAATTCCCAAGGCCTCAAAATGGAGCAAGCACATTGGATTACTACCTTTTACAATGTATAGAGAGTTATGCTGATCAAGAGCTGTGAAAGTGAAATTACCCTCAACAGTTTCTGCCATATACTTTAAGCTGTCGAAGTTGAGGTTTCCTTGCTGTTCAATCAGCTGACAAGCTACATAACTATCGGTTTCGATATGACTTTCAGGTACTAAACCTTTCTTGCGTAAATCCTTATCGTTCCATAATACGCCGTTATGGGCAAAAGCAAACGCTGTATCTCCCGCAACACAGGAGAACGGATGATTGTTGTAGTTATGCTTTTTATCGCCCTGTGTCGCCATGCGGGTGTGACCCATAATAGCCATAGTATCGTCGGGAGCATTGAATCTTATAAGATGTGCCGCCCTCGGACGCTTATAAACCGTAACCTTGCCATCCTTTATGTAGGAGATACCCGCAGCATCTGTTCCACGTTCCTCTGCGGCATTTGCCAAAGCCTGTGTAAGTTTTTTCAGTATTTTTTTCGGAATGATTCCCTTATAATCGAGCCAGCCAAATAATGCACACATTTTAATATTCCTCCGTTTCTTCAACCATTTCGTTTATGTATAAATTGCGTTCCTTGAGATACTGGATAAGTTCAGTATCTTTGATGTTTGACACGAATTCTGACCATGAAAGCTTCTGCAAACCCTCATCAGACATAGAAACAGCCACATTACAAATCTCATTGACGAGTTGCAATGTGGCTATAAATGTATTCAGTTTAAGCGTTCCACGGAACAGGCGAAACTCTATTGTGCTGTAGTTGCAAAGATTGACAGCAGCATATCTTCCGAAATTGCCTTTCTTCGCCTTGTCCATAATTGCTTTAGGCGAGTTCTCATATCCATAACGAGCTGCCCAACGATTAATCGTATATTCAGAGCGTCGGCTGAATTTAAGCAGCTCATTCCAATGATGTTCCACGAAATACAACACTCTTGAAATTACCTCATCCTGCTCCTCTCTGGATTCGCCAAAACAAATTCTGTTTACGTGAATATGAAGTCCACAGGTGCTTGTCTGATGTGAACGATAACCAAGGGATACAGCCTTTTTCATGATTTCAGCCCAGCAATAACTCTTGTGATAATCCAGCGTCATGGGATGACTTACAATCTCCATTCCGTCATCGAGAGAACCGTCTGATTTAATGTAGATATGATCTCCGTCCTCATTGCCAATATCAAGGATTTCTCTTGCGTTGTCGCTGTCCTTGCCTGCTCCGTCTATTTCAAGTTCAATGCCGAAATATCTGGAATTATCGCCATAAAACACAGGCTCTGGTTTGTAACCATATTCCTTGATTGCACTATTCTCATTGGCGATATCATGGTAACATTCAGAGCAGTAGTCAGAATTGTTGTAGTGGTACGCATCGTCAACGTGAACGAGTGCGTCACAATTTTCGCAGCGAGTGTAGTAATTATCATAGCAGTAGCGGCAAAGATTCGTATATTCGTCACCGTAAGCGTCTGAGTCAAATATAGTTGCTCCGCATCTGTCACAAGTGCAACAGTATCTCTCTACGCAGTCAGAACAGACAACTTGTCCATTGACCATTGAGTAGTCATCATCTGTAATTTCTGCTCCACAATGGGAACAAGTGATTTTATTTTCTTCCATTTTGATTTCCTCCATAAAATAAGCAGGGACACGGAAAAATCGTGTCCCTTTGTCGTTCAATATTCTTCTGCAAGCAGCATTGTTGAGTGGTCGCCGTCATCGATTATGTAAAGTTTCTCTGTAATCGGCTTTTCTGACGGAATAAGGTATTCCATTTTGTGTTCGGGATTTTCTGATGTGTGGGTTATTCTCTGCATTTCACCAAATGGTTCAAGCTTGAACACCTGCAAATAATCTCGTTCCGCAGGCAATTCATCAACGCAATTCCACAAGAATAACTGCAATTCAAGGGGAATTGCAGAATCCACGCCACAAGTCAGATAACGGTTGTTGTTGAACATTTTCGTTCGCTCCTTTCTCAGTTTGTTATGTTCCTATGTTCCTATCGTTGCACACGATAGTGCATACCATAGCACTATAATTATATATAACTGAAGAAGGGGACTTTACCAAAATAATTCCCCACAGGGCACTGCACCCTGTGGTATCTTAGAGAAAGATAGGGCTGATACAAGGGAAGAACAATCGGAAAATACACAGTGTAACCGAATGTCTGCTGAATACGATGCCCTTACTGTTAAAAGTATTTCTCCTCGTATTCAGCGTATCTGCAAAAATCAAATCTCAAAAATAATTTTCTGTCACTATCTTGTTGTCGTTATCTTGAATTATCGGCAGATTTCAAGCGTTA
>JAFQHO010000062.1 GCA_017397925.1 Ruminococcus sp.
AATCTTGCATAGAAGATGCTATTCTTACTAAACACGATAATATGAACCTTGATACAATGACAGAAAATAAACAGCTGATAATTCATATAAAAGAGATAATTTCAAATTTAGACGAAAGAAGCCAAAGTGTTGTGATGTATCATATATTTGATAAAATATCATATAAAGAAAATGGAAACAGCATCTATTATTACGACAATACCTAAGAATTCCCACTTTGGATTTCTTCTCAATCCCTGTTTTAAAATACAGAACTTTTAAACAAAATGCGACACCTCACAGAAACCGGCTCTGTGAGATGTCGCATTTGACTTTTCTTTGTGAATCTATGAATTCTAAAGCTTATGCTTATCAACAATAAAATTCCTTATACCACTCCGCAAAAGCACGTAATCCCTCACGGATAGTAATTTTCGGTGTGAAACCGTAGTCACGTTCTAATGCAGCACTATCAGCATATGTAACAGGCACATCACCCTGCTGCATACCCACAAGTTCTCTGTGTCCCTCAAAGTCATAATTTTCGGACAGAACGCCAGCTCTTACAAGTTCTTCCTGCAATGTACTGATGTAATCAAGGAGATTTTCGGGAGTACCGCCGCCGATATTGTATACAGCGTAAGGCGGCAGAGGAAGTCCGTCCTCTCCGTTTGCCTTTTCTGGAGCTCCCTGCATCACTCTGTACACGCCCTCAACTATATCGTCAACATAAGTGAAATCACGCTTACAGTTGCCGTAGTTGAATATCTTTATTGTTCCGTCATTTGCAAGTGTATTTGTTGCAGAGAAATAGAACATATCAGGTCTGCCAGCGGGACCGTATACAGTGAAGAAACGAAGTCCTGTGGAGGGGATGTTGTACAGCTTTGAATAGCTGTGTGCCAATAATTCGTTGGATTTTTTTGTAGCGGCATAAAGAGAAACAGGATTATCTACCTTATCCTCTGTGCTGAACGGCACTTTCTTATTGCCGCCATATACGCTTGATGAACTTGCATATACAAGATGCTCGACAGGATTATTTCGGCAGGCTTCAAGAATATTATAAAATCCGATGATATTTGATTCTATGTATACATCGGGGTGGTCAATGCTGTAACGCACACCTGCCTGTGCCGCAAGATTAACTACCACATCAAATTTATATTCAGCAAAAAGCTTGTCTATAAGCGGTTTGTTGGCAATTGAACCCTTGACGAAAACGTGCTTTACAGGTGAATTTACAGCCGTTTTTTCAATAAGTCCAAGGCGGTATTCTTTAAGCTTCGGGTCGTAGTAATCATTCATATTGTCAAGGGAAACAATTGTACCCGATGTCATTTCCTTTAAAAGACGAAGTACAAGATTTGCACCGATAAATCCTGGTGAACCTGTTACAAGTATATTTTTGCCATTGAGATTTATATTAACTTTGCTCATTTCTTAATCCCTCCTGAACAGGTCACGGGTATAAACCTTTTCTGAAACATCGTCAAGACTGCTGTCATAGCGGTTAGCAACGATACAGCCGCACATTTTCTTGAATTTCTTCAAATCGTTTACAACAACACTTCCAAAGAATGTACTGCCATTTTCCAGAGTAGGCTCGTAAATTACAACTGTTGCTCCCTTTGCCTTGATACGCTTCATTACGCCCTGAATAGAGGACTGGCGGAAGTTATCAGAGTTGGATTTCATTGTAAGACGAAATACGCCAACAGTAATATTTTTCTGCTCCTGTTCACGTGATACTGAGTAGGACTCGCTGTTGCTGTATGTACCTGCAATTTCAAGTATACGATCAGCAATGAAGTCCTTACGTGTGCGGTTGGATTCAACAATAGCAGACATCATATTCTGTGGAACATTCTGATAGTTTGCAAGAAGCTGCTTTGTATCCTTAGGCAGACAATATCCACCATAGCCAAAACTGGGATTGTTGTAGTAATCACCCACACGAGGGTCAAGACATACGCCCTTGATAATATTTGCAGTGTCAATATTCTTCACTTCAGCGTAAGTGTCAAGCTCGTTGAAATAACTTACACGGAGGGCGAGATATGTATTTACGAAAAGCTTTGTTGCCTCCGCTTCTGTAGTTGCCATAAAGAGCGTTGGAATATCTGTCTTGACTGCACCCTGTCGGAGAAGTGAAGCGAAAATTTCAGCTTGCTTCATATTAGCTTCATCAGAACCAACAATAATACGACTTGGGTAGAGATTGTCATAGAGTGCCTTGCTTTCACGGAGAAATTCGGGGCTGAAAATAATATTATCCATACCATGCTTTTCACGAACCTGCATTGTATATCCAACAGGAATTGTGGATTTGATTACAATTGTTGGTTTATTTTTTCTGCTGTCTGTAACGGATTTAATGAGGGATAATACACTTTCAACAGCGGAACAATCAAAGAAATTTGTCTTAGGGTCATAGTTTGTGGGAGCTGCTACAATAATAAAATCAGCGTCCTTATATGCGGATTCTGCGTCTATAGTTGCTGTAAATGAGAGATTTCTCTCCTCGTGTTCAGCAAGGTATTTTTCAATGTAATCATCCTGTATAGGTGAAGTCCAGTTGTTTAGCTTTTCAACTTTTTCGGGAATAATATCAACTGCTGTTACATCGTTGTGCTGTGAAAGAAGTACAGCAAGAGATAAGCCAACATAGCCTGTTCCTGCTACTGCAATTCTCTTACGCTCAACTGCTTCAACAGCAATTTTGTCGTCCTCAAATAAATCTGCATAGTTAAAATCAAGAACTTCTGACAGTGCAAGAAGCTGATCAACAGAGGGTGTATAGTCCTCTGCTTCAAGTCTTGATAAAATTGAACGGTTTATGCCTGTACTTTCAGAAAGAGCTGTCTGGGAAATACCAAGTGCCTTTCTTTTGCCTGCTACTGTTTCAGCAAGCTTATTCAATGCTAAATGTTTCATATTTTCCTCCTATTTTAATATTGTCGCTACCAGCAACAATAAAGCTTCATTTGCCATATATTAATTATAGCAAATGAAGCTTGTAATGTCAATAGGTTTGGTGTAAATAAATGCAGAAATATTTCAAACCAACAGATATTCAATAAAATTATGTTGCTGACAGTAACGAAAACTCGTTAGTGTTCTGCCATACAGCTGCACAGCCTCTGAATTAATTTCATTAAAAATAGTCTCATTCTTTTTCTAAATAAATATTTATTCCAGCAACATCTTTTTTCTTAATAAAAATTATATCAAGAAATTTATCATCACCGTTTTGAATAGTATAGGCATATCTTCCATCTGTACTTTTGTCACAGGGCGTTCCAATCATGGATTTTACATCTGTTCCAGTTGTTGTAAATCCAACAATTTCACCATTATCATTAAATTTAATATCATACGGTTCAAGTTTTTTAGCATTATCAAATAAAGTCTTTATTGTTCCAACTAATTCGGAATATCTATTTAATTCCGCCAATTTTCCAGGTACTTTCCATGTAGCGAGTTTATCTGCAACTTTACTATCATCCTTAAGATTAAGTCTATCAAAATTCAAGACCGTTCCTTTAGCATCGCTTGTTAAAAGCATAATAGCAGCTTTCATTTTGTCTTTGCCATATCCCGCCTTAATCAACTTTTCCTGAAGCACGTCGCTTATAATTTCTTCAAAAGCATCCTCAAAACCATCTTTTCCATTTTCAATTAATGTTTCGCTGATTTTTTCACCTATGTATTCTATATCTTTATCTGTTAATTCAATTTCATTATTGTTATTATTACTCATAATCTACTCACTTTCTTCTCTTTGATGTTAATCTTATTTCTGATATTGTCTTATCGTCACAATCTACTGAAATAGATATAATTTTTGTTTTACTTTGAAGATCATAATAATATTTATACGTATTGATTGAAGTATCATAAACTTCATTAGGCTCACCCAAATTCTCATACAAGTCTCTTTCAGTACTGCCTATTGTTATTCCGTTAACCACAATATTATTAGTTATCTTACTTGTAAATTCATCTACAATTATTGATTCAATCATTCCTGTAGATTCGTTTTTTTCATTTACTTCAATAACACAATTCCCAAAGTATTCGCTATTAATATTCATAGGTGCAATACAATGGCGTGCATAACCTGCATTTTCCATATCCAACCCTACCTCATTAGGTAAATCATCTACTGTCAACGGATAAGTCAACTGTTTACCGCAAATGTAAGTTACGCTCATAAGTTTCTCAATTGTCCAGCCCTCCTCTGGCGGCTCCATTGTTTTGTACTCTGCTTCTGTGACTTGAACTGTTGGTGCTTCTGTTGTTTCTTCAACTGTTGATGAAGACGGTGAAGTATCTGTTGTAGCTGTATCTGTGCCACAACCTGATACAACACCCGCCAACATAACTGAGCATAAAAACAGACTAAGTATTTTTCTTTTCATAAATATTCTCCCCTTATTAATAATCGTATTATTAGTAAGCATTATACTACTACAATACCACTTTAATCTGTTATCTTATTATACCAAATATTCATATAAAATGCAAGCAGAATATAAAAATATAACCCAACAGACGAGTTTTCAAAAGCATCGCTGTTGGGTTTTATATATGTGATACTTACCTTTATCAACTATCTTTTAAGTGTAACAATTCCCTCTAAAAGTTTGTAAAACTAATCAGAGTAAAATAATTAATCCCAAGTAGGCTTTTTGCCTGTAGACACCATTGCATAGTATGCAAGTATCTTTGAGGCATCGGCAGCGTCAATTGCATTATCCTTATTGACGTCAGCAGCAAGCCTCTGTTTTTCAGTGAATGTAGGTTTGCCGCCTGTCTGAATTAAGGCGTATTCCGCAAGTACAAGTGAAGCGTCTGAAGAATCAACAGAGTCATCTTCATTTACGTCACCGAGTAGATATGTCAATTCAGTTGTTGGAGGTGTAGGTTCTGTGGGAATTTCACCTGTTATTAAAATTCCACCAGCGTTAAGCTGAGTAAAGGAAGATTCGTAACACCTATCTTCCAATTCATTGGTAAAATCAATAGACATGGAATTCTCTCCAAAGTATCTGGAGAATGAGATTGAATAAAATTCACCAATTTGTGCATCTTCAGGTAAAACAACATTTATTTTTATAAGTGCACCAGTGTGCTCTATCTTACCATAAAATCCAGATGGTATACCACAGCCAATTATATTTGTATTAATATCTTGATTAGACAAGAAATTAAGTGAACTTACATTTCCAACCCCTTCAACAACCGTAAAAGGTCTTGCCGAAACAAAAGTAAGTCTTGAATCTTTTTCGAAAAATGTCCACATTGATAAAAATCCGGGACAATTTTCAAGATATACATCAACTGGAACGATTCTGTTTTCGGGTATATCTTTTATATCTATTTCTACAGTGTCAATAGTCATATGAATATCAAGAGGAAGCGGAACATCTAACGCATTCACCTGAGATAAATTTAAAAAACTCATTGAAAATATAATGAGAGCAGCTGCTAAAGATATTGTTTTTTTGAAAAATTGCATTGAAAAAATTCCTTTCATTAATTAAATTTTAATAACTATTCAGTCCCCAAAGCAAATTGCCCAAGAAAAAGAGAAAACAAAGCATCAAAAATGGTAATACCCATTTTGGCAGCAGTGAAAGTAAGCGATTTTAGTATAAGAAAATCTTTTGCTTATTTGCTTCGTCATCAGACATATGATAATTCTTCGCCTTGGCAGCTGTGCTACGTTTTGAACGCCAGTCTGACAGCGTATAATACTGGATTCCTAATTGCTGAGCAGCATTTTTCAGTTCGCTCTCATCTGAGAGCTTTAACGACTCTTATTTGAATTCTTAACTATACTTAATTTTTCTTTCTGGTTTCATTATTTATATTCTACCAGATTTTTGCATGTTTGTCGACTGTTCTTTCAGTATAACACATCACAATACCGATTTTGATATTTCCAAGGTCATGAACGGCAGTGATCCCGAAGGCAAGACTCTTATCGATGCGGATATCGCAGGCATCGCTGAACAGCTGCTGCGATTACAAGATGCAGGCGTGCCCGTACTTTGGCGACCTTTACACGAAGCATCCGGCGGCTGGTTCTGGTGGGGGGCAAAAGGTGCAGAAGCCTATAAGGAACTGTACTGTTACCTTTATGACCAGCTCACAAATGTCTATGGCTGCAATAATCTGATTTGGGTGTGGAAAGGACAATCTGCTGACTGGTATCCCGGAGATGAGTACTGCGACATCATCGGTGAGGATATTTATGTAGAACAGCATTCCTATACAGCACATGCAGCGAAATTCTCTGAAATTCTGGAATATTCCGACGGTAAAAAAATCATTGCCCTGACAGAGAACGGTACAATTTTTGATATTGACAATGTAATGGCTTCCGGTGCAAAATGGGCTTGCTTCACAACATGGAATGGCAGCTTCATCACCGCAAACGGACAGTTTTCCGATGAACATACGGAAGCATATATTCTTATCAAAGACTATCAGAGCGAATATGTTTTAACGCTTGATGAACTGCCTGATTGGGCAGTCTGATCAAAGAGCCTGTCGAGGGCGATGTCAATGCAGATGGAGCATTCAATGTGGCAGATGCAGTTATGCTTCAAAAATGGCTCTTTGCCATTCCCGATGCAACGCTTGTCGATTGGAAAGCAGCTGATATGTGTGAAGATAACAGGATTGATGTATTTGATCTCTGTCTGTTGAAGCGCAAACTTCTGAAACATATTTAATTATCTGCACTGGAATACATCATCATGGTACTTTAAATCTTTCACTAAACAATACAGCCTCCGCAGCTTGCTGAAAATGCAGGCTGCGGAGGTCTTTTTTATGTCCTCAAACCAATAGAAAACGATTGTTGTTTTTTTAACAAAAAAGTTGCATTTGGTATCAAGCACTTTGCCACCCTAAAGCAAAAATATGCGACTTTTTTGATGCCGTTTTCTTTTGGTATACTTTCGTGTATCTAAACGGCTATTTTTACCCTATCTGCAAAGCAACTGAAAACGGCTCTATTCCCGAAACCTCGTAGAATAGAGCCATTCTACATATAAAAGTTGCACCGAAATTTGTATCAAAATTTCGGTGCAGTTATGTCTAAGAACGGTAATTTTGATACAAATGCGTCCTTACCAATTACCGTTTTCTTTTGGTGGAGTGCGTTTTATTTTGGTTGAGCGTTTTCTATTGGGTTAAATTTTGGGTTCTATAATACAGTTTAGTTTCAAATTGTTAATCCCATGTAGGCTCTTTACCTGTAGAAATCATTGCATAATATGCAAGTATCTTTGATGCGTCGGATGAGTCGACAACACCGTCATTATTAACATCGGCAGCTTTATGCTGAGTTTCTGTGAACTCACCAGCTCCTCCTGTCTGAATTTTTGCATATTCTGCAAGAACAAGAGAAGCGTCTGAAGAATCTACAGAGCCATCATTGTTTACGTCACCGAGCAGATATGCTGGTTCTGTTGTTGTAGGTGGTGTAGTTGTAGTTACAGATGTTCTTGTGGATATTGAAGTCGCAGAATTTGTAGTTGTGGTTGTGCTTGGAATAATGCTATCCTTATAGCTGTCATTACATCTTGAACAGATATATTCTATATAACCTTCGCTGTCAGGGGTTGGCTCGTGAACTGAGCTTTCGTAGTCGTGACCGAGTGGCTCAACATTTTTGATTCCAGTATAATTGTTACATTCATTACAGCTGAGTTCGTATACCTTTCCTAAGCAATCATTACCTTCAAATAAGGTTTCTGTGCAATTGGTATGCTTACATGTTCTTATAGGAGGTTCATTTGTTGCATAAGCAAATCCGCAGATGCTGCAGGTACGGATTGTCATATTATCTGAAGTTCTTACCACGTCGTAGAAATTGTGGTTCGAAGCTTTCTGATATTCCTCATACTCATAACCGCAAAGCTTGCATCTATGTCTTACAATACTTTCCTTTGTGCAGTGACCTTCTCTTGTTGTTTCTGATTGGAAACTGTGTTCACACTCCGACAGCTTGTCAGACTCATATTCAAGCTGAACGCTTTCAATCCAGGTTTCATCTCCGCCCCATAAACCGAAAATCTTTTCTTTATTTTCAAGGCTGAAAGTGCCTACCAAAATTTTTCTTGTAGTTGCTACAAGTTCAGGAGTCTGGGACTTGTCTGTTCCTATCTGACCGAAGTCAAGAGTAGCGTATATAGCTACTGAATCGTAGGTGTCGTTATACTCAAGTATATAATCAACACCGATGTTTGTAGAATCAAAGCTGTTGATATTTCCGTCACCGAAAATCTTGGTGTTTGTATAATCAGCATAGATATATCTGTCCTGTCCGTTGTTTCCAGGGCAGACTATATCTGCATAGAAATCATAGTTATAGATTCCACACTTTGTGCCTGAGTAGCCGCCTATCTGGTGGTGAACCTCACCGAACTTACCAAGCTTATCGGCATACTTCTTTTCTATTGTATACTCAGCATACATACAGCCTTTTGGTGCTTCGTTATAGCCGATACCTACGCCGTAATAGTTATCCTCATCCTCAGCATAGATAAGCACTGTCATTCTATGTCCCATCCATGCGTATGAAAGGAGCATATCCTGGTAATAAGAGCCTGTTACGCTCTGAAGCTTATCACCTGAAATTTCGTCGTCCCTGAAAATAATACCGTAGACAGGGTTGTTGGTGTTACCTGCACTATTATTACAGCTACGATCGTCAACTATTTCTCTGGAGCAATCCATATAGAATGAATTTTCGCCATCCGGAGCAGTTGTGACATCGTAGGAAACCGTCTGCATAAGAACGTCATACTTTTCCTTAATGGAAAGGTTTTTAATATCATCATAGGTGAACTTTGTTTTATCTGTACCGCCTGGTTGAACTGCTGTGTTTTTTTCGGAATTAATAAAGTTTACAATAGTATCCCTGTCGATAAAACCAAAGAACGCTTTTTCAAGATCTGAAAGCTCACTGTCACTTCTGTCTTTGAAGTCATACAGCTTAAACTGAGTATATTTATCAGTTTCATCAAGCCACTTGTTAGGAATATCAAAAATCTTATCTTGTTCTGACTGATTGGTTTCAATCTGAATAAGCTGTTCAGGAGCCTTCTCTGTTTCTTCAATACATAATCTCTCGCCGTTAACATAAGTGATTGTTCCTGGAATCGACCATTCTGTTACTTCTTCCTTTTTAACTGTGACTGTTTCATCAGTATCGGAAGTTGATGGGTCGTCGGCCTGGTCTTTAAGGTAGAATGTATGAAGATTTATTGAGTTATTCTTACAGTTATCAATCAGAATATTTTCTGCTCTGTCGTAAGGAGTTATAGGTCTGAGAATCTTATAGTCGCCCCAGTAAGATGTATACACAAGATTGCCAGCAACTCTTACATCGGAAATTGATACAACCTCGTTGCCGTCGGTGTCCCTGTATCTAATTGTAGGACTGTCAAATGCCAGGAAGTAGCACTCATAGCTCATTGTACCAATATCGGTATTTCCGATGAGTCGGAGTCCGTCGCTGACGTGGAACATAACCATCGGCTTATCTGTCAGAGCATCAGGAAGGTCAATCGGGAAATTAGAGTTGAGCATATGGTTTGTTATACTGCCATAGCCTGCTCTCGTCATAGTATTTCCGCATACAACATCGTTTCTGCCAAAACTGTAGTTAAAGCTGTAGTCTATGATGTTGCCTCTGTAAAGACTGTTTCCGTCACCTGAAAGCTTTTTGCCGTTTGAGAACTGAGCGAATTCAAGCCAACATCCTCTCCATGTTGAATTTGTAAAGTCGGAATTGCTGATTAAGTATTTATAGTTAATATCACCGGGAGTAATTCCATCTTCACCTTCTACTCCTGTACTTCCTGTTGCATACAGATATTTGAGAACAACATTGTCTGTTACGGTTTTATAGAAAATACCGTAATCAAAATACTGTGCTGTACCGCCTGTAATTATAGAATTGGTAATATTACAGTTTGTAAAACATCCTACTCCTCGCTGAAGTGAACCAATACTAATTAATATATTCTTGAAGTTGCAGTTATAGAATGCACTTGCACCTGTATTATGAAGAGAACCTCTTACACTATATAAGTAGCCGTCGATTGGTGCATTATCATCACCACTCATTACAAATAGACCGTTTCCACTGATTTCGTCTGTCTTGTTTGCGTTTATTTCGCCCTTGATAATTACTCTGTATGTAGCACCGCCACGGAGAACAATGGGTTTATCTATGGTATATGTGCCTTCTTCAATATAGAGAATAGCGTCGTGTGTTGCAACGTAGTCGAATGCCTCCTGAAGCTTTTCGTGATTGGATGAATAGTTCCAGCTGAAGCCTCCGAAGTCGTCTTTGTAGCTTAAAATCTCAAAATTACCGTTTTCAAGATCATTGTAGTATCGATCCTCGATGCCAAGTTCTTCAAGAGTTTCCTCATCAGCACCGATATCACCGAGCTCTGCGTAGCCATAGGTTGGTTTATTAGTATACACAAACGCAGAGAGATCTACATATCTTCCGTGGCTGGGGGTGATATATATGCCCTCGTCCAGCCAGCTTACAGGGTCAGAGCCTTCCACACCAACATAACCCATAGCAGGTGTGCCGTCGGCATTATTCCAGCCTTTTTCGCCCCATTCGATGATTGTGTTGTCGTGCCATCCCTCTGTATATGGCATACCGCCCTTCCAGTCATCAATCATCAAGTTTTCGTATTCCCAGTCATTGATTTTAAAAGCATTATCTGAAAAGTATAAATTATCTGCACTTCTTCTGGCATCATATCTTGATGTCCATTCGGAGTCTGTAAGTCTAACAAGTGTTGTCCAGTCAAGCGAATCACACTCAATTTTATTCTGTGTAAATGTTATACCGTTGTGGAGCCAAATCATAGGGATATGCTGACCGTGGGCATGATTTGCAGAATCAAGCTTATTGCCGGTTATGGTATCACGGATTATATAACCCTTGCTATGATATATAAATCTGCTTTCTTCTTTACTCCATGTTCTGTCCCAGAAGTCAAATGCGGGTATTCCCTGTCCTTCAAAATACTCTGCGATATCATTGTATGCACAGTCCTTGAAATAGCATCCGCTTACAGATGACGAGGCATCTGTTGTTGTATCCATTACAAAGCTATACACACGTTCAAATGTTATATCAGAATATGTTGTATGCGGACACCAACAGCCTGCACCGCTTCGTGAAAAATAGTAATTACCTATATACGAGTTTGCAAATACTGTTGTACCCATATTAAAAGTAACCTGAAATACAGGAAGCTGACTCAACCCATCTGAATCGGTATAATATCCACCATAATAATAGTTGTCATAAAAGAATGCGTCGTTGGTATCTACACCCTGGAAAACATATTTGGTAGGGCCTACCGTACAATCTGTAACACGGGTGAGCATATCAATTTTTGTCCAGCGCATAAAGGATTCAAAGCCTGATACCGCAAGGTTGTGAATTCCGCCATACTTTGCGGTAATTCTGTAAAACAGGCTGTAATTATCAACAGGCTGGATATCGTCACTACAAATATTCTCAAGAATTGTATCTACTGAGCTAGTAGGCTTAAAGGACTCATGTGTTCCCTCAACTACAAAAGCAAGGTCATTTATACTTGAGAAATACCACGAGTATGTTTCGTTAAGATTTGCATTGGTAAAAAAACCATTGACATCAACATCATTGCTGTCGATGTCCTTAAAGTAAGGCTTGATAATAAAGGCTGCTTTACCTGCATTGGCGTTGATTCTTGTATAGCCGAACAGATATACAGATTTTTCGAAATAATACACGCCGTCTTCGACAAAGACATCGGCATTATCTCTTTTTCTGGCAATTTCCAAAGCATTGTTGAACATATCCGTATAGTCATAATACGGGTTCTCCGGGTCATAATCCGGAAAAAGCAAATTTCCGTTTTCGTCGACTGATTCAGCAACCTGCGACGGGAAAAAGACCGTCTTTGTATTTGTGCCATAAGGGGTATCGATATCATTCTTGGAACGCATACCGACTTCACCTGTATGTCCGTATTTAATTACGCCTTCATTTGGGTCATAATCAACAGCTAATGACTGCTCTAATTCAATAAGCTCTGCTTTTTCAGCAGCCTTAACTGCTAAAGTGGTAGGAAATACACTCTGTGGAATAATTTGCAGCAGCATAAGAAGCAGTGCCATAAGGCTTAAAATTCTTGAAGATAGTTTCATTTTTTTCATATACATTCTCCTTACTTGCCCAAAGAAAGCAAAAACTAAAACAAGGCAAAATTTTAAGATTTGTTCACATATAGTTATTGCTCCACCAATTACACCTTGCCCAAAAGACGAAAGCAGAAAGGGAATTTATCAAGGAAGAAAAATGCAGGAATGAATACGATTAGTGATGCCTGTGATAATGACGTTTTTTCTTTCCTCATCAATCAGTTCCTGCAAACGCTCATCAGACAGAAGTTCTTGGATTTCATCCTCAATGCCGTCAAGCTTTGCAAAATCAATCCAGCTGTAATCGGACACAAGCTTGAGCTGATCGCCATGCGTTTTCTTAAACGGCTTGCAGACTGCGTCATAACTGCCCAACTGTGCCGTTGCAGTATTGTGTCCGAGTGATGTGCCACTGTCAAAAATCGGAGCGAAACCGATCCATTCAAGTGTATCCACATTGCGAAGCAATCCGAAATCATTCAGATGTCTGTCCTCATTGGCGATAAGATAGTCCAGCACAAGCATCCTGTCAAGTGCTGCCGTCACATCGGGAACACCCTATTCCTTGCAGATATTTACAAAATGCAGGTAGGTGTTTTCATGGTTTGCCTTCGGTCTAAGCTGCGCCATACGCCACGCACTGACAAGTTCGGTTTCCGTTGTAACGAAATCCTCGCACACGCTGTAAGGTTTTCCGCCCTCCCAGAGCACAGTGTATGGCACATGGGGAATATCCAGTCGTTCCATAATTTTTGTGGTGATCAGTTCATTGAAAGGTTGCTGGCGATAGGGCTTAATGCCATCTTTCAAAAGGCATCGTTTGCCGTGTATAATCTTCCAACGCTTTTTCAAGTTGCCGTCAGAAGTATTGTCGGGTGAACTGTAGTCAAAGCCAATCTGCTTTTCGGAGCGCCGAACAGTACGTCGCCAATGTCATCGGAGAAATCATTCGTAAAAAAATTAACATCTTCCCATTTTACATCCGAACTTGCTGGTCGTATCCAGTAGTGGCCTGAAAGTTCAGTCCCATGCAGTGCATCAACAGAAGTGCGGTATCGTACACACCAAGCTCGTCCAGAGCTTCACGGATACCACTTCGGCTTGCCGGAATGGAGCGTCCTGTCCACCAATGATTCAATGCCATGCGCTGTGCTTTGGTTTCGTGGTGTATCGTGTATACAGTTCCTACAGGCAGATGTTCCTCATGGAAGATCTCGATAATCTTACTGATACTGCCAGTTTCTTCATCAATCTCAATCTGTGCCACAGGGAGATTCTTGTGCATCAGTGTGTATTCCATGTTTGTCACGCTCCTTTCATTGTGATATTTTTATTATACCATATCTGTCACGATAAATCAAGCATTATCTTCCTCCGGTGAAACTTTGTTTTTTCAGCCTTATTTTAGAAAACTCCTTCTGTGACCGTATCGACATGACAATGTTCCTTGATACTTACACTCATGTTCTCGATAGTCAGAAGCACGAGGAAATGAGTCTTTTGGAAGAACTGTTTGCTGCTCCTACTACTCCGATACATCATTCGTATCCTGTGATTGTTTCCCCCTCTGCCAACGGATTTATTCTCACTACTATTGACTTTGAGGATCTATCTGTTGAGGCTGATAACATCCAATACGGTATTGACTGCATCCAATCAGCTATTATCCAAAGGACTGCTCGCTCTTATCCACCCTCCCCTACTCCTGTCAATGAACTGGTGCTTAACAACGGGGAGTTTGTTGTTATGGTTAATATTTAGACTCAAATGCAAAAAATCCTGTCTCGGCTTTGGGCTGAGACAGGATTATTTTTTGCAATTTGCTGTTGGATACAGTAGTTTCCCATTATTATAAAGCTAATAGTTGGACAAATAGAAAACGTCCGTGGAAATAACGGGTGATTTTCTAAAAACTTATTGCAATTTAAAAACTGATATGGTATAATTGTTTTAATGAATACCTTAGGAGGCTGAAATTAATGCAATACCCATTTGGACAAAAGGTTCAAAAATTGATACAAAAAGACCGTTCTGCAAAACACGTATTCGTTCTTGGTGTTTATGCAAGTGCAGTACATGCGAAGTGGAAGAAAGGAAATAAAGTTATCTGTCAAGCACTTGCAGTTGCAAGCGAACCACGTATTTTCTGGGACGGAAACCCTGAAGAAGCAAAACAAATCATTGATGGAATTATAATTCCTGCCGAACTTGGTGAACTGATTCCAGCCAGCAGTCAGTTGAACGGTACATCAGCAAAAGTATTGGATAAGCAAATTCTTGCCCCACTTGGATTTACACGTGATGATGCCTGGTTGTGTGATTTACTTCCGGAAACAAGAATAAATCCAAGTCAGGAAAAAGCAATTCGTGAGCGTTATGCTCCATTGATTGAGAAGTATAATCTGAATCCTGTGACGATTCCCAAGCGTCCTACTGTTTTCTGTGACGAAGAACGTGCAGCAGAAATTACAGATGAACTTATGGAATCACAAGCACCATTGCTTGTACTGCTTGGTGATATTCCTATTTCACAGTACTTGAATCGTGTAGCTGATATAGATTTTTCATCACTTCAAGAATTCACAGAGCGTTATGGATATGGCAATACCTTTTCTATTCAAATTCGTGATAAAGTTGTTAAAGTACTTCCCCTTGCACATCCACGACAAATCGGAGCATTAGGAACACACAACGAAAAATGGTATTTACTTCATAAAAAATGGGAAATAGACAGCCTCAATGAAAAATAAATACATTTCAATGAATTAAATAAATATTTACGGCATTTAGTCTTGACAATATAAAATTTCAGTACTATAATTGAATTATGAACAGTTCAATTGCTGAACTATATGCTGTTATACTCTTACTTACGCTATAATGCATAAGTATATTAAGCACGGGTATTTCATTTAAAAAAAGGAGTGTTTTGTATGAAAAAAACTAATGCCGCTGACAAGCCCCGCCGTTTTCCGTTAATCAGGAAAATTCTTCTCGTTATTCTCGCCTTGATTTTAATTGTTGTTATTGTAATTGCGATCTTTTCCGCAAAGAACGTCAAGGCAATGGATAAGGCTGTTGATGCCGCACTTTCCGCCATATCTCAGGAGTACACACTAACTCCCGAAGATCCTGAAAACTACAAAGAAATCAAAGTTTACAATGTCTTCAAGTTCGATGTTCAGCAATATTCTGTAGAGGGGGTCGGAAATTTATCTGTAATGAAAGTAAATATGGGCTTTATGCAAATGGCAACTATTATTCTCACACCAATTGAAAAAAATCTTCCATTGGTTTCCGCCGATTATATGTATCAATTCGGAAAGCGAACTTCTTATCTTGAATTTTATGACTGTGTACCTGAGCTGAAAGACGAAGCCTATCAGTCACTATTATCCGATTTATCAGCAGTAAAAGAAAAATATTCAGAATTGGAAGATACTACACCAACACCTGCATGGTATGATTCACTTAAAACAGTTGGATTCTATAAAATCGGTAAGGCAAAAGATGACCCGACACTTGACCAAATGCTCTGTGACGGATTCGAAACAGTTCTGAGTGCATCAAAAGAACTTCCAACGCTGAACGAAGAAGAAATGTCTGCAAAAAGAAAGCTTTGCAAAGAATATTCCGACGGCTTGATTTCCAACGGCGGTATTTCTACTGACGTTTTCAAGGAACAGCTTGGCGAAGATACAACGAGAGATTTCTTTGACAAAGTCCTCTTTGGTACAGAACATTATGGCAATTAATTCTATATTATAAAAAAACGTCGTACAGACAACTCAAAATCTGTACGACGGTGTTTTTTCATAAAGCATATGTATGATACACATATTTTTGTTCCCATACTTCATCACGGTAAGAACTGTATTCTGAAATCTTGCAATCGTTATATAAATCGTCAGCAATTTCAAGTATAACATCATAAAGTTCAAGATTATCCCTGTATTTTTGCGGAATATTACTCAATCCAAGATATACTCCGAGTATGTTTCCTGTAACCGCACCAGTTGAATCACTATCGCCACTATGATTAACAGCTGCAATCAAAGCCTTATCAAAATCATTTTCATATTTCAAAGCACAATATACCGCAATTGCAAGAGTTTCTTCTGCTACCCACCCCTCACCAAGTTCACGAATAGCATCGACATCGTCCATATCTGTTTTAGAAAGGCGAATTGCTTTCTCCATTATATCAATAACCTCTGTAAGATGCTTTGCATTTGCGAACATCTTTTTTACACTTATCAGAGAATCATTTACAGCATCCAATAATGATACATTATCATTGTGGGATACAAGATTTATTATATGAACCAATGCAGCTGACGGAATATAGCCCAA
>JAFQHO010000063.1 GCA_017397925.1 Ruminococcus sp.
CGTATGCCAACACGTTGCAGAATACTTTGGGAAACCCCATTTGACTGCACCCTCAGCGGTCCATTTGACAACTTGTTTCTTACCTGACTCTCAGCACCACAGGCTCTCTGTAAAGGCATCATTGCCGTTATCTCCGCTTCAGCGGTTTGAAGTATTAAATTTGAATACATTATACACCCACTTGCCCACTTTGTCAATAGATGTATTTTAGTTGTTACAGTTTGTTCATATCCTGCGATGATTCTCAATCGTGCTGCCGGATCATTGCTCAATATGTGACGAACATACCCTCTGCGAAAGATCGTTTATTGGATTCGTCCGGCTCAATTAATGATGATAGTGTAATACTCTCAAAATAACGATTTACCAGAGTATGTAATTCAGTCTGCATAGGAAGCGTAGGACAGGTATCGGCACGGTCGCACTTTTCGGCTTTACTTTTCGGGTTCCTGTTATTCTCTGCACTACACACTTTCTTGTATGGAGATGTACCAATTCATCCACACCACATTTAAGGGCAGGCGGTTGTCTGTGTTGTACATAACCGTTTCAGTAGTTTTGCTTCTTCGTCACGACTGCCTGTGTACATTCTTGTTCCTCTTTCAAAACCGAAACCTATAAATGTTCAGCGTTAATGATCACCTCTTTTTGCACTTGGGAAAAAAGAGGATAGTTTTTGAGAACAGTATCTTCCCTTATTCTATTACGGGTCTTACTTCCGCAGACTGGACAGCGTACCCATTCAGACTTTGTCATTTTCTTTTACCTGCTTTCTGTCAATAACCATAATCAGTATGGCGGCGAAAGCTAATACAACGGTGGTAATCAGGCTTGCTTCAATACCATATACGCCGCCGTTCCATATATTTTCGCCTACGGATTGCATATTGAAAATCGCAGTAACAGTTTCATCATTTCCACTCAAATTCAATCCGAGAACGCTATATAAAACAGCGTTCCAAAATGAGTGCAAACCACAAGCCGCCCAAATGCTCTTAAAGCGGATAGTCAAAAGCGAAAAAATAGTGGAAATCAATAAAAGATTGATTATGCCGAATACGCCATAAATCACTCCGCCGTCAAACAAAGATGACAAATGAGGAATGATAAACATTAAGGTACTTATATCCATTGCAATAGCTAAAGATGTTTTCTCTTTGAGTGAGCGGAAAACAACACCTCGGCATAAGATTTCTTCTGTTGCACCTTGAACGACAAAACCACCTATTAAGAGAACAATTACAAGAATATCAGCATTTTCAAAAACTCCGTGATATTCAATATTGCCTGTCAAAATGATAGCAACAACAGATACAGCAAGTAAGAGAACACCTATTATAGCTCCGATAAAGTAATTTCCAAAGTGATTTGTCAATCCCATTTCAGATAATGGCTTTTTCTCGATCAGTTTCCAATACAGCAATGCTACACCTGATATAATAATATAGCCGTAATAAGTAATCAGCGTTATCGTCTGTGCGTCAAACACATCTCCTACAAGCATATTTTTACCAAGAGCAAAATGTAAGAGTATGATTACTCCCTCTGCTAAAAACAGTCCAACTATGTAGCACAACCAGAAAGCAAGAATTTTCTTTACAACGAATAATGCCATCGGCATTTCCGTTCGGTTATTAAGTGGACTGATATTCTTCAAAAATTGCTTCATTGTTCCGTCCCTCCTTGTAAATCACGAATGCCATTCAATATCGTTTTTAATGCAAAGTCAAAGGTATCATTCAGAGGTGCTGGATTTCCGTATCCGCCGTGGCTTTCAATAGCACAAAATCCCTGTAAAAAGCCACGAAGCACACGAACACTATGCACTTTTTGTTCCTCGGTTAATCCATAGGCTTCAAGCACCTGAAACATAACAGATACTGTCCCGTGCGTTGCCTGTAAATGCTCCTCCGATTGATACATATTGTACCATTGCATAGCTTCAAACAAACCTTTGTGCTCGGAAACAAAGCTTCGATAAGCATAACAAATTTCAATAATTGCATCGTCTTTTGCTTTACCTATGGCAGCCCTTGTGATTTCACTTTCCAAAGAACGCCAGCCATAAAGCATCAATTCCTTGTTTAACTCGTCAAGTCCACCGCTAAAATGCTTATACAATGACGGAGATTTTATTCCCAATTCCGTTGCTAACACCTTTAAGGTTACATTTGCAACCCCTTTTTCATCGGCCATACTCGCCGCAGCCTCAATAATTGCTTTCTTATCTAATCCTACTTTCATTTAACTACCCCTTTCTTTTGATAGGCTAATTATATTAGCCATTATAGCATACTGATTTCCAAAAGTCAATTCATTTCAAAATGTTGATAAACAAGTTACACTTAGTCGCATAATCTCTATAAACAAGAGATTATATATCCTGTATACAGCAGACCGAAGCCGAGCTTAATGAAAAACTAAATAAACTCCCCGATATTCTCACCGATGACGGTTATCCTGATGTACAGGCATTTATGAAAACTTACCGAAAAGCAGAGGCTATTGTAACGCAGTATAACCAAGACCTTGCAGAATGGGAGCAGGCAGTTAAGAACGGGCAGAAACCTGCCGAGAAACAGCACAGACCGCCCGAAAGACAAAGTGTGCGTAATAGGCTCAGACAGCTTCAGGAAGAGGGTAAACAGAACTCTCAGCCGAAGCAGAGAAAGAAATCCCAAGACAGTGACAGATAATCACGACATAGGAAATCGACACCGCAGGGCGACCTGCCTTGCGGTCTTACATATATATCAGATCATAAGAAAACACCCTGCAAGATTTTTTTCGTCTTGCAGGGTGTTTTCTTATGCAATCCAAACTCAACAGAAACCTGAAAGTTTTCTACGC
>JAFQHO010000012.1 GCA_017397925.1 Ruminococcus sp.
GATTGTGATTTCAATGGGCTTGTCTTCCATTAATACTTCTTCTGCATCAACATAGATTGTATTGCCATTGTCGTCAGTTCCATTTGCTACCTGCACTTTACCGTCGGGAAGAACTACAAATTCTATTGTTTCTGCCTTAAGGTATCCGTTAGGTGCTGTATACTCTGTAAGTGCATACTTACCTGCCGGAAGCTGTGTAAGAACTGTCTTTTCTGTTCCTGATACATATCTGATTACTGTTTTGTCCTCAACTTCTGTATCATTCTCTGTCTTCTTTCCGAATTCAAGAGCTACTTCTTTTTCGCCCTGCTTTGCTGTTACTTCTGATAACTCTGTTCCGTCAAGTGACTTGATTTCAAGTGTTGCTCCGGGAAGCTCATCTCCGCCTCCCATTTCAATCTTGCTGATTGTGGCTGTAGTTGCTTTATCAAGCACTGTAATATTGTTTCCGTCAACCTTGACTTCACCTGTTGTAGTTGCAACACCGTTAGCTACAACCTCACCATTTTCTATTGTGAATTCAAAGTTAGAAATCGCCATAAATCCATTAGGAGCAGCCGTTTCTCGGAGAATATAATTTCCGTCGGGAAGATTTGAAAGCTCTGTAGAATTTGTACCTGATGTGTAAACAACAGATGTATTGTTTTCGTTTCTTCTTAACAATACTTCTTCATCGCCTTGTTTAGCTGTTACATCTGACAGATCTTTTCCGTCCTTTGATAAAAGCTCAAACTTTGCATTTGGCAGCTCAGCTGTACCATCGCCAGCCATATCCTTCTTGCTGATTGTAACTGTCTTAGGTTCAACAGGAGTATCAGTTTCTTCTGTCTTATCACCTACTACAATAATGTTTTCACCGTCAATATTAACATAAGTACCGTTTTCGTATGTCTTACTGTCACCAGAAACAATACCATTTTCAAGTTTAAATTCCCAGCTTTCGCCGCCGATAGGTAAATATCCCTCAGGAGCAATAATCTCTGAGAGAGAATATGCACCATCAGGAAGCTTTGAAAGCTCCATTTTCTTGTTTTCAGCTGATATCCAAGTAAGGTTACCGTTTTCAATAATATACTGTCCCTCTGTCATACTATCAACGGAATCAGCCTTTGTGAAATCAGCAGAAATCATTTCTTCGGTAATATCACTTTCACCATCAAGTGTAAGCTTTGCATTTGGAAGTTCATTTTCACCGTCAGCTATGTCAACTTTGCTGATTGTTACACGACTGATATCATCAAGAACAATCAATGTCTTGCCATCATCAGCTATTGTAACATCACCACTTGTAACAGCTGATGTATCTGTCACTTTACCCTCACTTAAAGTAAAAGTAAACTTCGAAACTACTGTATATCCGTCCGGAGCAACTTTTTCCTCAAGAACGTATGTACCGTCCTTAAGTCCTTTAATTGTTTGACTTCCGCTGAAAGTCAGTTCTGTCTTGCCTTTCCCATCAACTGTACCAACCTTGACACCATCGAAGTTCTTAGGTTCATTTCCGCTGATTGTCAACTTGAACTCTGCACCCTCAACTTCATTTGTGCCTGACATATCTGTCTTTTTAATTAAGATTTCAGAAGGTCCTGCAGGTGGATGAGGCTCCTCCTTTGTATTTACAACAATAATTGTACCATCAGCACCACCCGGCATACTGTTACCTTTGTAAGATACTGTATAATCCTTTTTTACTGTATCTTCGATCGCATAATAGTAATAACGTGTTCCCGTTGCACTCTGTGCAGGAAGGTCATTCCAAGTATTCTGCCAATTATTCTTTGTATCAAGAACAGCTGACCCGATTTTCATAACCTCACCAGGTTCACCGTTGATTTTTGTTATCTTGCGGATTGTATTGCCATCTGCATCGGTTTCCTCTGTAATTGTTGCCTTAAAACCGTTGCTGTAATCTGCAAACCAACCTGAATAAACTGGCAGGCAAACCCAGATAGTATTATTATACGTCTGACTTAAATCATAATCAAGCTTATTGAAATAAATTATTCCATTTTCTTCATCAAGACTTATAAGGTCGTGATATGCTTTAAACACAAGTTCGGCATCCCAACCAAAACCCTCATAAGCTGTTTCAACAGCTGAAATGCTGTAGTCCTCAAAAGGATACAAACCATAACCATATGTCCTGTCATTCATCAATACATTTTTATTGGCATCATATTCACCAATTGATGTACCGCTTGTCTGCAAACCCAAAACACTTATCGAAGGAAGTGATTGTCCACCTCCGAATCCGCCTCCGAATCCAGGACCAAATCCTCCGCCAACTACAGTATTATCCTTTACTAAAGCAGAATCACCAACCATCGCCTCAAAAGCTTCCTTGTAGAATGTTACAAGTGCTGAAGAATCAGTAAGACTGCTTAAATCGGCATTAGGCTCATCGGAACGATAAAGAGTAACTGTTACAGCGTCCTTATCTCCGTGTTCTTTACCATCATCATCCCATTCTTTTTCAACAGTAATATTTGTTATTTCACTTGTTTCTGGATTTTTAGAAACTGGATTCATAAAGAAATTCATATGCGTTTCGCCAGCATTTGTAATATCTTCTGCAATTCCATTACCGTTTGTACAATTCATTCTTAAATGTATATCAGGAGCAAGAGTTTGAAATACGCCATTACCTACAGTAACTGTTAATTGTGGTTCACCGTTATTCAGTGCAGGTGCATTGATCAAATTGACAAGAATATTTGTTCCTTGATAAAAGGTTTCTTCTCCATTTGCTCCCATATCAGAATTTGGATTATCAATAGTAAAACGCTTCATGTCAGCTGAAAGTTTCGATAATATTACATCGTTACCCTTAAAGCTGCTCATATCAATGTTCATAATAAGATACTGATTATCCTTTATTTGACTAACAGTTCCTGTATTACTGTCACCAGAACTTGCATTAATGCCTTCGATATGGATATTATTATTTTCAAGCTTTTCAAAATCTTCTGCAGATAGGTTAACTACATTTTCTCCGCTTGGATTAAGTTTAATAACTAAATTGCCTTTATCATCAGTTGTTTTCGATTCTACATTGTCTTCCTTACTACCGTAATTCTGCGACAAATCTCTGTAATAATTTCTCAATTTATCGAAATCCATAAAGTCCGTTGAATAATGCGAAACATATGAATATTCAATGGAAGCATCACGGTCTCCGTTAGATATAGTGAAATTAGTTTCATCTGGTCTATAAATCTTAAATTCATATCGTTGCGTAGGATAGTCGAGTTTAACATCACTCGCACCATACGCTTGATAATCAACTGGAATAACAACATCGGGAACATTTTTCAATTTTGCTTCGTTTCCGATATTTGTCCAGCTTTCACCAACTACACTTACAATTTGTCCTATATACTGGTTAGGATATCCTTCGCCTCCTAATACATGCTTTGCAGCAAAGTTTCCATTAGTATGAGGCGCTACAGATACTGTATCAAACGCAAAGTAATGGAAATCACCTGCAACGCCAAGAGGACCGCCTCTGTACCATATTGAGTTCTCATAAGGAACAGTAAGAGTAGGCAACCCATCTGGATTTTCCTCCACCGCCCTTGCTCTAAGCAAACCTGTCTCACTAAGCGGTACAGCCTGCGTAAAAGCCGACAAACCGAGCAATACCGAGGTTACGCCGCTTATAATGCGTTTCCCCAAAGTTTTTTTCATAAGAAAATCACCCTTTCTTTAAATAATGATATAGATATATATTAAAAAACAGGCTCTACAAAACCAGTTATCCCTAAATGCACATAGAGCCTCATTTTGTACTAATTTATTATACCATATAATTTAATAGTATGCAATACTTCTTGATAACTACGAGTATAGAATTTTTTTTGTCATTTTTGGTAAATTTTCACAAGGCTCCTACGCAACATTAGAACAATCGGCATTTATCGTCAAATACCCCCTATTCTGATTGGTTTATAAATCATTCCCCGTCATTAATTAAGAGTATATTTAACTTTAATATATACATTTAGTATATTATTATAATAAAAAACACCCCCGATTTTCATCGGGAGTCTGTAAACTATTCAGTTGCGGATTAAATCGCATTAAGCGATAACAAATCCGCCAACCTTTTCGTCAACAACATAGTAAACCATATTGTCCTCAGGCTTTACATAGAGGTTGATAGTCTTTGGAGCATCAACGCCAGCGTCAGCCTTAGCTCTTTCAATAAGATCGGCATAGGAAAGCTCTGCGCCCTGATACTGAATAAACAGATTTGTCTTGGGAGCTGTCTTTCTTGTAGAAGTCTTCTTTTCAGCAGGCTTTTTCTCTGCTGTCTTCTTTTCAGCAGACTTCTTAGCATCCGCTTTCTTAGCTGCAGGCTTCTTGGTTGCTGTCTTCTTAGGAGCTTCCTTTACAGGAGCAGCCTCAACTACAGCTTCAACAGCCTTTGCTTCTTCTTTTACTTCTGCTTCTGCTGCGATTGCAGCTGTTGCTTTAACTTCTGCTGCCTTTGCAGCTGTTGCCTTCTTTGCCATATCTTTTTCCTCCGTTATTACTTGTTAACAGCGCTCTTAAGAGCCTGACCTGCCTTGAATGCAGGAGCCTTTGAAGCGGGAGCAGTCATCTTCTTCTTAGTCTGGGGATTGATAACCTGCTTTTCCTTTCTGTCGCGAACCTCAAAAGTACCGAAGCCAACGATAGAAACCTTGTCTCCGTTTACGAGAGCACCTGTGATAGCCTCGAGCATTGCGTTTACAGCAGCCTCAGCATTCTTCTTTGTAGAATCTGTCTTGCTTGCTACAGCAGCGATAAGTTCAGATTTTGTCATTTCATATTTCCTCCAATTCTTTAAGATAATTGCATTATATACCTATTTTCCCCGTTTGTCAAGGGATTTACGCGGTATTTTCAAAAAAATGACATTTTGCCATAAACTGCAACATATTTTTGGCCGTTTTTATAAAATCCGACTATACAAAAATCTCGTTTTTCCCTATTATTCCGCAATCAGTTTACCATCTTCAACATTTATTGTTATCGTATCTCCAGAAGACACACCACCGCTGAGAATAATTCTTGCAGCAGCAGTTTCAACATTCCGCTGAATATAACGTCTCAGCGGTCTTGCTCCGAAGTTAGGGTCATAACCATTTTCCACAATATAATTCTTGGCTTCCTCCGTCACATTTATGCGGATATGCTTATCGTCAAGACGCTTTTGCAGACTTTCAAGCATAAGGTCAACAATGCCTATGATTTCAGTCTTAGCAAGAGGCTTGTAGAAGATTATTTCATCAAGTCGGTTGAGGAATTCGGGGCGGAACTGCTGTTTCAGCAGATTTTCAACCATTCCCCTCGCCTCTGCGGTTATTTCACCGTCAGAACCGATACCCTCCAGTATATAGGGAGAACCGAGATTTGAAGTCAGTATAATAATAGTATTTCTAAAATCAACAGTTCTACCCTGAGAGTCTGTTATATGACCGTCATCAAGTATCTGAAGCAGAATATTGAACACATCGGGATGAGCCTTTTCAATTTCGTCGAAAAGAACAACGGAATATGGTTTTCTGCGGACTGCTTCTGTAAGCTGACCGCCCTCATCGTAACCCACATATCCGGGAGGCGCTCCAATAAGTCGGCTGACGCTGAATTTTTCCATATATTCACTCATATCAATGCGAACCATATTCTTTTCATCATCGAAAAGTATCTCTGAAAGAGCCTTTGCAAGCTCCGTTTTACCCACTCCTGTGGGGCCAAGAAACATAAAGGAGCCTATAGGTCTTTCAGGTGACTGTATACCTGCCCTTGAACGTATAATCGCCTCGCTGACCTTTTCTACCGCCTCATTCTGCCCGATAACACGCTTGTGAAGAAGTTCCTCAAGTCCTAATATCTTTTCCTTTTCGCCCTCCATAAGCTTTGAAACGGGTATACCTGTCCAGCGGCAGACAATTTTAGCTATTTCGTCCTCTGTAACCCTGTCACGGAGCAGACGATTTTCATCGCTGTCGCTTTCAGCCTGAGCTTCAAGCTCAGCCAGCCTGTTTTTAAGGCTTGGCAATGTGCCGTATTTCAGCTCTGCAGCCTTGTTAAGGTCGTATTCACGCTCCGCCTGTTCAATCTGTCCGCTCACGCTTTCAATCTCCTCACGGAGCTTCTGAACAGCTGATATATCGTTCTTTTCGTTCTCCCACTTCGCTTTCATAGCGTTGAACTGCTCGCGAAGCTCTGACAGCTCTTTCTGTATTTCTTCTAAATGCTCCTTGGAAATCGTATCGTTTTCTTTTTTAAGGGCTGTTTCCTCTATTTCAAGGCGTACAATTCTTCTTGATATAACATCAAGCTCTGTAGGCATAGAATCCATTTCCGTGCGTATAGTAGCACAGGCTTCATCTATGAGGTCAATTGCCTTATCGGGGAGAAATCTGTCGCTTATATAGCGATTTGACAGCACAGCCGCCGATATAAGGGCGTTATCGCTGATTTTTACACCGTGGAACACCTCATAACGCTCTTTAAGTCCGCGGAGAATGGATATAGTATCCTCAACTGTAGGCTCGTCCACAAGAACAGGCTGAAAACGACGTTCCAGAGCCGCATCCTTTTCAATATATTTACGGTACTCGTCAAGGGTTGTAGCACCTATACAGTGCAGTTCACCCCTTGCAAGCATAGGTTTAAGCAGATTTCCTGCATCCATAGCGCCGTCATTCTTGCCTGCGCCAACAATTGTATGAAGCTCATCTATAAAAAGGATAATCTGACCGCTGCTGTTCTTTATTTCGTTGAGAACAGCTTTCAGACGTTCCTCAAATTCACCACGATATTTCGCGCCTGCAATAAGCGCGCCCATATCAAGGGAGAAAACCTTTCTGTCTTTAAGACTGTCGGGCACATCTCCTGCAACTATTCGCTGTGCAAGTCCCTCAGCAATGGCTGTTTTACCTACTCCGGGTTCGCCTATTAAAACAGGATTATTCTTTGTCTTTCTTGAAAGAATACGCATAACATTGCGGATTTCGCTGTCTCTGCCTATAACCGGGTCAAGCTTGTTCTGTCGGGCAAGTCCCACAAGCTCCTGACCGTATTTCGCCAGAACATCATATGTTTCTTCAGGATTTTCCCCTGTAACACGTGTATTTCCGCGAACCGACATAAGTGCTGTAAGAAATCTGTCACGCTCAATACCGAACATCTGCAGAACAGCAGAAACATCCCTGTCCTTGCTGTCGATTAATGCAAGCATAATATGCTCTACGGATATATACTCATCCTTCATATTCGAAGCGATTTCCTCCGCAGATACAAGAACCCTGTCACAATCCGCAGAAATGCCGATATTGCTGCTTCTGCCGCTGCCTGTAACCTTCGGCAGACTGTCCATACGCTTGTCTGTCTCAGATTCAAGCATATCGCTGTCAATCCCCATTTTCTTCACAAGCTGAGGTATAAGTCCGCCCTCCTGCTTGAGAAGTCCGCCAAGAAGATGAATCGGCTCAATGACGGAATTGGCACGCATTACAGCTAAACTCTGAGCCTTTCTCACCGCGTCCATTGATTTCTGTGTAAGCTTTTCTGCATTCATAATCATTACCCCCTATATCTTATGTTTATCTGTAAATATAATAAATCTGTCCTGATACTTTGCAAGAGCGTGGTCAAGCTCCATATCGCAGGCAAAGAACTCCTTTACCGTTTCATCAAGCATATTGAGATATTCCCCTATAACAGCACCCTTTTCTTCCTCACCTAAAGAGGGATTATTAACAAGCAGCCTTGTAAAACAATCCTTTGACACACCGCTTTTGTAGCCGTTGAAGCCGTAATCTCTCAGGACATTTTCTTCAATACAGGCAACCTCCGTGAAAAATCTCTCAAAATAAGTTTTCAGAAGTTCATTCTGTGTACGTATCTGCACTTTCAGCCTGCCCATATAAAGTTCGGGATTCCTTTCCAATTCAATCTTATAATTGACCGTAGGACGGTATTTATACTGCAAGGCAGTTTTCAGCATAAGCACAGATGGCGTATTCTGCTGCATAAGAAGCATTTCCCTGCGAAGAAGCGCCTCAGCTGAATCGAAAATCTGCCGCATACGCATTTCAGGTGTAACGCAGGAGAGATATTCCGCAAGTATCTGATTTATAAGGTTAGAGCGGTTCGTACCGCGTCTGTACGCCTCATCATCAACGGCACGTATTACGTTATCTGTCAGCACTATACTATAGACATTTTTATTCATATACACTTCTCCTGTCACACTCTTTAATCATATTATATCACAGTTTAAATAACTCGTCAAGAGGTTTATATAAATTTTCACACAAGTTTCACAAAGTAAAAAAATACACCTCATCAGGAGGTGTCGGTTTCGCTCCATACGATTTTCATCGCTTAGCACTGAGGAGCAAGCCATAAATAATAAGTTAAAATAAGTTATTGAGAATAGAAAACATGAAAAAATCACAAATGAAAGGAATTAGTTTAAAAAATAACCAATTCGTTTTCTGCAGTAAGCAGTTGTTTAACATTCACGGCCAAACACATGAGAGGGAAGGATGTTCGCCTATGAACGTCAATATTCTCAATTGCTGATTATATTATATTGCAAATCAAGGCTATATACAATACACAAAACTCCACTAAACTATACTTTTATGCATTTTAGATTTTTTATTTCCGACACTTTTCTTAAAACTTGTTTAATATGTAATAATAAATTACGTATTAAAATATTATTCACAATATACAAAGCGCAATTGACCGGTTTCATACACAAAAGAGCGCTGAATTAACAGCGCCCTCTTTCATAAATTATTCAATTACAAACAAATTCTGTCCCTCAGCTACTGTAAAATCTCCATTGCCGCTGCCGTCAACAAATGGCGTAAATCCGTCCCCTATGAGAATATCGGGAGCAAGCATCATAACACATCTGAAATTTGTTTTCGGAGTAAGGGAGGCAAATTCAGTTCCGCCAAGAACAAAACCTACCGTACTTTCCGCCGGAAGTCCGTTAATCCAATTCACTACAATATAGGGATTTGGAGTTTCAGTGGGCGGTGTTACCTGATTTCCCGCTGCATAGACATATCCGCCTCTGTAGTAAAGTCCCGTTGCAGAATAGAGTGAGCTTTTCTCCTCCTTGCTGCCGCCGCACACCCACATAGTACCGCCGTTTATACACATTGTTCCCTTGGATTTCATACCGTTTGTGCCGCCGAATATAGTCAGCTCGCCGCCGTTAACTGTAATGTTATCATTGGCTATAATTCCCGATTTTATTGAATTTATCGAATATTTTCCGCTTTCGATGATAACATCATCATCGCTGGCAATTCCGTGAGCATTTCCTGCGTTGATTTCAAGATAGCCGTCACCCTTTATTCTTAAAGTATCGTTAGAGAAGATAACACCGTCGTTTATCTTGTCATTTCCGCCATCGCTGAGATAGTTGACGCTTCCCTCTTTAAGCTTTAAAACGCATCTTTTAGCCTCGTTTACAAAGATAGCAGGGCCTCCGCCACAGGAAATATCAACGTTATCAAGAGTAATTTCAACCTTTTCCTCAGTAGCGGTGCTTATGTAAATCTGACCGTTGGACGTACTGCCCTTTACGATATAATCGCCGCCTGCGGTAATTTTCACCACAGAGCCGCTTGCTTCGGCATTTATACCATTTACAGAAACCGTTTCATTGAAAGTAATTTCAGCATCAAAGGTTTTTGCAGGCTCAGTTACAACTGTTGTAACAGCAGGGGTTGTCTGCTTTTCGGGAGCTTTTGTAGTCTGGGGCTTTTCCTCAGAATTGCCCTCATCGCCCGATTCGCCGCTATTTCCATCAGAATTACCGTTTCCGGATGAATTACCGGAAGTTTCATTCTTCTTATCAGAAGCCTTTGCTGTAGTCGTCTTTTTATCCTTGTCGGATTTTTTATCTGCTGTCGTTGTTTTCTCAGATTTCTTTTCTGTAGTCTTTTCAGATTTTTCCTTTTCTGTTGTCTTTTCCTTGTCATTTTCATTGGTTTTCTCAGCTTCTGTAGCCTTTTCAGACTCCTCCACAGACGCTTCTGTTGTCTCGGATACACCAGGTGTATCAGGCTCAGCAGGCTTGCTTGGACCGCAGGAGGTTGACGCCGCTACCATAAGCGACGCCATTAACGCCGCAATAACTCTTTTGTAATTCATAATAAAAAACTCCCCTTTATGGAAAATACTGCACAATGAGAATTGTGCAGTTTTTCGTTATTGTTTATTAACCCTCGTAGATTTTATCATCGTACTTGAAGAATACGAGGTTGATTGTCATATTTCCGTTAAGTGCGCGAAGCTCATCAATAAACTTCTTCTGGTCGATATCCTCAGAAACATCAACTGAATAAATAAGCTCGAAAAGTGTACCGAAGTTTGTTGTCTTAACTCGTCTGAGTTTGTGAAATCTTGTGTATTTTGAGAGTACAGGGTCAAAAACTCCCTGATAATCGAGGTTTTCGGGAATTGTAATTTTCAGTGTCATATGTCTTGTCTTGCAGCCGCCGAAGTTCACCTCGGAAAGCACAAACATCACAACGCCGAGAACCAGGAAGAATACCACAGCAAAGCCGATATATCCGATACCGCAGGCAACACCTGCTGCCATTGAGAAGAATATATACGCTATATCCTTCGGGTCGCCGGGAACGCTTCTGAATCGCACAAGGGTAAACGCACCCGCAAGGCTCAGCGCTCCTGCTGTTGTGTTAATGAGAAGAAGAATAAGCGAAACAATGGTAGGAAGCATAATTATGGTGAACACATAGCTCTGTGAATAGCCTTCTTTTCTGTGGCAGAAGATATACACAAGACTGATAAGAAAACCAATAAGAAGTGCTGCACCTACGCAGATGCAGAACTGACCGAGAGTAATATCGGTTATAGCCTGTGCCGAAGGAGAAGCGAAAATATCAGTTCCTGCCGATTCGCTTTCATTTTTCAACACATTGCCAAAAAAGTTGATTGCCGCTAACATAAATTACACGCTCCTGTTAATTAATTTTTTATTATTTACCATTGATATACCCGAAATATATATACGGCTCTTTGAAGCCTGCTCCTGAACAAATGACATATAGGCCCTGCCGTATTTCGAGAAGCTGGTCTTGTATATCTCCAGCTCCGAAAGCTTGTGAAGAAGCCAATCGGGCATTGAATTGGATATCTTGACCTCCATAATACGCTGGTCTGCTTCAATGATAAAATTGCCGTAGCTTCGGCATTCAAGGCTTAAATCGTATCTTCTCTCCGTCAGTTTACGGTCAAAGGTAAGACGGAAATCCTTGTTGTCCTTACCGAAGAAAGCCTCTCTCTGATAGCTGATATACTGCTTGGGACTAACGGGATAATGATCAAGAAAAGCGTCCAGTTCCTTGAAAACCTGATTCTGTATGTACTTATCCGACTGCGGTTTTCTGCCTGTAGCAAGATATTCCTGGCTTTCGCCCAAAGACATTGATACACGTCTTTTTGTAACTATACCGCCGATTTTCTTCTTTATTTCAAGAAATACCGGAGAATCCTCGTCCGCAGGGGAATAATAACTTCTTAGGCGGATTTTCTCCTTGTAATAAGGCTTTGAAAGGGATTCTCTTATGAGAAAATCATCGGGAGTATCATAGTATATATTGTAGATACCATACTCCTTGCCGCCTACGCAGTATTTATCGGGATTCATATGTTCGTTTATAACTTCCATAAGACCGTGATACTGCTCCATATTAAGGAGAAATTTTATTTCCTTTCGGGCAAAACTGCATATAGCCATAAAAACAACTCCTTTCTTTAATCTTCACGCATTCCCTTATCTTCTATATCCATTATAATCCTGTTATCTTAAAATAATCTTAAAAATTATATTTCTCGTTGCAATTCATTAAATGTTCACATATTTCTCTCAGAATTTACACGAATTATTTATCTTTTATTATTATAACATACCATTTATTGCTTTGCAACCAGATTATTGCGATTTTTTCAAGCATTTTTTGGCATTTCTTACATCCCGAAAATTATTTTTCATTTTACATTTACCGATTGTGACAATCACTTGAGAATCCATACAAAAATTTCAAAAAATTCCTTATTTTATATTGACTTCTTTTTATAAAAGGAGTATAATATTTATGTACGGCAAATGCTGTGTTTTTTAATCAAACGGATTGACAAAATAATGTCACGCTTTCGGACATTATATTGTTTCTTCATTTGATACTATATATTATGGAGGTTTTTACAATGAGCAGAGTTTACAATTTCAGTGCAGGCCCCGCTGTTCTTCCCGAGGAAGTACTCAGAGAAGCAGCAGAGGAAATGATGGATTACCAGGGCTGCGGTATGTCCGTAATGGAGATGTCCCACCGTTCAAAGGTATACGATAATATCATCAAGGAAGCAGAGCAGGATCTCCGTGACCTTATGAATATTCCCGATAATTACAAGGTACTTTTCCTTCAGGGCGGTGCTTCACAGCAGTTCGCAGCTGTTCCTATGAACCTTATGAAGAATAAGAAGGCTGCTTACATAATCACCGGTCAGTGGGCTAAGAAGGCTTACCAGGAGGCTCAGATGTACGGTGAGGCTGTTGCTGTTGCTTCATCTGCTGACAAGACATTCTCCTATATTCCCGATTGCTCCAACCTGGATATTCCCGAGGATGCTGACTATGTTTATATCTGCGAGAATAACACAATCTACGGTACAAAGTTCTGGGAACTCCCCGATACAAAGGGCAAGGATCTCGTTTCTGACGTTTCTTCCTGCTTCCTTTCAGAGCCTGTTGACGTTAGCAAGTACGCTGTAATCTACGGCGGTGTTCAGAAGAACATCGGACCTGCCGGCGTTGTTATCGCTATTATCCGTGAGGACCTCATCAGAGATGACGTTCTTGCAGGCACTCCCACAATGCTTAAGTGGAAGACACAGGCTGACAATGACTCTCTCTACAACACTCCTCCCTGCTACGGTATCTACATCTGCGGCAAGGTATTCAAGTGGCTCAAGAAGATGGGCGGTCTCGAGGCTATGAAGGCTCACAACGAGAAGAAGGCTGCTATCCTCTATGATTTCCTTGATAATTCCAAGATGTTCAAGGCTACAGTTGAAAAGAAGGACCGTTCACTTATGAACGTACCTTTCATCACAGGCAACGATGAGCTTGACGCTAAGTTCATCAAGGAGTCCAAGGCTGCAGGCTTCGAGAACCTCAAGGGTCACAGAAGCGTTGGCGGTATGAGAGCTTCTATCTACAACGCTATGCCTATCGAGGGCGTTGAAAAGCTCGTTGAGTTCATGAAGAAGTTCGAGGCTGAGAACGCTTAATCATTAGGAATACAAACATATGGGCGGATTATTTCCGCCCATACATAAAAATCGAAAGAGGTAATTGAAATGTTTAATGTTTATACACTCAATAAGATTTCATCTATCGGTACAGATATCTTCGACAAGAGCAAGTATGCTGTTTCCGAGGATTGCGCTAATCCCGATGCTATTATGGTACGTTCCGCAAAGATGCACGATATGACATTCGGCGATAAGCTTCTCTGTATCGCACGTGCAGGCGCAGGCGTAAACAACATCCCTGTTGAGAGATGCGCACAGGAGGGTATCTGTGTATTCAATACTCCCGGTGCTAACGCTAACGCTGTTAAGGAGCTTGCTATCTGCGCACTTCTCCTTGCTTCAAGAAAGATTACAGAGGCTGCTGCATGGGCTGCTTCACTCAAGGGTACTGAGGACGCTCCAAAGACTGTTGAAAGCGGAAAGTCCAAGTTTGCAGGCCCTGAGATTGCAGGCAAGACACTTGGTGTTATCGGTCTTGGCGCTATCGGCGGTAAGATTGCAAACGCTGCTGAGGCTCTCGGTATGAAGGTTATCGGTTATGACCCTTACCTCTCTGTTGGTGCAGCTCTCCAGATGAACCCTGCTATCAAGATTGTTCCTGAGCTTAACGATATCTACAAGAACAGTGATTACATCACAATTCATATGCCTTACACACCTCAGACAAAGAACACAATTGACGCTGAGCAGATTGCTATGATGAAGGACGGCGTTCGTCTTATCAATCTTGCAAGAGGCGAGCTTATCAACAGTGCTGCTGTAGTTGAGGCTATCAAGGCTGGCAAGGTTGCTAAGTACGTTACAGACTTTGCTGATGACATCGTTCTCGGCGAAGAAGGCGTTATCGTTCTCCCCCACCTCGGAGCTTCAACTCCTGAGAGTGAGGATAACTGTGCTGTTATGGCTGCTGACGAGATTATCGACTATCTCGAAAACGGCAACATCAGAAACAGTGTAAACTATCCTAACCTTTCAATGAACGCTGTTGGCACAAAGATTTGCATTATCCACAAGAACGTTCCCACAACAATTGCTTCTATCACAACTGTTGTAGGCAACGAGGGAATCAACATCGAGAATATGGCTAACGCAAGCAAGGGCGATTTCGCTTACACAATGCTTGACGTTACAGGCGAAATTCCTGCGTCTGTTGAGGGCAAAATCAATGCTGTTGACGGTGTTATCCGCGTAAGAGTTATTGGTTAATTGACATATTAACATCAGCCGACGCATAAGCGTCGGCTGTATTCTTAAAAAGAAGCAGTAGGCTTCTGTGATTTTGGGAGAAATAATTATGGCTATAAAATATTCACTTGAAACTGTTCAGCATAGTGAACAGCACAGCCTTGCGCATAGCCTGCTGAAAGATATGCTGAAAGGCTTTTACAACATCGGCTATACAGAAGAAATGACTGAAATAACAGAGCAGGGGAAGCCATATCTCGCGGATTATCCCGATGTACACTTCAACCTTTCCCACTCTGACGGAATAACTGCTTGTATCGTTGAAAATAGTGAATGCGGCATAGATTGTGAAGCTGTAAGGGAATACCGCCCGAATGTGATGAAGCGCGCCTTTTCCGAAAAAGAGCGTGAGATGATTGAAAATGCTCCCGAAAATGAGCGTGATATGTTGTTTTTCACATTATGGACGCTTAAAGAAGCTTATATCAAAGCAATAGGAAAGGGTTTGTCATATCCTGTGAATGAAGCTGAATTTTTCATCGAGGACGGTAAAATAACAAGCAATATCGAGGGCTACGAATTCCGCAGATATATTATTGAAGACGGAAAATTCGTTATGGCTACAGCGATAAAAATCAATGCATAAACTAAAAACAATACCGTAAATAATCCGAATTGTGGATTTTTACGGTATTGCTTTTTTATACTAAACCATATCATCGCCAAATGTGAACAAATTGTAAACATTCTCGTATCACCTTGACATCAGTCAAAAAAAGTTATATACTATATATTAGCACTCGATGTTGTTGAGTGCTAAATAATAACAGGAGATGTAATAAAATGGAACAGAAACAGTTTAAAGCCGAGTCCAAAAGACTCCTTGATATGATGATTCATTCAATATATACTCACAAGGAAATCTTCCTCCGTGAGCTTATTTCCAACGCCAGCGATGCTATTGACAAGCTCTATTTCAAGTCCCTCACTGACGATAAGGTAGGACTTTCAAAGGACGATTTCGCTATATGGATTTCTGCTGACAAGGACAGCCGTATCCTTAAAATCACCGATAACGGTATCGGTATGACAGCCGAGGAGCTTGAAAATAACCTTGGTACTATCGCAAACAGCGGCTCTCTCAAATTCAAGACAGAAAACAAGCTTGACGAGGACAATCAGATTATCGGTCAGTTCGGTGTAGGCTTCTACTCCGCATTTATGGTGGCTAAGAAAGTAACTGTAATCACAAAGGCTTACGGCTCAGATGTGGCTTATCGCTGGGAATCTGAGGGTGTTGACGGCTACACAATCAGCGAAGACGACAAGACTTCCGTTGGTACTGAAATTATTCTGGAGCTTCTTGACGATACAGATGACGAAACATACGGCGAATTCCTCGACACATACCGCTTAAAGGGACTTATAAGCAAGTATTCCGACTATATCCGCTTCCCCATTAAAATGGAGGTAACTCACAGCCGTCCCATAGAGCAGTCCGAGGAGGACAAGGAAGCCGGAAAAGCTCCCGAATACGAGGATTATATCGAAATTGAAACACTCAACAGTATGGTTCCCCTTTGGAAAAAGAGCAAATCCGAGCTTAAAGAGGAGGACTACAAGCACTTCTATACAGAGAAATTCTACGACTACAACGAACCTCTTAAATATTCACACGTTGTAAACGAGGGTATGCCAAGCTATAATGCACTTCTGTACATCCCATCAAAAGCTCCCTACGACTTCTATTCAAAGGAGTTTGAAAAGGGCTTACAGCTTTATTCTAACGGCGTTCTCATTATGGACAAGTGCGCTGACTTGCTTCCCGATTACTTCTGCTTTGTAAAGGGACTTGTGGACAGCGAGGACCTATCTCTCAACATTTCAAGAGAAATGCTCCAGCACGACAGACAGCTCAAAGTCATTGCAAAGAGCATTGAAAAGACAGTTTCCAACGAGCTGAAAAAGATGCTGAAAAACGAGCGTGAAAAGTACGAATCATTCTGGAAAGAGTTCGGTGTACAGCTGAAATTCGGCGTATACAGCGGCTATGGAATGAACAAGGACAAGCTGCAGGATTTACTTCTCTTTACATCATCACAGGGCAAGCTTGTTACTCTTGACGAGTACGTAACAGCAATGCCGGAGGAGCAGAAATACATCTACTACGCAACAGGCGAAAGCGTTGCACGTATTGAGCAGCTCCCACAAACAGAGCTTGTAAAGGAAAAGGGCTTTGAAATACTCTATCTTACAGACAATGTAGACGAATTTGCATTAAAAATGCTGATGAACTACAAGGAAAAGGAATTCAGAAACGTTTCCTCCGATGATTTAGGCATTGAAAATACCGAAAAGCAGGAAGAACTGAAAGCTAAGGAGGAGGAAAACGCTGATATGCTCAAGGCTATGGCTGACTCCCTCGGCGATTCCGTTGCAAAGGTTGTACTTTCAAAGCGTCTGAAATCCCATCCTGTATGTATTACAAGCGAGGGCGAGATTACCCTTGAAATGGAAAAGGTACTCAATTCTATGCCTGGCGACCAGAAGGTAAAGGCTCAGAGAGTGCTTGAAATCAACCCCGACCACGAGATTTTCACAAAGCTTACTGCGGTTTCCTCTGACAGTGAAAAGCTTGAAAAGTATGCGAAATTACTTTATACACAGGCACTTCTCATCGAGGGTATGCCCGTTGAAAATCCTGTTGAATTCTCAAATCTTATTTGTGAGTTAATGTAAATTATATTATATAAATTAAGGGACGGAATTTTCCGTCCCTTTTAATTATCAGCTGCCTGTTTTTTTATTGATATATTTCATTCTCTTTTTTGAATAGAGAATTTTCTGCTCGCTGTATAGTCCGCCATAGCCTGACAGCATATAGCTTACAGCGCATACAAGGACGTACATACCTATGCCCTCGCTGCCAAAAAGCTCGATACTAAGCAAAATAGAAGCTATAGGACAATTTGTCACACCGCAGAAAAGCGCAGTCATTCCCACAGCCGCACCAACAGAGCAGTCAAGTCCCAGCAGGGGTGCAAATACGCTGCCGAAAGATGAACCGATAAAAAACACAGGAAATATTTCTCCGCCCTTGAAGCCTGAGCCGAGAGTAACTGCTGTAAACACCATTTTTATGAGGAATGCCGCGAAAAACGGGCTTTCCGTAAAGGCTGCTGCAATCATATCGCCGCCTGTGCCGTTATAGGTGTAATCCCCTACAATAAGGGTTAAAATTACAACTATGATACCTCCCACAGCCGCACGTATTGCGTGATTTTTTATTTTCTTGAACAGTTTATGAATCTGACCAAGCACATAGCAGAAAAGCACACTTATACCGGCGCACAATGCACCTATAAGAGCTATTTTCAGATAGAGAATCAAGTCGATTTCAGGGACATTTACGCTGACTTGTAAAGGTGTATTTCCGAAAAGCGCGGAAATATAGCTTGCAGTAAGAGCTGCCACTACACAGGGAATAATTGCGGAATAATAGAAAATTCCCACGCTTACTACTTCCATTGAGAAAATTGCCGCAGTTACAGGCGTTCCGAACACTGCCGCAAACATAGCGCTCATACCGCACATTGTCATAATTCGCTTATCGTCATCACCGAATTTCAGTTTGCGTCCCGAAAATGAGCCAAGAGCCGCACCAATCTGCAAGGACGCACCCTCTCTGCCGCTGGAGCCGCCGCAGAGATGAGTGAGTACAGTTGCCACGAATATACATACAGCGTGATGTATACCCATAATTTTATTGTCACGGACGGCCAGAAGCACTAAATTTGTGCCTTTATCGTGGCTGTATTTCAGCGCGTCATAGAAATAGGCAATAGCCGCACCTGCCACAGGGAGCAGATATATAAGCCACGTATTATCGCTGCGGAAATGTTCCGCCTCAGCCGAACAAAAGTGAAAGAAAGCTCCCGTAAGACCGATAATTCCGCCCATAATAATGCCTATAAGCAGCCATTTCAGGAAGAACTTGGTTTCCTTTACGTGTTCATTTTTAAGTATATTATCCATTTCAACCATAGCAATCAGCCAACAGGCACAGCCTCCACATCATTTGCTTTTTCCTCAAGGCGAACAGGCAAGCCGTTAATTTCAATTGTGGGATCATCAATATCTATAAGCAAACATCTTCTGCCGCCTACTACGCTTGTACGCACCTTATCAGCGGCTGAGGGCTTGATATTCACCGTAATTCCGGGGGATGTGAGAACAGTTTTGGTTTCCACAAGATTTGCTGCTGTAAGAGGAGCGTCGCCGCAGAATTTCTCGTAAACAGGGTCAGTCATAGCCACACGCTCCTGCGGTATACCGATATCTGTGAGAATATCTTTCAGCTTTGTGTTATCAATAACAGTTTTATCAGTATCATCCTTGTTTTCCTCAACGACTTCCTGAATTTTCTCGTTGACAGTCTTGATAACCATATAGTCAAGGTCATCGCCCACAACATTTTTAAGAATATTCTGGAAGCTTGCCTTTTCGTTGTCGGCAGACATTACAAATGTACAGCCGAGAACGTCCTCAATCAGCGATATATTAGGCTTTGAGGCAGTTTTCATATACGCCATAACGTGGTTTATATCAGTACTTCTGTTGCTGAAAACAGGATACAGGAAGCCCTCAGAAGGTGCTTTGCTGATAATCAGCTCTGTATTTATTTTCTTTGTTATCTCATTGTTGAAGCTATCGAAAACAAAGCCGTCGCTGCTTGTATTTACGGGACATATAGCCGTGAGAATATAGCGGTACAGCTCATCCTCACCCTCTGCAAATTCATCGTTTTTGTCCTTGCGGCGGATAGTGTAGGTGCAGTATGCTGTAATAACGGCATATGGCCCCTCGTGAACGAAATTATTGGCGATATGATTCATAAAATTCTCGCAAACTACCTCATCTTTAAGCTCTGAACGGAGCAGACTGTAGAGTATTTCCTGGGGCTGTCCTTCCTCATAGGCTTCATTTGGGAACTGATACTCGCAGAAATTCTTTCCCACGTTAGTGTTAAGCACCTTTTTCAGTGTTTCGTCGTATACATCGTGTTCCTCTACGGCCATAGTAAGGCAGGAATATGTTTTTACAAAGCGGACGTTTTTTTCCGCATCCACAAAGCCTGTAAGTACCCTGTCCATTATGAAAAATCCGCTTTTATCGGAAAAATTCTTTTTAATTTCAGCTGTTTCCTTCTTGTTCATATGTGTTACCTCCTGTAAGGCTGTTTTTTTCGTGCAGGATTTATTATATCACATTTCCGAGAATTTGTCCAGTCTTAATTTTAAAGCTATTAGCTTTTAGCCGTTAGCCTTTAGCTATGTGTTCGGTTGTTATATTGTGTAGGGGCTGCCTTTGGCAGTCCGTGCTGATTATGTGAAATTTCTGATGTACCGTCAATTTATGTGTAAATTGCGGCTCATTCATCATCTTCATCTTTTACGTATTCAAAAATATCCCCGGGCTGACAGTCAAATATGCGGCATATATTATTCATTGTCTCGAAACGTATGCCTTTCATCTTTCCTGTTTTAAGATTGGAGAGGTTTACATTGGTCATTTCAAGCTTTGCTGCCAACTCGTTTACCGACATTTTACGGTCAGCCATAAGTCGGTCAAGTCTGATGATTATTCCCATTTGCTCTCTCCTTATGCTATTGTATCAAGTTCGTCCTGTACCTTTGAGCCATAGCGGAGAAGTTCAAGAAACATAACAACCACAATACCGCATATTATAAGTCCAAAACCTAAACCGTACATTTCCACCGTTGCAGCATCACCCAGTCTGTTCTGACTGAACACCGAAAACATAGAGCCAAAAAGTCCGCCGTATGTCATAACATTCCCCGAAAGTTTAAAGGTTTTTATGTTCTTATCGGAAAAAGGATTGCCCACTTTTGCGATTGTGTGAAGAGCCAGTATCATAATGAGAAATGCGGCAAACACGGCAAGGGCACAGATAATCGAGCCGATATATCTAAAGAAAAGAGTTTCAAGCATTTCTCCACGTCTGAACATATCCACCAACGGAGATACAACTCCCACAAAAAGCATAAAAAGTGAAAAAAGTCCGAATGTAATTGTCATTCCCTGTGCTGTCTTTTTAATTTTGTTTGTATTTTCTTTCATAATAAATTCCTCCAAAGATAAATTTAATTAGTGTTGATGAGTTCATATAAGATTCACGGCTGTACACTCCGCAAATCCCATATACTTTACCGGTATGACATTAGTATATCACATCTTTTAAAGTTTGTCAATAGATTTTTAAAGAAAAACTTTAAAAATCTATAATTTCATTTTAAATCAGTGCTTTTTGTAGTGGCGAATGATATCCGTTTCTACAAAATGATTGTATAATGTACACAAATACAATATCAGTTAATTGTGTATTCCTACAAAATTAATTTTTGTTGCAACAAATAGGCTCTGAAATTACACTATATTAATAGAGACAAATATAAATAGCGCAGATTGCCAAAGGCAGTTCTGCATATCATCACCAAATTTTCATCAAACAAATCATAAAATTCTATAGACAAATGAGCTGAAATGTGTTATAATTATACAAACAAGCAAAAAAATGAATTATTATCGAAACTATAATAACAATTAAATCAAAAGGCGGTGTTTATTTTATTATGAAAATGATGTTTATCGGTGCAACTCACGAAGTAACAGGCAGCTGCACCTATGTTGAGGCTTGCGGAAAAAAATTCCTTGTGGATTACGGTATGCAGCAGGGACTTGATATGTTCGAGAATGTGGAGCTTCCTGTAGCTCCTGGAGAACTGGACTTTGTTCTCCTCACCCACGCTCATATTGACCATTCGGGACTTCTCCCAAAGCTTTTTGCTGACGGTTTCAGCGGTGAAATCCACTCCACAAAAGCTACTTCAAATCTGTGCAGCGTTATGCTCCGTGATTCCGCACATATTCAAGAATTTGAAGCTGAATGGCGCAGCCGTAAGGCTAAACGCCGCGGCGAACCCGATTACAAGCCACTTTACACAATGGACGATGCAATTGGTGCTATCAGCCTTTTCGTTCCCCACCCCTACGATGTAACAGACGAAATCTGCGAAGGAATTTCCGTCTACTTCCGTGACGCAGGTCACCTCCTCGGCTCATCAAGCATTGTCGTAACTATGACCGAAAACGGCGAAACACGCTCAATTGTATTCTCGGGCGATATCGGCAATATCGACCAGCCCCTTATCCGTGACCCTCAGTATATCGACAAGGCTGACTATGTGGTTATGGAGTCAACCTACGGTGAACGCAGACATAATCGCCCTACCGACTATGTAACGGCTCTTGCTCAGGTTTTACAGCGTACCTTTGACCGCGGCGGAAATGTTATTATCCCATCTTTTGCAGTCGGAAGAACTCAGGAAATGCTCTATTTCATCCGTCAGATTAAAGACGCTAATCTCATAAAAGGACACGATAATTTCCCTGTTTATGTTGACAGCCCTCTTGCTATTGAGGCTACAAATATTTTCATAAGCAACCGTGAGAGCTGCTATGACGAAGAAGCTCTCAGCTACATCAGACAGGGCATAAATCCCATTTCATTCGAGGGACTTGTACGTGCAGTTTCAAGCGATGAATCAAAGGCTATAAACTTTGACGCACGTCCCAAGGTTATAATCTCTGCCAGCGGTATGTGCGAGGCAGGACGTATTAAGCACCACCTTAAACATAATCTCTGGGGTGCGGCAAATACTATCCTTTTCGTTGGCTATCAGTCCACAAATACTCTCGGCAGAAGCCTTGTTGAGGGTGCGAAAACTGTCAAGCTTTTCGGTGAAACTATCAATGTTTCAGCTGAAATTTTACAGCTCCCAGGCGTAAGCGGCCACGCTGACGTTGACGGACTTATGAACTGGGCAAAGGCTGTTTCGGGAGTTAAGAAGTACTTCATAAATCACGGTGACGCTCCCTCTGCTGACAGCCTTGCGCAGCGTATTCGTGAAGAACTGGGAGCAGATACCTACGCTCCATACAGCGGTGCGGAATTCGATCTTATTTCGGGCGAAATCACATATGACGCCATTCCTAAGCCAATTGTCAGAAAGAAGACATCATCGGGTGCAAATCTCAGCCCCACATTCAGAGATCTGGTGGATGCAGCAGACAGACTCAGCCGCCTTATCAAGACATCAGACGGCAGAGCAAATGCCGATATGCGTAAGCTTACCGAGGCTATCAATCGACTTTGCGATGATTGGGAGATATAATAAAACCATAATTATGCAAAAAGCTCCCCGATATTTTATTCGGGGAGTTATTTTAATATCTTTCATTTACAAGAATTGATATTCTCTTTTGAATTATTTCAGCGGCTTCTTTGAATATGCTTTCATAAATTAAAATAGCTCCCATAAAGGGAGCATAAAAGTGGGCCATTAGGGACTCGAACCCCAGACCGTCCGGTTATGAGCCGGATGCTCTAACCAACTGAGCTAATGGCCCTTGAATATAAAAAACGGAAGTCATAGCGACTTCCGTTCTAAGTGCCGGCATTGAAATAATTTCC
>JAFQHO010000064.1 GCA_017397925.1 Ruminococcus sp.
ACAGAATGTGGCAATCGGAGAACTGTGACGTATGTGCGAATATATTATACTGGAGGATTTATTATATGGACAAGTACATTTTTGATGAAAGCAACGGTTTATGGTATGAATTGCAGGGTGATTATTATATCCCTTGTCTGATACTTTCCGAAGAAGAAACACAGCCTATCGGTTTGTGGGGGCAACGCCACAAACAGTATCTAAAGGAGCATAAGCAATTCCTTTATACCACAATGCTGATTGAGGGTACGCTTAATCGCTATCTTGCCGATATTAACCAACAAGCGGAGCAAATGTTCCATAAATTGATTAAAGAAATGGTAGAAAAGCAGGGCGTGACGGAAACACTCAAAGCGGAGACACCTTGGGAATGGATAGGATTGATGAACAACATACAGGCTTGTGCAAGAGAAGTCGTAAATCACGATATAATTTACAACTAACATAAGAATGGTGGCAGGGAAAGTTTTTCTCTGCCACTTATTTATTGTCGAAAACTATTGACTTCTATATCGAACTGCGATATACTCTAAGTATCGAAGTGCGATACATCGCACTGAAATTCAATGGAGGTGGATGATATGGATCAACATATAAAAAAAGTTTATGTTCCTATGACGGAAACTGCTTTTTTCATTTTATTATGTTTGCGAAAGCCCAATCACGGATATGGCATTGTTCAAATGGTTGAAAAAATGACAGACGGTGCCATTAAACTTACGCCCGGTACAATGTACGGCAGTTTATCAAAAATGGAAAAAGACAATGTAATTCGTTTTGTTCGTGAAGAGGATAAACGAAAAATCTATCAAATTACCGATTTGGGATTAGAGGTTTTGCAGATTGAATTAAAACGAATTGAACGCTTATATAAGATAGCTCAGGAGGAAATGTGAAATGGAAACTAAAAAGCAATTCAAGTGGTTTACGATATTTGAATATGAAAAAGAGCAGGATTACCTACGGGATATGCACAGGTCCGGTTGGAAATTTGTCAAGGTAAAAGGTTTTGGAGTGTATTATTTTGAAAAATGCACCCCTCAGGATGTGGTCTATCAGCTTGACTATAACAAAGACGGACTTGCTCATAAAGATGAATATTTGAGAATGTTTGATGATTGCGGTTGGGAATACATACAAGATTACGCAGGATATAGTTATTTCAGAAAAGCGGTCTCCAAAGATGGTGTAGCAGAAGAAATCTTCTGCGATGATGAATCAAGATTCCAAATGATGCAACGTGTATTAAAAGGCAGAATGCTTCCGCTATTGGTTATTTTCTTTGCAACATTATTACCTCAATTTCTTATTAACCTTTTGAGTACCCATAACTATTTCATTGCGACCTTTATTGGTGGTATCTTAGCGATGTATATTGCGATATTCGCTATGTGCTTTGCAAAATACATTCAGTATAAGAATAATAAAAAATAGTTAAAGTGTGAGGTAAATATAAATGTATGATTTTTTTGAAGCAGCATTTCCTTGGATTTTATTGGGATTATTTACAGCTATCAGTTGCGTAATAATTTCTAAGAAAAACAAGAAATAAGTTCAGCTATTTTTGCAACACCCTGCAAGACGAAAAAACTTGCAGGGTGTTTTCGCATGCTCTGATATATATGTAAGACCGCAAGGCAGGTCGCCCTGCGGTGGTGATTTCCTATGTCGTGATTATCTGTTCCTGTCTTGGGATTTCTTTCTCTGCTTCGGCTGAGAGTTCTGTTTGCCCTCTGCCTGAAGCTGTCTGAGCCTGTTACGCACACTTTGTTTTTCGGGCGGTCTGTGCTGTTTTTCAGCAGGTTTCTGTCCGTTCTTAACTGTCTGCTCCCATTCTGCAAGGTCTTGGTTATACTGTGTCACAATAGCCTCTGCTTTGCGGTAAGTTTTCATAAATGCCTGTACATCAGGATAACCGTCGTCGGTGAGAATATCGGGGAGTCTATCCAGCTTTTCAGCAAGTTCGGTTTCGGTCTGCTGTATCTGTTTTTCCAGAGCTTTACGCTCCTTGCCCTTGAAGATACCCGTTGTTTCTGCAAGCTGCTGTCGCAGATTTGGGAGTGTGACCTCCTGTATCTTTTTGATTGCCTTTGCCTGCTTCTGTACTTTCAGCATAAGGGTCTGCATTGTGCGAAACTCGTCCATATCCATATCAAGGACTGGCTTGGGTGGCATATCCTTTTCATGGATGATGGCTTGCAGAAATTCCTTTGCCTTGCCTACGATACCTCGGAACAAGTTTGGAAGCCAACCGTTTTCACGGATAGACTGACCGGCTTTGTCGTGGATTTCCGTCTGTTTGATTTTCAGTATCTTTGCTTCTTCAATGCCCGATATGAGAGCCAAATCCGCCGTTCTGTTCCATTCCTGCCTTGCGGTATTGTCCGCTTCGATTTCGGCAGCCTTGGGGTTGTTCTTGCCTATCTTTTTTGTTGGGAGATACACGCTGTTCTTATCAAACACTTTCAGTCGCTGTTCGGGATCTGAAATGTGGGAATTGATAAGCTCCGTGTAAACTTCCTTTGCTTCTGCTATGAACGCTTCACTTTTGAAACGCTCGTCTTTGGTTGTGAATAAATGGCTTTCGTAAACTTCCCCCTTTTTGATAACGGTACAGCCTTTTCGGATTTGACCGTTCTCGTCTGTGATTTCTTTCTTGGTTCGTACCCTTTTTCCTGTTTCGTCGAAAAATACGCTTCTGGTGGCAATCTTTACATCAGGTTCGGGAAGTAGTTTCCTTTCGCTGAATATGAGATGGATGTGGTAGTTGGTCTTGCGTTTATTGTGGTGCAGAGCCGATACACATTCCACTCCGTACTGCTGTCGGAATTTATTCGTAAATTCTTCAAGCACCTGCTGTGGGTCAAAGGTGGTGTAAATCTCCGGCAGGGCAATGATTAACTCCCTTGCTTCGATACACTTTCCCTTTGTTCCGCTTCGCTGGAACTCCTGCTGACTTTCCCTGGCGAGATTGTTCCAAAAGGTATTATCGGCGGTACGATAGGTGGCATAAAGGTATTCCTGTTTGGCGTGGCTCGTGATATATGAGATTCTTCCCTTAACATTGGGCAGCTTCGACATCTGAATAAACGAATGTCTTGCCAACCTTTGCTCCTTTCTTCGCTGAGAATACCGTACTCATTACGCAACCGACTTGTCGGGTGCGGCTGTCACAGCTATCGGTGATTGGTGGGACAGCAATGGAAATTGCGGTGCAATTTCCTCTGTATCATAGCTGAGGTGATGGTGTCCGAAGCTGTGATACAGGCTCCCCGCAGGGGCGAAATACCCAGAG
>JAFQHO010000013.1 GCA_017397925.1 Ruminococcus sp.
GAAATCCCGTGACAAAGAAATATATCTGCGTGGGCATGAAAGTGTAATCATCCTCTTTGAAGCTGCTGCAAATGCATTGATAGCGTCCGGCGTTTCCGGCAAGCTCCCCGATCCGGCAAAGCTCAAAGCCGAATACAAACGCCTTACCGCTGAAAAGGACGCGCTGTATACCGAGTATGGCAAGCTCAAAAAGCAGCTCCGTGAGTACGATGCAGTCAAGCAGAACATTGACAGCATTTTGCATCCCGCCCGTGGGCGCGAACAGGAAAAGGCGTTGTAGCTGTTCTGACAGTCACACATTATTTACAAATAATTTGATGTGTGATTGTCGTTCTTACCTTGACAATGACACATTATTTCTCTATAATATAATGTGTAGTAGTCGAAAGTGAGGTGGCAGCTATGACCGACAAAGAAAAAATCAAAGAACTATTGGAAGCGTCGCCGGACGGAACAATTACCGCAGAACAGGTGACAGCCGCAGGGCTGCACCGCAGTATTTTACAGGAGCTTGTAGAGAACGGGGAACTTTACCGTTTCGGGCGCGGCCTGTATGTGCGCAGCAACGCATGGGAAGATGATTTTTACCTGTTGCAGCGCAAGTATGGGCGCGGGATATACTCACACGATACCGCGCTGTATCTGCTGGGCTATTCTGACCGCACTCCGGCGCAGTACACCATGACATTTCCCAAAGGCTACAATTCGCCGTCGCTGAAACAGGAAAGTATCAACATCAAGCGAGTTGTGCCGGAGAACTATTCTTTTGGTGTGATTGAACTGCAATCCCCCTGCGGCAATCCGATCCGTGTCTATGACCTTGAAAGGACGCTGTGCGACATCCTGCGCGGCAGCGGCAGCGACATTCAGATCGTGGGCGCGGCAATGAAAAAGTACGCGACTTCCAAAGAAAAAGACATACACAAACTGATGCAGTACGCGGATCAGCTTCGTGTGAAGCCCAAAGTGCTGCGCTATATGGAGGTGTTATTATGATTACAAAGAATCCGATGCAGCTTAAAGCCTTTATCAAAAAGAAAGCTGCGGAAAAGAATATCTCTGCCCAGCTCGTCATGCAGAACTATATGCTGGAAAGACTGCTGGAACGAATTTCGCTGTCAAAATACAAGCACAATTTTATTCTCAAAGGCGGTTTCCTTATTTCCGCAATCGTCGGTCTGGACACAAGAGCAACAATGGATTTAGATACCACGATCAAAGGTTTTACGCTGACGCATGAATCCATCCGCGAGATCTTCGGAAAAATCTGTGCCGTGGAAATTGCCGACGATGTGAAGTTTGAGCTGGTGGACATTTCAGACATCCGCGAGGGTGACGATTATCCGGGCATCCGTGTTGCTCTGAAAGCGAACTACCCGCCGATCAGCGTACCCTTGACCGTGGATGTGACTACCGGGGATGTTATCACGCCGAGGGAGATTGAATATACCTTTTCTCTGCTGTTCGATGACCGCACAATCAGCATCCTTGCCTATAATCTTGAAACGGTGTTGGCGGAGAAGATCGAAACGGTACTGTCCCGCAGTATTGCCAATACCCGTCCAAGAGATTTTTACGATATACATATTCTATATGCCCTGCGCGGCGCGGAGTGCAATGCAAAGACGCTGCTGCAAGCTCTGGAACGGACTGCAAACAAGCGCGGTAGCCGCAAAGTGTTGGAAATCTACCCAGACATTATCGCGGAGATCCGCGCAAGCGATCAGCTCCGGGGCTTCTGGAAAAAGTATCAGCGCGATTTTGACTATGCAAAGGATATTTCCTTTGACGATGCCTGCGATACTGTCCGGCGCATTATGGACAGTATCATGGAGTAAACAGAAAGTGAGGTCTGGATATGGGCGTGATCCTGTTTGGTATCTATATCGTGTTGAGCATTGTACTTACCGTAATCGGCGTATTTATCGGCAACATCATTTTCTTTGACAGCATATTGCTTGCCGCCCTGTCCGGGCTGCTCTGTCATACGCTGTGGACGGTACACCCGGCGTTCTGTCTGCTGATTGGCATTGCCGTGTTCCTGCTGCTGTTTTGGTTGCAGCATACAGGCATCGGCTTCTGGATGATTGGCGGCATGATGTCCCTTTTGTGGTCGGCAGCGTTTGGTGTGCTGGCATACTTCATATCAGAGCATGATCCGATATGGGGCTGGGTGGTGTTCGGTCTGGCTGCTGTCATTATGGGCAGTCTGCATTTCAAGGCGCGGGACAGCTATGTATAATATCAGTCTGTCACCGTTTAGAGTGCCATTTTGCGGCTTGTAGCAAGGCTTCCCGGCGCGGGAAATAGCTTGCCTGTATGTTTTCCTTGCTGGGGTAAATTATTGAGGTTAAAAGCGTGACATAAAAAGGAGCAAACAATATGGATGAAATAATGAATGAAGAATTAGCGTTGGTTGAGGTGGATTCTATAAGCGATGCATTATCTACCTTTATTGAACAAGGTACGGAAACTGTAATCAATGTTTTTACATCAAATGAAGCTGCTGTTATTTGGGAAACCGTAACAGAAGTCAGCGCAGATCTGGTAAAAGCATCAAAGGTTATTACGGTTATCAAAAAGGCTGCAAGTATTCCAGATAAGTTATTTATGAACAAGATGGAAAAATACTGTCGCGGTCTAATTGAAATACCCGCAAATAAGCGTGAAAAATACGCTGCAAAAGTCGGTAAGCCCGGTTTGAACAAGGATTCCGTATTTATTCTTGGTGTCCTAAATAAAATCGAAGAACTATCAAAAATCAAGATTCTACTTACCTTATTTGAAGCAAAAATGGACGGATTGATTGATGATGAAACTTACCGTAGGCTTATGCTGTTGGTTGATCGCACAATGTACTCCGATCTTCTGTATCTCAAGACCAACATCACAGACGATCCGATTGTGATTGAGAACGACGCTGAACAGGGATTGTTAGCGAACGGTTGGTTATATTATTACGGGCAGACTTGGGGAACAGCAACCGAAGATAGTCAGTTGGTTTATAACTACACTAATATTGCAAAGCAATTTTGTCAGTTAATAGAAATCTAAAAAACGGGACGCAGTAGCCATGATTGGCTTCTGCGTCCCATGTTTCTGTTATTTTGTGGATTTATTAGCCCACCCGATTTTTCCTGTAATAAAAGCAACTATGGCACTCACTATGGATACACCGACAAAAATCATCAAAGCGAGATCTGTAAAATCCAAAAATCCATGGACGGGTGTATCAACCACTTTAATGCACAACACAATAGCGTAAATGCAAATACCCAACATAATAACAGATATTACTTTACAAATATTTTTCTTCAAGTAATCATCTCCTTATTGTTGATATGGGCTGCTTTCACCTAATTGAAATATTTATCAAAGGACGCTATTGCTGTTTCATCAGCAGCATAGGTATTACCATTATGCAAATAATATGGATAGGTAATTTTCTGCTGTGAACCATCTTGATATTCCAAAGTAACAGTTACAGAAATCGCCCCCGGTGCTTCAATGCTTGCGTCGGAAGCAGCTGGCTCAAAAGCAATACCCTCAATCGCCGATTTTATTTCTTCAATTTCATCAGCATCATTGATTTGTATTGTTTCGCCATACCCATTAAGAGTAATTATGGAAATATTCTCTGAAATTTCATTGGAAATATCTATTGCTGGAACTTCTACTGGCTCTTTTCCGCATCCAGTCAGTATCACACAAAGCAACAGTAACATTACCACTTTTATTTTTTGATTCACAGCATATACCTCCTTTACTGGCGTAAATATAACATTTCAAACGAAGTCGGTACATCATCAGCGCAAACATACACGCTATTGTTGCCCCAACCATCATTCACAATATAATATGTCGTCATAGATGTTTCCCAATATCCATAACACAAGACGATGTGTGTAGAAGTAGCAGAAGCATCATCATCTATGCTGGATGTATAGATCATAAGAAGGACAGGGCGGGAATATGTTCCAATCTGACTTTTAACATTAGAACATTCCAGATCTGTTACGGTAACAGAATAATTTGTAACATCAATTCTACTCAAATAACTACGCAAGCCAAGGTAGGAAGATTCATGTGAAGTTGCTGCATCGCTTAGATAGAGGGGACCGTTGTAAATGTAGTTATTTGTATTCAATGCACTTCTAAGCCCAGAGATCGTCGAAACCGTTCCGCTATACACATCTGCACTATAAAAATCATCGTAATATTGCAAGAGATTTGTAATACCTGTAATGGTGCAGTACCAACCTCCGCTGGCAGAAACATAGTTTGTTGGAGAAGATAAAAGAGGGGTCTGTCTTGTCTGCTGCTGCGTAACATAGGTGTTTTGTGTGTTGATCGCAGATACATAATCTACGGAGTAATAATCTGTATCTGTAATAAATGTAGCACCACTTGCTAAATTTGTAAATTCATTTCCGCTTTTTATACAGAATGTAAGAGGACCGCCATAATAAATCGCTTGATTTTTAGCTGCGGATGTGAGCGTTGCAGGAATGTTGCCAGGTGAATATTCAACAATATGACCATCCTTGTAACTGGCTACAACATATCCGCTTTCTCCCAACGGATAAAGCAATGCTTCAAGCTCATTTCCAAAATTGTAAAGCTGGATGGGCGTTCCGATAGTGGCATCCACATTGATTCCCGACAGGAAATTTTCGACATTTTCATTGATCGAGGCAGTTCGTGATGTAGATAATGCTTCCGAAGCAAAAGCTGTAACTGAACAACAGCATATCATGCAAGCCGTTAATATGACTGCAAGTATTTTCTTTATAGATTTCATGGTATTCCTCCTAACTATTGATACTTGAATTTTTTAGACAATGAAAAGTAAAAAGCGCACAGTCCCGAATACATTTCTGTACGGACTATGCGCAAACCCTGTTAATCTTTAATCGCTTCCTCCAAAATTGGAAGCCGTCAGAAAATCGTCTTTGCACAAGACCGTACCCGGTATGAAACAAGAGAATCATCATCCTAACCTCCA
>JAFQHO010000065.1 GCA_017397925.1 Ruminococcus sp.
TACACACGCTGTGAAACCTGTGACGCATTGGTACATGTAGATGATGCATACCACTACAATAATTCAGACTACTGCTCTGAATGTTATCATGACATCGCAAACGAAAACAGCGCAATTAAGGAATATGGTTACAAACCTGAACCTGTATTTTACGGCGATAGTTCAAGATATTTCGGCGTAGAGCTTGAAATTGACGGAGCAGGAAAAGATAGTGACAACGCAAGAGAAATCCTTGATATTGGCAATGAGGATGAAGATCATATCTACATTAAATCAGACGGAAGTCTTGATGACGGAATGGAGATTGTCAGCCACCCTATGACGCTGGATTATCACCGAAGTTTCTGTTGGTCTGAAATTATGAAAAAGGCTGTATCTCTGGGTTATCGCTCACACCAGACAAGTACCTGCGGACTTCATATTCACGTAAACAGAATTTGTTTTGGAAAGTCCAGAGAGGAGCAGGACGAAGTAATTTCAAGAGTGCTGTATTTCGTGGAACATCATTGGAATGAACTGCTTAAATTCAGCCGCCGCTCTGAATACACCATTAACCGTTGGGCTGCTCGCTACGGTTACGAAAATTCACCAAAAGCTATAATGGATAAGGCGAAAAAGGGAAACTTCGGCAGATACGCCGCTGTTAATCTCTGCAACTACAGTACAATAGAATTCAGACTTTTCAGAGGAACGCTTAAGCTGAATACATTTTTAGCCACATTGCAGCTCGTAAATGAGATTTGTAATGTGGCTGTTTCTATGTCTGACGAGGGATTACAGAAGCTGTCATGGTCGGAATTCGTGTCAAACATTACAGATACCGAACTTATCCAGTATCTTAAAGAAAGAAATATTTACATCAACGAAAGTGTTGAAGAAACGGAGGAATACTAATGAACAAATTTAACCTTATGGCAATGGCTGAAAAGATGCCTGCCAACACATTAACGCAGGAGCTTATCAAGCTTGCCGCTATTATAGCGGCTACTTGTCTTGCGGCAAAAATTGAGAGCATCATTCACGAATTATCCAAGGATACACCGCCTGATATAACAGGTGAAATCAGATATGAGGAGGGAAAGTAATATGTGTGCATTATTTGGTTGGCTCGATTATAAGGGAATCATTCCGAAAAAAATACTGAAAAAACTTACACAGGCTTTGGCAAATGCCGCAGAAGAACGTGGCACCGATGCTGCCGGAATATCCTACATCAAAGTCGGAAAGGTTACTGTTTATAAGCGTCCAAGGGCGGCACATCTTATCAGATTCAATGCTCCCGATGATACAAAGGCAATTATGGGTCACACCAGAATGGCTACCCAGGGCAACAAGAAACACAATTACAACAATCATCCGTTTTCCTGCGTTGCAGGAGATACGGCATTTGCTTTTGCCCACAATGGAGTACTCTGGAATTACAAGGATTTACGTAAAAAAGGATTAGTACCTGAAAGTCATATCGAAACCGATAGTTATGTTGCCTGTCAGCTGATTGAACAGCAAGGCAAGCTTGATTTCGACAGCTTAAAATATATGGCAGAGACAGTTGAGGGCAATTTCACTTTCACGGCTCTTGATCAGCATAACTCCCTATATATTATAAAAGGAAGCAATCCAATGTGCCTGCTCCATTTTGAAGCACTTGGTATCTACATTTATGCCTCAACCGAGTCAATCATGAAGAACGCCTTGAAAAAAGTCGGCTTTCATAAATTCAACGCTGAAAAGGTTGAAGTCGTTGAGGGTGATATTCTTAAAATCGACGA
>JAFQHO010000066.1 GCA_017397925.1 Ruminococcus sp.
AAGCCTGAAATATTCTAAAACGCCCACAAAATTCGGGGAATATATACGCAGGTCGGGGGAAATCTTCACAGGTGCAGGGGATTACAGCCTTTTCGCAGTTATGCAGCGTGGAATTTACGGCATTACAGCAGACGGACAGGTATTACAGCTTCTTGATTTTGCAGGTTCACGAGTAACCTCCAATACTCTCTATGATTTCGCCTATGTGGGTGAGGGGAAATTTGCTGCGTTTTATTCGGGAGATATGGGAGAAACCGCACTTCTGCTTATGACCGTCCGCCCTGATGATTACGTTGAAACCCGTGAAAAAGTTGTTCTCGCCATTGACGGTATAAATACAACAATTGACGACCTTGCAGGAACTTTCAATAAATCAAGTGACGAATATGAAGTTGAAATCAGAACTTACGAATACGGCACAGATGCACTGCGAGCCGATGTGCTGTCGGATAATTCACCCGATATTTATTGTTATTCAGACCTCGATACAGTTCAGAGTTACACGAATATTGGTGCATTTGCTGATATGTACGAGCTTATGGACACCTATGGCGGATTGTCCCGTGAGGATATTATGCCTAATGTCCTTGAAGCCTATGAAACAGGTGATAAGCTTTACTTTATGTCGGATAAATTCTTTGTACACTACCTTATTGCATGGAGCGAGGTGCTTGGCAGAGAGTACAGCAACTGGACAATGGACGAATTTTTTGAGGTTGTTGAAAATATGCCCGAAAATATGTATATCGGTGATAAATGGTCATTTGACAGCAGAAACGGATTATTCTCCTATCTCTGTTGTAATAACGTGGAGCAATGGGTGGATTTTGACAATAACACCTGTGATTTCAACTCCGAAAGCTTTATAAAAACCCTTGAATTATGCCGTGATTTGAAACTTGTATTTGATGAAATGCCTGATTATGAGAATATGACGCAGGAAGAAACCGCAGTTCTTGAAGAAATGAATGCTGCATTGCTGAAAAATAAAGAGGCTCTGCTTGGCTGGAGCGGCGGTCAAATGGCTTGGCTGGCAGGTCCTGCTTCTGCCGCACATTTCGGCTTAAAAATGGAAGATATAACACTTGTAGCAAATCCTACGAAGAATGGCGGCGGAACGATAAACGGCGGTGATTATTATTCTGTTCTCAAAAGCGGAAACTGTACCGAGGGCGGCTGGGCGTATATGTGCTGGCTGCTTAGTCAGAAGAAACAAGAGGAAATCGGTTTTCATATGTTTCCAGTCCGCAAGGACGCTTTTTATAAGTGTACGGAAAAACAGCGTGCGGCAACGGAAGGCAGTTCCGCATCAGGTGGGACAAATGGATACAGATATGAATTCGACCCGACTATTACAGAGGAACAGTATGAGTACATCATCGGATTTATTGAAAAGTGCAACAGCTTGAGCGGATATCGCTCAAAGGTGCGTGAAATTCTCGACGATGAATACAAAAGCTTTGCCGCAGGGGAGATAACTGCCGAAGAATGTGCAGAGCGTATACAGAGCAGAATGGAGATTTATCTCAGCGAAAATTCATAAACAATATTAGTCTACATTTTTAAGGAGGACTTACTATGAAAAAATTGACATCATTTCTTTGCGGATTATCAATTATCTGCTCAATGACAGCCTGCACCGAAAAGCCACAGGAATCGGAGGTTATCTCTGTAACTCCTGTTGTATCGCAGACGATTTACAAATCAGAGGAATTTTCAATGCCTGATGATTACAACGGACTGATTTCCTTGGATTATTCCGCAGAAAAGGGAACTGTGCTGATTTATTACAATGAGGATTTTGAGTATTTTGCTCAGTATTACGACGAAAATCTCAATCCGACGGAAAAAATTTCACTCAGGCAGGGAAAGATAGAATACGGCACAAGAGCCTATGTTTCCGCAGACGGCACAATTCATCTGATAACTGTATATGGCGAATATGACGGTGACGCTTCCACAGATTATGAGGAATATTATGCAAATTCTGAGCCGAAAATTGAGATTTACAGCTACAATTCAAAGGGCGAAGAAATCGGGTATCTCAATGTTGAGGATATTGCCGATTCCTTTAATTTGATGAACAGCATTACGGATATGATTTATTGCAATGAGAAATATATTCTCA
>JAFQHO010000067.1 GCA_017397925.1 Ruminococcus sp.
ATCGCCGATACACCTACCATCATACTAATCAGGAATGCATATTCAAAACGGAAAATGGTCATCCCTACAAAGCACAACAGCCCCAATATACAAGCTTCCATCAGCTGCCCGGTGACAAAGTTGGTAAAGCATTGGCTGCTCAGCCGTGCAATGTCTACACACTCGTCTGCCCAGCTGTGCGGCAGAAATGCATAAGTCAGCTTTTTCACCTGACGGCACAAGTCTTCTTTGCTCACCAAAAGATAGATCGATACAATAACCGCAATAAAGAAATTGGCTACAATGCCGATAACACTGGCTGTCATGCTGAACAGCTGCGGGAATATGGTAGACAGCGCATTCAAAGATTTGTTTACAAATGTGGTCAATTCGGCTTTTAATGAGTTCAGAATTTGCGTAAAGTCAATTTCCGCTACCCAGGAAAAGTCAAACTGCGACAGCCATAGGAGAAAGCTCTGAATATTTGCCATGTATTTATCGCTGTTACTGATTAAGCTATTGATACTCCGCGCCAGCTCAGGAATAATGATAGCAAATATCCCCACAATAATTCCCATACACAGTACATAAGCACCTATAAGCGCAATCGGATTTTTTACCTTTTTCAGTTTATGGTTTTTATCCATGCGGTTTAGAGCGCTTAAAATAGCTGTATACGGAATGTTTAGCACAAAGGCAATGGCAAACCCTATAAAGAAAGGTTTCAACAGACCAAGCGCCACACCTGCACCCTTCATCAATACATCTATTTTTGTAAGCAGCAAAACCAATGCCACCGCAAAGGTAATGAGCAGCATATAGCTGCGAAATAATTTCTTGTCCATGCTTTACGCCCCCATACAAAAACTGCCGTATAATACGATATCCATATTATACGGCAGCACGTTACATTTATGCTTCTACAATCTGCAATGCCTGTTTGCCGCACACTCTGGTACATGCACCACATGCTACACACAGATTGTAATCAATCACCGGTGCATGGTTACTGTCTTCCTGCGACAACGCATTGTACGGACATACTTTTACTGCAGGGCAGCTATGGTTTGCCGGACATTTCTGTAAATCTAACATTAATTTTCTTGCCATGATTGTTTCCCCCATTCTTATTTCTTCACTTTTGTTATACCCTTGAGCCAAAATATTCAAACAGAAAGTTCTACCCGATACAGGAAAACTCCTGTTGTATCCTGCAATTGTAACTAATTCCACACAAACGATACCGCTTCTGTTTTATTCCCCTGCTTTTACCTTAATCCACAGCTCTGTCAGTTTTTCTTTCAGCACACGATTGTCCTCAAACACTTCGTCTTTTTCATAACCCTGACGCGGTAAATATGCTACGTTTCCTTCAAAATAGCCGCCCATGCTGCTCAAATCAGCCAGCACATCTTTGTGCGGAGAGGTATAGCACACCCACTCACTGTTGGTATAAGCAATATCATATTCCAGCATATAGTTAATAAATTCATGCGCCAGCAATGGGTTCTCTGCATTTTTCGGAATGACCATACAGTCTACCCACAAGTTTGTGCCCTGATCCGGCATGTAGAAGCTCATTTCTTCGTTTTCCAGCAGAATGTTGGTAGCATCCCCGCTATATACGATAGCCATGTCTTTATTGCCGTTAATCATACCGTCGATAACTTCGTCACCCACATATACCGGATTCATGGTATTTCTCTGCTCCATCAGCCACTGATATGCATCCTCAATTTCATCCAAGTTCTGTGTATTCATAGAATAACCCAGTGCCTTAAATGCGATCATAAAGGCATCTCTCTCAGAATCATACATATAGATACGCCCTGCATATTTTGGGTCTTTTAAAATATCCCAGCCTTCACGTTTCAGGTCTTCCTCATCAACAACAGTCGTATTATATACAATCCCTACACTGCCCCAGAAATACGGTACAGAATATTTATTTTCCGGGTCAAAAGGCAGATTTTTCACTTCATCCGTTAAAAACTCGATATTTGGAATTTTGCTCAAATCCAGCTCCATGAGAGCATCTTCTGCAACCAGACGCTGAATCATATAATCAGAGGGCACCAGAATGTCATATACATCCCCAGCCTGCACTTTCGTATACATCATTTCATTGGAATCATATACTTCATAAATTACTTTTACGCCAAATTCACGTTCAAAGTCGGAAATAACCATCGTGTCTATGTATTCCCCTACGTTATACACTTTCAGTGTGTCAGAGCCATATTTGGCAATGGCTTCTTCCGAACTTACGGAACTCCCGCATCCTGTCAACAGCAGTAAAACTGTCACTAATACTGCAACTACTTTTTTCTTCATTGTACAGCACTCCTTTGTGATAAACTTGCCTGTCCGTTGTGTACCACACATTGGCAGAATTGATATATGAAATATACCATAGTTTGAAGGGAAATACAATACAGAAAACGACACCGGAAACAGCAAAAGCTCCCTCGAAGCATCGAGAGAGCCAAT
>JAFQHO010000068.1 GCA_017397925.1 Ruminococcus sp.
ACAACTACAACAAAGCCTACAACAACTACCACCACAACAACTACAAGTACAACAACTACCACAAGTACAACAACAACAACTACTACTACTGCTCCAAGAGGAAGCGTTTATATCAACAAGGTTGATACAAATGGCACACAAGTAGCAGATGCTGTTCTGGTTCTCAGCGGTACTGATGAAAACGGCAAGCCTGTTAAATTCAATAAGAATAACGTTTACTTCGATAACAATTCTGACTTTATCGGTGACGGCAATCAGCTTAAGTGGATAACTGGAAACGGACCTACATTCATTAAGGAACTTCCCGATGGTGATTATGTTCTCCGTGAGACAACCTCCCCCGATGGATACGAGCCTTCTAAGGATATTCACTTTACAATTTCAGACGGTAAGCTTGTAGGCAATCTTGACGAAACAGTCAATATGGTAGCTGCAAAGCTTGGTGAGGCTGAAATCAGCAAGCAGAACGCTTACGGCGAGGAAATCGTTGGTGCAGAGCTTACTCTTACAGGTAAGGATGCAGACGGAAATGATATCGTGTTCGCTCTTGAAAACGTAATTCCCGGTATTAAGGCAGAGCTTATAACATCAGAAAATAGCACAGAGCTTAAGTGGCTCAGTGGTTCAACTCCCACATACGTTAAGAATCTTCCCGATGGTACATATGTACTCCACGAAGTAGCAGCTCCAAGCGGTTACGAAGTAACAACAGACATTACATTCACTGTTGAAAATGGAGTTCTCAGCGGCGAAGTTGGTGTTGACAGTACAAGTGTTACAATGATGGATGATATGACAAAGACTGATGTAACAATCAGCAAGCAGAATGTATTCAGTCAGGAAATTGCAGGTGCTAAGCTGACACTTACAGGTGTTGACTTCACAGGCAGAAAGGTTGAGTTCAATAGCTCAGATGTTACATTCGGCACAGGTGCAGAGCTTGTATCCGACGGCAGAGAGCTTGTATGGATTTCAGGTACAACAGGCACAAAGATTAATAATCTCCCCGATGGTACATACGTACTTCACGAGGATGCAGCTCCCAGCGGATATCTCACAACAACTGACATCACATTCACAATTGAAAATGGTGTTGTAAGTGGTGAAATTGGCGTTGAAAGTAACTCCGTAACAATGGTTGACGATATGATTAAGACTGACGTTGAAATCAGCAAACAAAATGTTTACGGCAGTGAAATCGCAGGCGCTACACTTACACTTACAGGTGTGGATTTCGCAGGAAATAAGGTAGAATTCTCAGGCGATGCTCTTGAACTGGGTAACGGTGCTAAGTTCGTATCAGGCGGAAATGCACTTACATTCATTTCAGGAACAACAGCTTCAATCGTTAAGAATCTCCCCGATGGTACATACGTACTTCACGAGGATGCAGCTCCAGACGGTTATGAAGTGGCAACAGATATCACATTTACAATCAAGGACGGCAAGCTCAGCGGTGGCGTTGGAGTTGAAAGCGATTCTGTAACAATGATGGATAATATGACAGCAACTGATGTTTACATCAGCAAGCAGGATGTATTCAGCAAGGAAATTGCAGGTGCAACTCTTACTCTCACAGGTGTTGACTTTACAGGTAAGGCAGTTCAGTTCACAGAAAGCGGTGTAACATTCGGTGATGGTGCGAAGTTTGTATCAGACGGAAATGCTCTTACATTCATTTCAGGAACAACGCCCACACTTGTTAATAATCTCCCTGACGGTACATACGTACTCCACGAGGTTGCAGCTCCTAATGGCTACGAAGTGGCAACAGATATCACATTCACAATCGAGGGCGGCAAGCTAAGCGGTGAAGTTGGTGTTACAAGCACAACTGTTACTATGATTGATGAAATGATAGTTACTACTACAGCAAGCACGACAACTACTGAACCAACAACTACTACAACTACAGCCGTAATTGACGGCGGCGTTACAACAGAAGGCAGCACAACATCTACAGACGAAACTACCACAACAACAAAGAAGGTTACAACAGCCAAGAATACTACAACTAAAAAGACAACTGCAAAGAGCAGTGATGCTCCTAAGACAGGTGACGCAGGAACAGCAATTCCTGTTCTTGTACTGGCTATGGCAGCAGCAGGCGCATTCGTTCTCAGAAGAAAGAGAGAGGATGAGGAATAATTCCTTAATTGTCTGACTGAAAAGCAATAAGATTTCCCCCTTCTTCGGAAGGGGGATTTTTTAGAAAAATTTCAAAAAACTCTTTACATTTATATAAAATTGTTGTATAATATACTTGTCGGGCAGTGAAATTGCTGTCTGATAAATATTACATATATAGGGAGAAAAATTATGTACACAATTAAGAATTTCACAGACAATGATGATGTAAACATTATTGCGCAGTTAGGACCTTTTACTGTTATTGAGTATAAGCGTGACCTTAGTGTAACACCAATGACTGCGGCTACAGCATTTTTCAGTGCTCATATGAACGTCCGCAAGCGTCAGGTTATATGCGATCTTAAAAAGGCTAATATCACAACACAGGCTGGTGCAATGCAGTGGATGCTTGGCGATGTTAACGCAACTACAGGTATAAAGGGTGTGGGTGATCTCTTTGGTAAGGCTGTACGTGGAAAAATGACAGGTGAATCTGCAATTAAGCCTGAATATACAGGAAACGGCGTACTTGTATTAGAGCCTACTTACCGTTATCCTATCCTTCTCAATACAGCTGAATGGAATGGTTCTGTTGTCCTTGATGACGGTCTTTTCCTTGCTTGTGATTCTGCTTTGCAGCATAAGGCTGTTATGAGAACTAATCTTTCTTCTGCTATTGCAGGCGGTGAAGGACTTTTCAACCTCAGCCTTAATGGTTCAGGTGTTTTCTGTATTGAATCCGAGTGCCCCAGAGAGGAACTTATTGAAATTACTCTTGAAAACGATGTACTTAAGGTCGACGGCAATTTTGTTATTGCATGGAGCAATACGCTGAATTTCACAGTTGAGCGTTCAGGAAAGAGTCTTATTGGTTCTGCGGCATCAGGAGAGGGACTTGTAAACGTATATCGTGGCACTGGTAAGGTGCTTATGATGCCTGTTAAAGGTGTTTCTACAAATTTACGCGATCAGCTTGCGCTTGCAAGATAATTTGCAAATACAAGATATAATACCAATCCCTAAAACAACAGTAGACAAATCTAATGGTATGAATACTGTCTGTCGTCGTCTTTGTCTACTAACATTTAATGGATTGGTATAAGAAGTCTGGACCGCCTTTGTGCGGTCCGCTTTTTTGCCCTTTACATTTTCAGCGTAATGAGGTATAATATAATTATAGGGGTTCCCTATGGATAGAATAGATTTTTCGGAGGTCTTATGGTACTTCTTATAGTTGATACTCAAAAGGCGATAACTAACAGCGGAGTATATAATTTTGAGCAGTTTGAAGCTAATATAGCAAAATTGATAGATACTGCACGAAAAAGCAAGGTTGAAGTGATTTTTGTACGGCACGATGACGGTGCAGGAAATTCTCTGACAAAGGGAAGTGACGGTTTTGAGATATACGGAAAGTTTCAGCCTGCGGAAAATGAACGCATTTTTGATAAAACAGTAAACAGTGCATTCAGAAATACGGGACTTGCGGAATATCTGAAAGAAAAAGGTGAAAACACAGTAATTATCGTTGGTTTGCAGACAGAATATTGTATTGATGCAACTATAAAGGCAGGATTTGAACGCGGATTTAAAATAATAGTGCCTGCAAACTGTAATAGTACATTTGATAATGAATTTATGTCTGCGGAACAGACTTATAACTACTACAATAATTTCATATGGAACAAAAGATATGCAGATTGTATTTCTTTTGAGAAAACGGTTGAAATGCTACAGGCGGTGATAAAATGACGGCTTATCTGAAAAAATATATGGAAGAAACACAACGGCGATTAAAGGAGTATGCTGATTTAGCTGAATTGGAGGAAATATTTCTGGAGCATAAGGATAAAATTGCTTTTATGCAGCACGAGAGAATTGTTCATTTTCTCGTGACAATGATGTTTGCCATAGTCCTTGCCATATTCATATGCGCATTTTTATTTGCCGAAAATCCTGCGCTTTTTATCCTTGTAGTCATAATTATGGTTTTGCTTGGATTTTACATAAAGCACTATTATTTCCTTGAAAACACAGTTCAGAAGATGTACAGGCTATACGATGAAATGCTGATTTTACGCAAAAAGGAGGTTGACGGCAATGACAAAAAAGGAAATAGCTCGACTTGCCTGTGAGGAGCTGCAAAAAATTTACCCCGATGTAAAATGTTCTCTGGATTACACAAAACCCTATGAGCTTATGATAGGGGCAAGACTGGCGGCACAGTGTACGGATGCAAGGGTAAACATCGTGACAAAAACTCTTTTTAAAAAATATCCCGATTTGCAGGCTTTTGCTGATGCAGATATTGAAGAACTTGAACAGGATATAAAGCCCTGTGGTTTTTATCATACTAAAGCTAAAAGTATCAAAGAAATGGCAGGTCAACTGATAAGCAACTTCGGCGGAGAAGTCCCTGATACTATGGAGGAGCTTCTTACGCTTTCGGGAATTGGCAGAAAAACGGCAAATCTTATGTTAGGTGATATTTTCGGAAAGCCTGCAATAGTTACTGATACTCATTGCATACGCATAACAGGGCGTCTTGGACTTACAAAAAATAAAGAGCCGGCAAAGGTTGAAGCGGATTTGGTGAAATTGATACCGCCTGAAAATTCAAGCCATTTCTGTCATCAGATTGTGGAATTCGGCAGAGATATATGCAGCGCAAGAAAGCCAAAATGCGGTGAATGTCCGCTGAATTACTTTTGCAACTATTTTAATGGAGGGAAGAAATAATGTTATTTACTTTTCAGCTTCAGACCCCGTCACAGGGGCTTATGAATATCACTCCCGAGGTTGAGGAGGCTATCAAGGAAAGCGGTGTGCTTGAGGGTATCTGTGTGATATTCTGCCCTCATACAACAGCGGCAATTACTATAAATGAAAATGCCGATCCTGATGTGAAATCTGATTTTATCAAGGGTATGGATAAGTTTTTTCCTGATTTAAGGGAATTTCAGCATTGTGAAGGCAATTCTGACGCTCATATCAAATCCTCAGCGGTGGGAGTGAGCGAAACTGTTATTATAAAGGGCGGCAGACCGCTTCTTGGTACATGGCAGGATATTTATTTCTGCGAGTTTGACGGACCGAGAAACAGAAAATTTTACGTTAAGGTTATGTGATTTGTCTAATATTAAGTGATATTACAATTTAATTATAAATTAAAGAATAGTACACAACTTAACAGAAAAGTCTATTAACTAACAATGTTGTTAAGTGAATTTTAAGCCATCTTTTGGTAGAAAATGCCAAACAAATGGCTTTTTATTTGTGAAAACATACGAAATTTTATTTTAAAATAAAAATTAAGTTAGAAAAACTTGATTTTTACCTAAATGAATAGTATAATTAAAGTAGAGAGTAAAGGGTATCGAATGGGATACGGTATCCGAATTTAACCAACGGAGGGAATTAACTATGCACAATCATTTTATGAAAAAAGCCGGAGCTGCAGTTATGGCTGCTGCAATGGCTCTTAACGGTTCTGTTCTTACAGCTGTAACTGTTAATGCAGCAGACGCTCAGAAGTACGAGTTTGAAAGCGGTACGCTCACAGGTACAGTTGAGGCTGTAACTGAAACAGGCGCAAGCGGTGGAAAAGCTGCTTATATGCAGGATGACGGTTCTGTTTCAGTTGATGTGGAAGTAGCTTCTGCAGGTATGTACAAGCTTACAATCTACGCTTACGGTGTTGGCGGCTCAAAGGTTCAGAACCTTGCAATCAACGGCGTTGATCAGGCACAGATAAGCATTCCTGAGGGCGAATTTGCACCTATTTCCACAACTGCAAAGCTTAGCGAAGGAAAGAACACAATTACAATCAGCAAGTCATGGGGCTGGACAAAGTTCGATTATCTTACTGTTGAAGAAGCTACACTTTCTCCTATAAAGGCAACACAGACAACACCTTGTGATATAAAGGCTATTCCTGCTGTTTATTCTCTTATGGAATACTTATCAGAGGTTTATGGTAAGAATATTATTTCAGGTCAGCAGGAAATCTATTCAGGCGGCCCTCACGGTCTTGAAACTGAATTCGAGTATCTCAAGGATCTTACAGGTGAGCTTCCTGCAATCAGAGGTTTCGACTATGGTAACTTCTGTTGTCCTGCTTTCGGCAGCGATGACGGCTCAACTGACCGTATCATTGACTGGGTAAAGGAGAAGAAGGGTATTGCTACAGCTTCTTTCCATTACAACGTTCCTAAGGATTTTGCAAGCTATGAAATAGGTCAGAAGATTGACTGGGCTAAGACAACATATACAGCTAAGGATACAGACTTCTCGCCTTCAAAGGCTGCTACACCCGGTACAAAGGAAAATGAGTACTATATGCAGGGACTTAAAACTCTTGCTAAGGAGTTCAATGAACTCGAAGCACAGGGTATTCCTGTTCTCTGGCGTCCTCTCCACGAAGCAGAAGGTTCCGGCGGTGAGTCCGGTTCATGGTTCTGGTGGGGCAGAGAAGGTTCAGAGGCTTATAAGAAGCTTTGGATCTACACATATGAAACACTTACAAACGAGCTTGGCTGTCACAACCTCATTTGGGAGTGGAATAGCTACAACTATGAATATTCACACGATTGGTATCCAGGCGATGAATACGTTGATATCATCGGCTATGATAAGTATAACTGTACAGACTGGTCTACAGGTTCAGCTGTACTGAAGCATAACGACAGTGCTATCGGTTCAACATTCTACGGAATTATGGACAGATACGACAGCACAAAAATGGTTGCTATGACAGAAAATGACAGCTTCTCAACAGTTGATAATCTTATTGACGAAAAGGCTGGCTGGCTCTATTTCTGTACTTGGTATGACGGTGGAAGTGAAGATACAAACTTCCTCTCCAACCCTGTATTCAATACAAAGGAAGATACAATTGAGATGTATCAGAGCGAATACTGCATTACTCTTGATGAGCTTCCTGCTGATCTTTATACAAAGGATGTAGAGCCTGTTGACCCTGCTCTTACAACAACAAAGCCCACAACAAAGCCTACAACTACAACAACACGTGCTACTACAGAGGCTGATCCTAACAAGAACTATGGTACTGTAAAGTTTGATAAGACAACAAAGAATTTCAAAATTACACTTCCTGAGGCTGCAGAGGAGTTCTATATCAATGTTGAGATTCCCGACGATGTAACATATGCTAACGGCGGTATGGGTGTTTCAATTCCTCTTGATGGCGAGTACTACTGGGTAAATATTCAGTGGGAGGCTAAGAGCAGCGGTTCAATCAAGGTTAATGTACAGGATAATTTCCTCAACTGTTCACTTGGAACAGAGGTTATCGAGGATGAGGCTCTTATTGAGAAGATAAAGGCAGAGCTTGGAAAGTCTGATACATACGAAGGACAGATCTGGTATGCTGAAGCAGACGGCACTGCACTTACAGATAAGTCAGGAATTCAGATTATTGACGCATATCTCTTGAAGGGCGGTTCTACTGCTACAACTCCAATTCCTACAACTCCTGTAAATCCAGGTGTTGAGGCAACACTTATAGGTGACGCTAACTGTGACAGTGCAGTTACAATGGCTGACGCAGCAGCTATATATCAGGCAATGGGAAATCCTGATAAATATGGTTTATCAGAGCAGGGTGCTGCAAACGCAGACTGCTGTGACCAGGGAAATGGTATTACAGGTGCTGACGCTCTTGCAATTCAGAAGTTTGTTGCAAATATTGTTGAAAAACTCCCAATAGCTTCAAAATAATCACATTACCCCTATAATACAAAAAACGAGCCGGAGAAATCCGACTCGTTTTTTATATCCGCCTTACGATCCAATCACTTGTTTCGCTTTCGGCTTCGGCATACTCGCCAAAATCCAACTCTGTCAAAACAGCCATTGAATTATCAATTTTTAAAATATCTGCTAAAGAAACAACTCTTGCATCAGCTTCACTATGCTGACCGCTGCATAAAAACTGCCAACAGCCGTCCTCATCGTGTGAAACGTATAATATCGGGCTGTTCTCATTCAACACGTGACAGCAGGTTATGCAAGCTGTATCAGGAGAATCAGCGAATGAGAATTCATTTTTCATATGCTTTACACTTCATTTCTTGTTTTTTCGATAAATAATAGTAAGACCACGGATAAGGAGATTATTGTCAACGTGTACTGTTTTTTTGCAAAGGGGAATTACAGTTGATGCAAGTCCGCCTGTGGCAACGGCAGTACACGGCTCACCCAGTTCTTCCTCAATACGCTCAATTATACCGTCAATTGCACAGGCATTGGAGAACAGCGCGCCGCTTTTCATACAGTCGATAGTATTTCGTCCGATGATATTCGGGGGCATTTCAAAGTCTATTTTAGGCAGTTGCGCCGTGCGGTTTATAAGAGCGTCAGCGGCAACTCCCATACCCGTCATAATAAGGCCGCCGAGGTAGTTCTTGTTCTTGTCAACTACGGAAATAGTTGTGGCAGTTCCCATATCAATAATAATAAGCGGCACAGAATATGTATTTATTGCCGCTACAGCGTCAACTGCCTGGTCGCAGCCAAGCTGCTTGGGGTTGTCTATGAGGATATTCAGACCTGTTTTAACTCCGGGGCCTGCAACCATAACATCCACATTGAAAAGCTTTTGTATAGCCTCTTTTACGGTATTTGTAACAGAGGGGACAACGGAGGACATAACAGCGTCGGTTATTTCCTCACAGCGGAAATTATTCATTTCAAGAAGGGTTTTGATAAGCACCGCATATTCTGCGGCAGTTGCATTGTGGTTTGTGGAAATTCGCTCAAATACCACTATTTCGTCATTTTCAGTCACACAGCCGAAAACTATATTTGTATTGCCTATATCTACAGCTAAAAGCATAAATTTGTACCTCCTGTTTTGGAATAATTACATTATACCATATTTTCTAATTAAAATCTATAGCTTTCGAAATTATTTTCATTAAATGCTGTATAATATTATTGCTGATTTTTTACCGGATTTATTGTGCAATGTGTACATTGTGGGAAGTCTGATAATATGATATAATTAAGATAGGAAGATATGATGATAATGAGATTTCAAGGAGGATTTGCTATGAGTACAAAGGAAAAAGCTTTTTACATTTTCAATCAGCTTACTGAGGAACAATTGGAAGCCTTTGTTATCCTTTTCGGCAAAAATTTCGGATTTATTCCCGAAGAAGCCCCCGATGAATGGGATGGGGCTATGATCGCAGACAGCCGTGAAGATAATGACGAGTCAATGTCATTGGATGATTTTGTAAAGGAATTGGGGTTTAATCCAAATGATTTACGAATATAACATCAGAAAAAAGGCGAGGAAGTTTATTCAAAAGCAAGAACGCAGACAACAGGAAAGACTGCTTAAAGCTATTTATGCTTTGCCTTTAATTGGCGATATAAAGAAAATGATCGGGGAAAACAACCTTTATCGCTTGCGTGTGGGTGATTACAGATTGCTTTTTGAAATGTTGGAAAAATCAAATGAAATTACGCTGATTGATGTAACTAATGCCGATAACAGAGGTCAGATTTACAAATAAAAAATCGGCAAAAGGAGAACAATTATGCAGAACGATATATTTCCTGTGGTTGTTCAGACATATGCAGGCGAAGATTATACCGTATATGCCTATATGCTTGACGGAACAATCAGAAAATTATCCGTTAAACATCTTGTAGAACAGGGCGGTGTATGGGAAAAGCTGAAAGACTACGATTTTTTCCGCAATGCTCTCACCGTTATGAATGATACGGTAGCATGGGATTTGTCAGGCTGCTTTGACCCTGCAAACTGTATAGATATTGACCCATTTACTGTTGCCGAGTGTGAGGCTGTTTCAGACCCTCTTAGTGCGGCATAAAACTTTTTTCAAGGAGAATAAATATGCTCAAAGGAAAAACAATACTGCTTGGAGTTTCAAGCTCCATAGCCGCTTATAAAATGTGCAATGTAGCCCGTATGCTGACAAAGCTTGGTGCGGAGGTACACGTATCAATGACACAGAATGCCACAAATTTCGTACATCCTCTCACATTTGAAACGCTGACTCAGAATAAATGTCTTATAGATACATTTGACCGCAATTTCCAGTATAGCGTGGAACACGTTGCCATTGCAAAAAAGGCTGATTTGGTGCTTATCGCTCCTGCAACGGCAAATGTAATCGGCAAAATTGCCAACGGTATAGCCGACGATATGCTGACTACAACGGTTATGGCGTGTACTTGCCCCATACTTGTTTCACCCGCGATGAATCACAATATGCTGCATAATTCCATAGTGCAGGAGAATATTGATAAGCTGAAACGTCACGGCTACAAAATAATTGAGCCTGTCAAGGGTATGCTTGCAAACCGCGACATAGGCGACGGAAAGCTTCCCGATGAAGATACTCTGGTGGAGTATATTCTTCGTGAAATAGCCTTTGAAAAGGATTTGGCAGGGAAAAAAGTCCTCGTGACAGCAGGTGCAACCCGTGAGAGTATTGACCCAGTGCGATTTATCACAAATCATTCCAGCGGAAAAATGGGCTTTGCAATGGCGAAAGCGGCTATGCTCCGTGGTGCGGAGGTAACTGTGGTAGCGGCACATACAGAGGTTGAGCCTCCTATGTTTGTCGATGTTGTAAAAGTTCAGTCGGCGGAGGATATGTTCAATGCTGTAAAGAGCCGTATGAACGATGTTGATATTATCATTAAGGCGGCGGCTGTGGCGGATTATACCCCTGTAACAACTGCCGACCACAAAATAAAGAAATCTGATGACGATATGAGCATATCGTTAAAACGGACTACGGATATTCTGAAATATATCGGTGAAAACAGACGTGGCGGACAGATTATCTGCGGTTTCTCAATGGAAACAGACAACGTAATTGAAAATTCGCGGAAAAAGCTGATTTCAAAGAACTGCGATATGATTTGTGCTAATTCCCTGAAAAAGGACGGAGCAGGCTTCGGTACTGATACTAATATTATCACGATGATAACAGCCGATTGCGATGAAGAACTGGAGCTGATGAGCAAATTTGATGCGGCAAATGTTATTTTGACTAAAATTAAGAGTATGATGTAATAATTCAGGGCAATCAGTAGTTACCATATTTTTTGCCCTCTGATAATATAGTGTCTTTTCAGAGCCGTTTTGTTGCAGCAAAAATCAAATTTGTAGGAATGCACAATCAGCACGTGCTGAGTTTGTATAAATCGAACAATTGAATATCTATAGGAATATAACTAAAAAACCGCATAAAGCCGTTAAGTGGGCTTTATGCGGTTTTGTTTTAATTATATTTCGGCTCGCAAGTGAGATTAATTCCCAATCTCTTGAAAATACGTTCATCAACAGTGGAGAGGATAACAGTTGAATGTACCTCACAGCCACGGAGATTTGAAATCTGCTCCATAGCTCTCTTTGCGTTGTCGTCGGTAGTTGCACAGATTGACAAGGCAAGGAGAGTTTCATCTGTATGAATTCGGGGATTGTTATTACCCAAGTGATTAACCTTTAAATCCATAATCGGCTCAATAACGTGAGGCGACATAAGGAGAATACTGTCGTCCAGTCCAGCCATATGCTTCAAGGCATTGAGAAGAAGTCCCGATGCTGCACCTAAAAGGTCGGAAGTTCTGCCTGTTATCATAGTGCCGTCTGGAAGCTCCATAGCAGCAGCGGGAGCGCCTGTTTCAGCCTCTTTCTGTAAAGCAGCTTCAACGGTGCGGCGGCTGTCAGGACTTATATTTGCCTGCTTCATAAGCAGCGAAAGCTTAGTAACTTCATCATCGGAAATAAGTCCCTTTCGGCGGTCACAAAGTCCCACATAATAGCGGCGGATAATTTCATCAGATGCCGCCTTGCAGATAACTTCATCGTCTACAATGCAGTTTCCAGCCATATTTACGCCCATATCCGTTGGGGACTTATAAGGGGATTCGCCTAAGATGTTCTCAAACATAGCGTTGAGAACAGGGAAAATTTCAACATCTCTGTTGTAGTTTACTGTGGTTTCGCCGTATGCTTCGAGATGGAATGGGTCAATCATATTTACATCGTTAAGGTCAGATGTAGCCGCCTCGTATGCGATATTTACAGGGTGGCGGAGGGGAATATTCCATATAGGGAATGTCTCAAACTTGGCATATCCTGCGTTAAGTCCGCGCTTATGCTCGTGGTAAAGCTGAGAAAGACAGGTAGCCATTTTGCCGCTGCCCGGTCCGGGAGCAGTTACAATTACAAGCTTACGTGAAGTTTCGATATATTCATTCTTACCAAAGCCGTTTTCGCTGATTATACGCTGTAAATCCGAGGGATAGCCTTTTATATTGTAATGGCGGTATACCTTTACTCCGAGAGCTTCAAGGCGAGCGCTGAAAGCGTCAGCTGTGGGCTGATTGTCATAGCGTGTGAGAACTACAGAGCTTACATAGAGCCCGATTTTCTTGAATATGTTAAGCAGGCGGATAACGTCAACATCGTATGTAATGCCTAAATCTCCGCGGATTTTATTCTTTTCAATATCATCAGAATTGATGACGATAACAATTTCAGATTCATCCTTAAGCTCAAGAAGCAACTGTAATTTGCTGTCGGGCTTGAAGCCCGGAAGAACGCGTGAAGCGTGAAAATCGTCGAATAGCTTTCCGCCGAACTCGAGGTAAAGCTTATCGCCGAACTGGTCGATACGCTTACGGATATGCTCCGACTGCAATTTAAGATATTTATCGTTATCAAAGCCGATTTTACTGTTCATAGTTATTTCCTCCGTTAATTACGCTATTACTATTATATAGCAAAATCAGAAAAAAAGCAAGAGGTAATTAAGGATTTTATAAAAAATGGCGCTGTAAAAAAAGTGAAACCAAAAGTCCGAGTGAGCCATGGAAATGGTCCACTCGGACTTTTTTAATATGTAAAAAGTGGAAAATTGCAAAACTGTTGAAAACAGGGTATAACGAACACACCGGCAGAAAAATAATTTTTTTGCCGTGTTGAAAAGTATTATTTTGTTGAAAACTCAGGCAGCCAATGCGA
>JAFQHO010000069.1 GCA_017397925.1 Ruminococcus sp.
TCGCATTGGCTGCCTGAGTTTTCAACAAAATAATACTTTTCAACACGGCAAAAAAATTATTTTTCTGCCGGTGTGTTCGTTATACCCTGTTTTCAACAGTTTTGCAATTTTCCACTTTTTACATATTAAAAAAGTCCGAGTAGACCATTTCCATGGCCCACTCGGACTTTTGGTTTCACTTTTTTTACAGCGCCTTTTTTTGTTATAAAAAACTCCCCGATTTCTTTCGGGGAGTTTTTTATAACAATTTTTTATACCAATCCCTAAAATATTCGTAGACAAAGATTATGAGCAGAAATGATAGATATCAAGGCGGACGACTAAAGCATACTGCCGTATGGTGCGATATACAGCATTTATGCCATTAGATTTGTCTACTGTTGTTTCAGGGATTAATATTATAAACAAAACGCACCCCCTCATACGAGAAGGTGCGTTATATTTAAATCGTTACAGCATTAAATGTAATTCAAAAATTACTTTACAGCAGCCTCATACTCAGCTGTTGTCATTGGGAAGTCTGTCTGCTTGATAAGGTTAGCACTTACAGCCTGGATAGCGATAGCATCAGCAGCTGTTACACCCTTACCGTTATCAATAACGTCAGCATTCTTAGCACCCTGTGTAGAAAGTGCATACTTATCAGAGTTACCAAGTGCCTGGAATACAGCAGCAGCGTCAGCCATTGTTACCTGACCGTCACAGTTAGCGTCACCCCAGTCAGCATCAGTTGTCTGAGGAGGATCTGTAGGTGTCTGAGGAGGATCTGTAGGATCCTGACCGCCATCAGCATAGTAAGGAACAACATCAGGATAGAGAAGTGCCATTGTACCTGTTGTCATGATAGCATCGCCCATATGCCAGAATCTGTGGAGCTTGTACTTGTAATCCTCAGTTTCCTTAGTCTTATCATAAACTGCCTTACAAGCCTGATACATCTCATCCTCAGCATACTTCTCACGGATAGAGCTGAATGTAGCACCTGGCTTAAGTACAGAACCATCAGGCATTGTACCATTATAGTAATCAGGAATATAAACTTCCTGCTCGAAGATTCTCTTGAGAGAACCGTTGCAGTCCTCGAATGCGATACCGATATCGTCACGACCGAGGTTCCACTGTGCGGACATAAGCTTGTTAGCAAGGAGGAGACCCTGCTCAGCAACAGATGAACCGCCCTCTGTAGCAGCAGAAGCGTTTACGCCCTTAGCAGCTGCGTAGAAGATAAGTGTATTACAGAGTGAAGATACACATCCGATATCTCCCATACCGTAGTTTCTGATTGTACATGTAAGGCCGCTGTTAGCATTGGGATCATACTTACCATCCCAAGTTGCAGGCTGACCCTTCCAGTCAAGAGTTGCAGGAATAGCGTATGCAAGCTCCTTACCGTCTTCTGTTACATAATCAAACTTAGTGTTCTCGATGAACCACTCAATCCATCTGCTGAGAAGTGTATCAAGAGCTTCGTCAAGGCTAAGACCACCGAAGTCCTGACCCTCAGCGAGGTTGCCGTTAGAGCTCTTCGTTACATAGTAGTAAAGCTCAGCAAGACGCTGTGTAGACCATACCTGGTTACCGATCCAGTGGTTAGAACCTGGGTCAGCGTATACAGGATGCTCAACGTATACCATATCATAGAATGTAGACTCATCAGCGTCATACTTCACGTACTTACCGTCCTTGGAGTTTGTACAACCACCAGCGTAAGGGCCGTTAGCAGACTGGAGCCAGAGGTACATTTCGATCTGTCTCTTGAGTGACTCCTTATAGTCTTCCTGGAAGTTCTTTGTCTTGATAGCATCACCCATATTCTTGTCATATGCAAGAGCATAAGCAGCAAGAGGGTTCTGATAGAACTGGTGAGAATGTGAACAACCGATCTGCCAAGCCCACTGGTAATCACCGTAGCTTGCTGTGAGAGCGCCGCCCCATGATGTATACCATGACATCAGGTAGTGCTGGCTCTTGAGGCCTGCAGAAGTTGAAGCCATATTCTGGCAGCCGATTTCCTTATAATACTTATCGAACATGTCGTTACGGCACTGGTCACCCATCTTAGCAGCAAGATATGTGAGTTCGCCGCAGTCTACGCCGAAGTTGCTTGCGAAGTAGATAGCCTGGATAGCACGGTCCTCAGCGTCAGGAGCGTTTGTGAAGGAGTACTGTGGGGGAACCTTGTTCTCGCCGTTGAAGATAGCCTTGATTCCGTTACCGTCATCACCCTGGCCGCTGCTCTTCATACCGTACTTAAGCTCTTCAAGACAAGGATGAGGAACTGTCTCGAAACAAGACTCCTGCTCACCTCTCTGGAATGTATTGATGAATGTGAACTGTCCCTTGCCGCCGCCGAAACCATACCAGTCATCAACGTCAGCGAGCCAGTGCATGAGGTAGTAACCGTTATCACCCTTATATGAAGATTTCATATCGTCATAGATAGGGTTGATAGCGTCTGTACCGTTCTGTGTTGCAGGATAGAGTGAAGGATCCTTCTCCTCAGTAGCTGTATCAGCCTTGAGTCTCTCCTGCTCAAAGATTGTTTCATACTTTGTGTCTGCACCGTAAGCATTTTCAGACCAACCGGGAATGATAGCTTCCAGTGTTCTCCAGCCCTTTTCCATATCCTTGCTGGAGCTGTCGATGACGCCTTTCTCAGCAAGTACATCGTGCATAGCTGTTACCCATGCCATATAGGACATAGCCTCAGAAGTTGTCTCGTGACCGTAGTCAGGAGCCTCAACTACGAGAGTTTCAACAGCGTGGTAAGGAATACCAAATGAGTCACCGTTTGTCTGTGAGCTCATATAGCCGTTCTTTACACCGTTTGTGATAACATCATCATAAAGTGTCTCGAACATTGTAGCATAGGACTTGTAGGAATCCTTTTCCTTAGCATACTCGTTTGGTGGTGCATCGATACCTGAAGCAAAAGCAGGAACGAGTGCAGTAGCTGACATTGCAGCGGAAAGAATACCAGCTGCAAGAGCTTTGTTTTTCTTGCTTATCATTGTTTTTTAACCCCTCTCAATAAAATTTTGGTTATAAAAATGGTTTTGTTCCGATGATAAAACGGAACGCGTATACGAAAATACTTCGTACACTGTGTAAAGTCACGGGACTTAACACAATTCTCAAACTATTTTCAATACTATTATAAATCATATTTTCCGCAAAGTCAACAGGTTGGCGGATTTTATGTAATCCGTTGAGATTTTTTTGTTGCAATGCACAATTAGCAACCCCATTTTTGTATATTTTGCCCATTGCAGAATTTTTGCTCGCAAGTCAATTATTGCTATAATATGAACAAATTTTGACATTTTACCTTTAACATAAAATTCATCCCCCTGACAGCTGTTTTTCACCATATATTCACCAATATAATATATAATTTTTACATATTCAAACCGAATTCTTTTTGTGCATTTTTTCGAATTTAACATTTTGTTCACAATATATTCATTTCACGTACACAAAAATCTGCGATAATACTATAGATAATGGGATACTGTAATTTCGCCCCGTTACCCTCAGCAGAGCAGTTACAATAATCCGCCTACATTATTATATATGTATATTGTTTTTTGTACATAAATTTATATTAAGGAGGAATATCATGATCACTATTGAAAATCTGACTAAGTATTACGGAAACAATCGTGCCGTAAACAACATTAGCTTTACAATAAACGATAATGAAATCCTTGGCTTCCTCGGCCCCAACGGTGCAGGCAAGTCAACAACTATGAATATGATAGCAGGCTTTCTTCCTATGACAGCAGGAAAAGTCACTATCTGCGGAAGCGATATCTCCAAGGATCCTGTAAAGGCAAAGAAAAATCTGGGATATCTCCCCGAAATCCCCCCTGTATACCCTGATATGCGTGTAAGGGAATACCTCTCATTCTGTGCAGGTCTGAAACGCATCCCTGCCACTAAGAAAAGCAAGGAAATATCCCGTGTTATGGAGCTTCTCAAAATTACCGACGTAAAGGATAAGCTCATAAAGAACCTCTCAAAGGGATATAAACAGCGTGTTGGCTTCGCTCAGGCACTTTTAGGCAACCCGAAATTCCTTATCCTGGACGAGCCTACAGTTGGTCTTGACCCTAAGCAGGTTACAGAGGTAAGAAATATTATCAAAGATCTGAAAAAAGACCATTCTGTTATTTTCAGCTCCCATATTCTCTCAGAGGTTTCCGCTGTATGCGACCGCGTTGTAATCATCAACAAGGGCGATATAAAGGCAATTGACACTATTGAAAACCTTGAAAAGCAGACCGGTGGCAGCCTTATACTTCACATCAGAACAAAAGGCAGCCGTGCAACAGCTTCTGAGATAATCCAGAATACACAGGGTGTTAAGGAAATCACTAAAGTCAATGTTGAAGGTGATGAAGCATACGAATTCATCGCTCAGCTTGAAGGTGACGGCGACGCTATCAAGAACAGCATTATGAAAGACCTGCTCAATAACAATGTTCAGATTACAGAAATCTTTACAGAAAAGCCCGACCTTGAAGCTGCATTCGTAAAGCTTATCAACTCCAAAACATCGGGTGGAATGAAGGAGCTTTTCGAGGAATACAAATCTGATATTCTTGAATCACAGACAGAAAATGCTGAAAAGGAGGGAAATGAGTAATGTTCTCAATCTACAAAAAGGACTTACAGAGCTTTTTCTTCACTCCATTTGCTTATATTGTAACTGCTCTGTTCCTGTTTATGTTCACTTTTATGTTCAACAGTAGTCTGGGCGACCTTAATCAGCCTACTCATTACTTCTCATTCGCAAATATTTTTTATAACGTAATCATTATGTTCATCTTCCTTATACCTATTCTCACTATGAGAACCTTTGCAGATGAACGTAAATTCGGCACAGAAGTTCTGCTGATGACTTCGCCTATCAACGTAGTGCAGATTATCCTTGGCAAATACCTTGCAAACATCACAGTATTCCTCTTTATGCTTGTATGCTCTCTTTTCTTCCCCATTTACGCTTCAATCAAGGGCGAAGTTGTTATGAGCCAGCTTATCTGCGCTTATCTCGGATTTTTCCTCTGGGGTTCTATGTACATTGCAATCGGTCAGCTTGTTTCCTCATTTACGGAAAACTCAATCATCGCGGCTATTCTCGGTGAAATTGTAATGTTCGTATTCCTCTTTATAGATGACTTCTCTATGACAAAATTCATAGCGCAGTATCCCGGATTACAGTCTGCTATTTATGCCTTTGCGGCACAACCCCGTTTTGCTTACTTCTCACAGGGCTTTATCAGACTTTCTGACATAGTATTCTTTTTATCCGCAATAATAGTATGTCTTGTATGGAACTACATCTCCATTGAAAAAAGACGCTGGAACAGGGGGTAAGCCAATATGGATAACAATAAAGAAAAAAAGAAACTTAATCTTTCGGGTGCTTTCGCCATTGCGCTTGCACTTCTGATACTCGTTGTATTTGTACCGCTGAATATGATTTTCTCCTATTCAGATAAGGTATATGATATGACACCCTCGGGAAAATACTCCCTCGACCCAATTACAGAGGATATCCTTGACAAAACAGCAGACAAGCAGATTGAGGTATACTTCCTCAACACACTTTTCAATCTGAAAAACGAGCCTGATTGTCTGCCTCTTTATCACACATTTATGGAGCTTGAAAAGCGTGACAACATCACACTCACCTGCTTCGACCCCAACAAAAATGTTGAACTTGCAAACTCTCTCAATCCTACAGGCGCTTATGAAGTAAAAATGAACGATATTTTTGTAAAATGCGGCGACACAATCAGCCGAATTTCAGGAAATCTCTTTCAGACTGACGCAAACGGCGCTGTTGAATACGCAGGCGAAAACCTTATTGCAGGTAAAATCTATCAGTGCGCAACAGGAACTCTCCCTACTATCTACTTCCTTACAGGCTACAGCGATAAAACCCTTGACGCAAATTATACATCCCACAAAAACGTTATCAGAATGGATAACTACGATATCAAGGAACTTGACCTTTCAACTGTGGATAAAATTCCCGATAATACAGCAATTATCACTCTTGCAGCTCCTGTCCGCGATATAAGCGACTCTGACTGCAAAAAGCTCAGCGATTATATCGACAACGGCGGTAAAATCCAGATGCTCCTCTCCCCCTGCGATACAGAGGGAAGATTTGAAAATATTGAATTCCTCCTTGCAAAGTTTGAAATAGGTATGGATTACAATATTATAAAGGAGAAAAATCCTAAGTGGAAGCTTGAAAATCTTGAAGGAGAGCAAGTGGATAATTATTTCACAGTATCCTATCCCGCAAAGACTGAAGATTATTCCGAAGACCTTACAACAGAGTTAAATACAATTATTTCAACAAATTACGCAGAAGGCTGGATTCCCGGTGTTTCCAATACAAGAAGCTTCTATGAGCTTACTTCATCAGGAGCTATGATAGAAAAGGCTTCAATTATTGAAAATCTTCCCACAGCTATGGACAGTAACGAATATACTACAATAAGCGAGCCTATGGGCGGTGACGCTCTTACAGCCGCTGACGCTAAGGAGAAATCAAATCAGCCTCTTGTTATGGGTTATTACTCCTACAATAAGCAGACAGGCGCAAAGCTTATCGTAATCGGATGTGACGAGCCTATTGATGATAATCTTACTATTAACACATGGGGAACACGTAATCTGATTAAATTCTCCAACACATGGCTTCATTCCTCTGACGTTGACCTCGGTATCGAAAATAAGTTCAACTCATACGATACTATGGTATTTGCTGACGGTAATGAAGCTTCAAAAACTATAAATATGTTCTTCATCGTTCCCGCTGTATTTGCAGTTTTCGGACTGCTTGTATGGCTTAAAAGGAGATATGCTTGATGAAAAAGGCTATTATTGCAATCGTCGCTCTTTTAGCCGCCGCAGGAGTTTCCATAGGTGCTTTTCTGGCGGTTAAATCCAAAAGCGAAAACGAAACCAAACAGGAAGAATTAATGCAGAACGATCTTATTCTGTTTGATTTTGACGCTGACACGATAAATAAGGTTGAAATATCCTGCACTGACGGAGATTACACCTTTGAACACACAGAAGATGAATGGAATCTGACACAATACAGCGACTCCTACTTCGATACAAACCAGACTAAATTACAGGGAATTGTAACATTTATGGCGTCACTGGAGGCTAAGGAAAATTATGGTGAGCTTACAGATGAAATCAAAGCAGGATATGGTCTTGATAATCCATATGTTGTAACAGTTTCCGGCAATTCTCAGTCATACACTCTGTATCTGGGCAATCAAAGCCCTACAGGAGATATATATTACAGCTATATTGATGAAAAAGACAATATTTATGCAATTCCGACTTCGATTATATCCAATATCATCTCCACAAGACTTGAACTGAAAAACAGCGATTTCATTCCCTATAAAACGAATGAAATTATTGGTATTACGCTGGAGCGTGACGGTGAGGAAAAATATTCTCTTGAACTGGACACGGAAAAAAACAGCTGGAAGCTCCCTGACAAGTATGAAATGCTGTCAGTTGACCAGACAAAGGTAAGCAGTCTCCTTGCGGTTATATCGCGTCTTACTGCTGAGTTAATGCTCCCTGAGGATGAAAACGACATCACAACATATGGTTTTGACGAACCTATTGCAAAATTCACTGTAAAAGCAGCTGACGGAACATCCAAAACCCTTCTTTTCAGCAAATACGGTCAGAATTCACAGATGTACACTTATGTTTACAATCAGGAAGCCAAACAGGTTGAAACTTTCTATTCAGGCGACCTTGACTTCATTGATAAAGAGCCCATTGACTTCGTACTCAAGAAAGTTGAATGCGCTAATCTCCATTCTACTTCTGAATTTGAGATAATCAGTGATGAGCTTAATGTCGAATTCACCCTTAACGCAAATGAGGGCTGGGCAAAATACAAGGATAACGACATCGACCTTGAAAAGGCAGTTGTTCTGGGTTATTTTGAAAATTTCTTCAACAAATTTGCTTACGTTGCACTTGAAGGAATTGATGTTGAAAACACTCCCATACTTGAAAACCCCGTATTCACCTCAAAGTTCACTGATATTAACGGCAAATCCACACAGGTTGATTTTGTTGAAAAAGAAAACAGTGAATTCTGTTATGTTTTTGTAAATGAAGAATACACCGGCACATTCACAAGTTCTGAATTCATAAACGGCGATGATTCCGTTTCCTACGCTTTTGACCTGTTCTGCAAGCAAGCAGAAATTGAAAAATAATGATTATGGCGCTGTAAAAAAAGAGTAAAAAAAGAAAAAAACTGCTGTCACGCAAAAAAATGCGTGACAGCAGTAATTTTTTGTGGTATTATTAAATTATGACGAAAAAAGTACCACAAGAATATTATAACACATATCAATTGAA
>JAFQHO010000070.1 GCA_017397925.1 Ruminococcus sp.
GTAGACAAATCTAATGGCATAAATGCTGTATATCGTCGTTGTCCTCCTCACCATACGGCAGTATGCTTTCGTCGTCCGCCTTGATATACATCATTTCTGCTCATCATCTTTGTCTACTAACATTTTAGGGATTGGTATAAAATGGGTGAAAAATTCCAAAATACATCACCTTTTAATGCCCTGTGGGTGAAAAAAGGTGAAAATTCAGTTATATAATTTAATATTAAAATACAGAATTCGGCATAAACTCCAAATATTTCCTTTTGACCAATCCTATGATTGTATAATATGCCCTCTTGAAAATTATTCTTAAATAGGGTATAATTGTTGTAGGGGTGAAAACAGGTGATTAGTTGTGATTTTTTCCACTTTTTGGTAAATCACGGCATCGATAAGTGACCAAAATGGAAAAAAGGAGGCGAATGTCATGAGCGAGCCGTTATGCGGTACTTACAATCCCAGTATCGATACTAAAGGCCGTATGAGCTTTCCAACTAAGCTCCGTGATGTTCTTGGTGCCGAATTTTATCTTTGTGTAGGCCACGATAAGAATTACATCGCCGTTTACTCCGTGGAAGAGTTCAAAAAATATTGCAATAAGCTTAATGAAATCCCCGGAGATATAGGCTCCGAGATAAGACGTGAGCTTCTTGCAGGTGCCGATAAGCAGATACCCGATAAGCAGGGACGTATATTCATTTCACAGACATTAAGGGAATTTGCCGGCATTACCGATGAAGTAACAGTTATAGGCAATCTGAACAGGGCTGAAATATGGAATCCCGCGTTCTTTGCTGAAAGCAGAAAGAGTCTTGACCCTGCAGCCAAAAAGGCTGCACTGGCTAATCTTGTACTGTAAAGGAGATTACAATGGAGTTCAGACACATTCCTGTTCTTCTCGATCAATGTATTGAAGGACTTAATATCAACCCCGATGGCATATACATTGACTGTACTGCCGGAGGAGGCGGACATTCCTCTGCAATTGCTGCAAAATTAAGCGATAAGGGCAGACTTTACTCCCTTGACCGCGACCCTGATGCCGTTAAAGCGGCTTCTGCAAGACTTGCTGAATTTCCTAATGCCCGTGTAATTCATCGTAATTATTCGGAGTTGGACGCTGTTCTTGCTGAATTGGGTATTGATGCTGTTGACGGTATACTTATGGATTTGGGAGTATCCTCTCATCAGCTGGACGAAGAAAGCAGAGGTTTTTCTTATCATACCGACGCGCCTCTCGATATGAGAATGAGCCAGACGGGTATGAGCGCTGCCGATGTTGTTAATACTTTCTCGGAACAGCAGCTTGCAAAGATTATATTTGAGTATGGCGAGGAGAAATTCTCACGCCGTATTGCTGCAAATATCGTCAAAGCAAGAGAAATTGCTCCTGTAGAAACGACGCTTCAGCTGGCGGATATCATAAGGGAAAGTGTTCCGCAAAAGGCACGGAGAGATAAAAATCCCTGTAAAAAAACATTTCAGGCAATACGTATAGCTGTAAACGGAGAGTTTGACCACCTGTATGAGGGATTGGATAAAGCTTTTGCAGCATTGAAGCCTGAGGGCAGGCTTGCCGTTATCACCTTCCATTCCTTAGAGGACAGAATCGTTAAACAGCGATTTGCAGGCTGGTGTAAGGGCTGTATTTGTCCGCCCGATTTTCCCCAGTGTGTATGCGGACGCAAGCCGCAGGGAATTCTTGTGAACAAAAAGCCTTTAGAGGCAGACAGTAAAGAACTGGAAAACAACAACAGAAGCAGAAGCGCAAAGCTCAGGGTTATAGAAAGGAGTGCCTGCTGCGATGGCTGAACAGAATTCTGTAGCAAAACAGAACGATGCGAAAAATGGTCATTCGCAGAATGAACCGCAGAGAACTGAAACCAAAGCAGGTTCGGTTATATCAATTATATTAATTGCGGCTTTGGCAGCAATACTTCTTGGAACTGTAATCTACAGTCTTGACAGAAGAAATACAATGTACAGTAAGGTAGCGGCTCTCAATAATGAGCTGACATATGCCGAAGCTGAAAATGTCAGACTGCAGGCGGAGCTTGAAAGTAAGATATCTGCAAAAAACGTCGAGGATTATGCAGAAAATGTACTGGGAATGAAAAAAATAGACTCCTCCCAGATTAAGTACATTGAGATTCAGACCGATGACGTAGTTAGTATTCCTGAACAGGATGACGGTCTTATTGCTAAGATAAAAAAATTTTTTGACCGCTGTGTGGAATATTTCAGAGGGTAGTATCATATAATATAATAGAGAATAAAAATATCTCGGACTGCCTGTATAAAAACTGACGGCACAAAAAATAAAATCGCCGCAGTTGGGAAATACCGTAAAGTAGAACGTACGCTGTTTCCATAAAAGTAGAACACGGAGACACAGCGAGTGATCGGAATAAAGGATTGCTCTCCCCGCATAAATATAAAAAACAGGGGAGAGCCTATCCTTCGCTTGAGGGACAACAAGCGAAAACCTTTTACATCGTGTGTCAAGAGCAAAACATCGTAAAAGATGTATTAGGCAGGGTTGCTCATTAACCCTGCCTTATTTATTGCAATTCATTTGTGAAGCAGAAAGGATTAGCTATGAACAATAAGAATCTGCCTTCAAAATCAATGAAATTCAGAGCGAAGATTACTATGACAGGTGTATTTCTTCTGCTCTTTTCGGGAGTTGCTGCAAATTTTTTCAACATCTCCGTCATAAAAAACAAGGAATATCAGGCTATGGCGAATGAGCAGCATTTCGGCTCAATTCCCATATCTGCACACCGCGGCTCTATTTACGATTCAAAGGGTACTGCCCTTGCAAAAAGTGCCACGGTATATAAAGTGTTCCTCGACCCCAAGCAGTTCCGTGAGGATATGGAATCCTTACAGAAACGTATTGACAAAAGGGCTGAGGATATCAAAAATGGTACATATAAGCCTCAGATAGAAACAACTACCGATGCTGAGGGCAATGAGGTTACACAGGTAATCGAGGATGCACTCCCTCAGTCAGCGGAGGCATTCCGCCTTGAGGCTATAACACTTCTTACAACTAAGCTCGGAATAACTGCCGAAAAAGTAGAAAGGGCTATGATTGCCGAAAACCGCTACAGTGTTTTACAGGAACAGGTTGAAAAGCCTGTTGCTGATGAAGTCCTTGACTTTTTCAACAAATATAATCTGGTCTGCATTAATGTGGAGGAGGATACAAAGCGTTATTACCCCCAGAATGAGCTTGCAGCGGCAGTTATAGGCTTTACAGCCTCTGACGGCTATGGTCTTTACGGTGTTGAATCCTACTACGATGACTACCTTTCGGGTACGGACGGAAGAACCATTTCCGCTAAGGACTCCCACGGAAACGAGCTGCCTTACCGCTATTCAAAGACATATCCTGCACAGAACGGAAATGACATATACCTTACCCTTGATATGGATATACAGTATATCCTTGAAAAGTATCTTGAGGAAATGTCAACGGAATTTATGGTCAAAAACAGAAGCTGTGCTATTCTTATGAATGCCAAGACAGGCGCTATATATGGTATGGCACAGTATCCAAGCTATGACCTTAACAACCCTTATGACGTTGTTGACCCGAAGGTTATTGAAGAGCTGAAAACTCTTAACGATGAGGAATACAGCAAAGTACAGGGTGCAGCCCGTGAAAAACAGTGGAGAAACAAGTGCTTAACTGAGCGATATGAGCCTGGTTCTGTATTCAAGGTTATTACAAGTGCAGCGGCTTTTGAAGAAAATCTTATTGATATAGTTAATGACCGCTTTTATTGTCAGGGTTATCTTAAACTTGACGGTATGGAACAGCCTGTAAATTGTCATCTTACAAGTGGTCACGATTCACAGAAATATCAGGTTGCATTAACCAATTCCTGTAACCCTGCATTTATGGAAATCGGAGCAAGAGTAGGCAAGGAGAAGTTCCTTTACTACTTTGATGCTTTCGGCTTCAATGAACCTCTTGGAATTGACCTTCCTGCGGAAGTAAAAGGAGACCAGAAAAATCCAGAAGAATTCACCCATGTTGACCTTGCACTTTCATCTATCGGGCAGTGTGAGACTATTACACCTCTCCAGATGATAACCTCATATTGTGCCGTTATAAATGGCGGTTATCTGCTGCAGCCCTATGTAGTGGATAAGGCTGTTGACGAGGACGGAAACGTGGTAATGAAAAATGAGCGTACTGTTAAAAGACAGGTTGTATCGGAGGAAACATCTGCTATAATGCGTAATGCTCTCCATACTGTAGCGACAGACGGAAACATCAATATCAAGGGCTATGCCATAGGCGGTAAATCCGGAACATCCCAGCGCCTTTCCGAAACTAAGGGCGGTCAGACACTGGTACAGGGACAGCAAGAAATTGCCAGCGAACAGGAGTACGGCTCATCATACTGCTGTTTTGCCCCTGCTGATGACCCCGAAGTTATACTCCTTGTTCTTGCTGATATGCCCGATAAGGAAAATAACGGCGGTAACTACTACGGAAGTAAGGTTGCTGTTCCTACAGCAAGAAATATACTTACAGACGTTCTGCCATATCTTGGTATAAGTCCCCAGTATACCGATAAGGAGCTTGCAGAGCTTGATATCAAGGTTCCTCTCCTTGAGGGAAGCGTTGAGGAGGCTAAGGCTACTATTGACGGACTTGGTGCTGTTGCTGAGGTAATAGGCGAAGGCTCTACAGTTGTGGCACAGTCGCCTGTTACAGGCTCATCAATTGCAAAGGGCGGTACGGTATACCTTTACACAGACCCGAGCCATACTGTTGACTATACGGAAGTTCCTGATTTAGTGGGACTTTCGCCGCAGATTGCCAACGATTCAATTGTTTATATGGATCTGAACTATGTGGCAACAGGCGCATCAATTCATCGTGACGGCGCTGTAGTAACAAGTCAGTCAATACAGCCTGGTGAAAAGGTGGCAAAGGGTACAACAATTATTCTTGAATTCAGCGTAGCCAGCGGCGGCGATTGATGCTCTGCATTTTTCGCAGCGGCGAACGGAGGAAATATGAAATTATATGAACTTCTTGAAAATAATGCCGTAACTGCCATTGGCGATACGGAAATAACGTCTGTAACAGACGATACACGAAAAGTCACAGAGGGAAGCCTTTTTGTCTGCGTAAAGGGCGGCAGCTTTGACGGACATAATGCGGCGGCAGAAATGCTTGAAAAGGGCGCGGCAGCTGTTGTATGTGAGCGTGACCTCGGACTGGGCGAAAGACAAATTATCACAAAAAACAGCCGTGAGCTGTACGGAAAGCTCTGTGCAGCGTGGTTTGGTCATCCTGAAAAGCGTTTGACTATGATAGGCGTTACGGGTACAAACGGCAAGACCACTATTACCAATATAATCAAGCATATCCTTATGGAAAACGGCTATAAAACCGGACTTATCGGTACTATCCGCAACGAGATAGGCGATGAGGTACTTCATACAGAGAATACAACTCCTATGGCATACGATTTTATGGCTCTCCTTGCAAAAATGGCTGATGCAGGCTGTAAATATGTTGTTATGGAGGTCAGCTCCTTTGCCCTTGTACAGCACAGAATAGGCACATCTCATTTCAAAACAGCGGTATTTACAAATCTTACACAAGATCACCTTGATTATCACAAGGATATGGAGGATTATTTTGCCGCAAAGAAAATGCTTTTTGATGTGTGTGATACTGCACTTCTCAACATTGATGACAGCTACGGCAGACGGCTCTGCGATGAGGTTAACTGCAATAAACTGACTTTCTCCGTAAAGGAAAAGGCAGATTTCTGCAGTAAGAATATATCCATAAAATCCACAGGAAGCAGCTTTGAAATTGACTGCGACGGCGAAAAATATGACGTATCTTCGAGAATTCCGGGTATGTTCAATGTGTCAAATCTCACAGCGGCAATTGCTGTGTGCAGTCTTGAAGATATTCCTATGGAAAATATTTTAAAGGCCGTTGCTGAATACAACGGTGTAAAGGGCAGATGTGAAATTATCCCGACATATCGCGATTTTACTGTGATATGTGATTATGCCCACACTCCCGATGCTGTGGAAAATATTCTCAGAAGTGTCAAGGAATACACCGAGGGCAGGCTTATATGCCTTTTTGGCTGCGGCGGAAACCGTGATGCGGCAAAACGTCCGAAAATGGCGGCAGCTGCGGCACAGTATGCCGACAGGCTTATTATCACTTCGGATAATCCGAGAAATGAAAATCCCGAAACCATTATTGAGGATATCCTCAAAGGCATAGAAAACTCAGAAATACCATATGATGTGGTAGTTGACCGCAGAGAGGCTATATATTATGGCTTGAAAATTGCGGAAAAAGGTGATATAATAGTATTGGCAGGCAAGGGTCATGAGGATTATCAGGTGCTTGCAGGTATGGAACGTATCCATTTTGATGAAAGAGAAGTTGTTGCCGAGGGGCTGAAGCTTCTCCCTTAATCTGCTTTGTCCATTAAATAAGGAGATGTATATAAATGACATTATGGTTAATAATATTGCTGACTTCCCTGGTATCCTTCGGAATTGCAGCACTTTCGGGAAAATGGCTTGTACCATTTCTTCATAAGCTGAAATTCGGTCAGCCTATCAAGGTAAAGGACGGCCCCGAATGGCACGCTAAAAAGCAGGGTACTCCCACAATGGGCGGCTTTATGTTCATTATATCAACAGTGCTTGCTGCTATGGGAAGCTATATGGCATACCGCATATGGGCAGGTATTGACTCCCTTGATATTGCGGCAAATAACCGTTTCTTCCTTCTTCTCAGCGTTCTGATTTTCTCTCTGCTGTTCGGATTTATCGGTTTTATTGATGACTATACGAAGGTAGTCCGTAAGAATAATGACGGTCTTACGGCAATTCAGAAGATTATTTTACAGACGATTTTCTCAGTGGGATTTCTTTTCGCCCTTCATATATTCGGTGGCGGAAGAACAACAATAAATCTCGGATTCTGGGAAAGTCCTGACTTGGGTATATTCTACTATATACTTATGTTTGCGGTGATTATTTATCTTACAAACGCAGTAAATCTCACTGATGGCGTTGATGGTCTCTGCGGCTCTGTAACATTCACAGCAATGCTTATTTATACCGTATGCTGTTCTATTCTTCTTGAAACTGAGCTAAGCATATTTACAATGGCTCTGGCTGGCGGATGTCTCGGCTTCCTTATGTGGAATCTCAATCCCGCTAAATGCTTTATGGGCGACACAGGTTCAATGTTCCTTGGTGCAGCTGTAACGGCTGTGGGACTTGTACTTCACAATCATATGCTTATGCTTCTTGTATCACTTGTTTACATCATTGAGGCGCTGTCTGTTATGATACAGGTGACATATTTCAAGATTACAAAGAAGATATACGGTGAGGGAAGAAGAATTTTCAAGATGACACCCATTCACCACCACTTTGAAATGAGCAAGTGGAGCGAATACAAAATCGTTATTTCATTTTCACTTACCGGTGCAGTTTTCGGCATACTGGGAATTGTACTTGTTCTGACATTCTGACATCAATCCATAATTCAGGGGGGAGTATATGTCTGCTTCGGCAAAAACAGTAAAAAAGACAAATAAGAAAAGCAAGACAGGCGGTCTTTTCAGAACGCTTTTCGGCGGCGGAAGAAACGGCGATATGAGCCTTTCGTTCTTTGCCTATGTTATGATACTTCTTGTTGTGGGACTGGTTATGATGTCCTCTGCAAGCTATGCCTGGGCATACAGCGAATTCGGCGACGGACTTTATTACGCGAAAAATCAGGCTTTAAACGCAGGCGTCGGCTTTGTGGCTATGATATTCTTTATGAAGTTCGATTACCACAATTTCAAACAGCTTAAACTGCCCCTGTTTAAAAAATTCAATATTGCAGGAATATTTTATGTTGCTGTTGCAATCCTCCTCATTGCCGTTCTTCTTATCGGTAACACCGAGGGCGGTGAAATGGGTGCTAAGCGCTGGATTGACATCGGCCCTTTTAACCTACAGCCTTCCGAGGTTGCAAAGCTTGCTCTTATTGTTTTCTTTGCCTACAGTATGGAAAAGGACGGAGCAAAAATGAATACCTTTAAGACAGGTATTATGAAATATGCCGTCCTTCTTGGTGTATATGTCCTGCTTATCGCCCTTGAAAAGCATATTTCCGGTATTATCCTTATCGGTACAATTGCTATTGCTATGATACTCTGCGGCGGAGCGAACAAACGTCAGTTTGTAGTGCTTGGTACAATAGCTGTATCAGCCGCTGTAGGCTTCATCTTCTGGCAGTATAACACCCCCGGAAGTTATGTTCAGGCTCGTATTAATGCCTGGCTTCACCCCTTTGAGGATGTTTTAGGGGATTCCTGGCAGACTGCCAATTCCCTTATTGCTATTGGTTCGGGAGGACTTTTTGGTCTTGGACTTGGTAACTCCCGACAAAAATATCTCTATCTTCCCGAAACGAAAAATGACTTTGTATTCCCTATTGTATGCGAGGAAATCGGCTTTGTTGGCGCATTGGCAATTATTATTGTATTCTTCCTTCTTGTGATTGAGGGTTATTCCATAGCAGTACGCTGCAAAGATCGCTTTGGTATGCTTCTTGCCGTTGGTATAACCACGCAGATAGGCATACAGACAGTTTTAAATCTTGCCGTTGTAAGCAATCTGATACCGAATACAGGTATCAGCCTGCCCTTTTTCAGCTACGGCGGAACGGCGTTGATTATGCAGCTGGTGGAAATGGGAATTATGCTGAATATTTCACAGCACAGATACTATCCTGCCGAAAAGAAAACGGCAGAAACAAATAAGGAGTAAATATGAGAGTATTGATTTCCTGCGGCGGCACAGGCGGACATATCAACCCTGGCTTAGCCATTGCAGATATAATAAAATCAAAATATCCTGATACAGAATTCCTGTTTGCAGGAACTCCAAACGGTATGGAGTCAAAGCTTGTACCGCAGGCAGGCTATAAAATCGAGCCTATAAAGGTTGCAGGCTTTCAGAGAAGCCTTTCTTTTGAAAATATCGGAAGAAATGCAAAGGCAATTGCCTATCTTATTACATCAGGCAAGAGGGCAAAAGAGATAATCAAGGGCTTCAATCCCGATATTGCTATTGGAACAGGCGGATATGCCGCAGGACCTGTAATCCGCAAGGCGGCAAGAATGGGTATACCAACAGCTATTCACGAGCAGAATGCTTACCCCGGCGTAACAAACAGACTTCTTTCAAAAGAAGTTGATTATGTTATGCTTACGGTTAAAGAGGCTCTTGATTTTATGGATAAGAGCAAATTCCGCCACAGCGTTACGGGGCTTCCCGTCCGCAGCAGCATCAACAATAAGCTGACAAAGGCGGAAGCAAGAAAAAAGCTTGGCTTCAACGATGATTTCACCATACTTTCCTTTGGAGGTAGTCTTGGTGCAGGCTGTATAAATGAAACTATGACTGAGGCTATAAAATGGCATCAGAGCAAGGGATTGGCGATTAACCATATCCACGGCTATGGCGGTATGGGAAAAGATACATTCCCACAGGCTATGAAAGCGGCAGGGATTCCGCTGAAAAGCAATCGTCTGCGTATTACCGAGTATATCACCGATATGGATGTATGCCTTGCGGCGGCTGACCTTGTGGTATGCCGTTCAGGAGCTTCAACTCTGGCAGAGCTTGAAGCGGCCGGAAAGGCATCAATACTTATTCCCTCACCTATAGTTGCAGGAAATCATCAGTATCATAACGCTATGGTTCTTGGCAAAGCAGGGGCAGCAGAGGTTATCGAGCAGAAAGACGCTTCTCCTGAAAGAATTATTTCCGAAATTGAAAAGCTTTATGAAAATAAGGCTAAAGTGGAGGTAATGTCCGCAAGCGCAAAGGGACTTCATCTCACTGATACAAATGAGCGGATACTTGCCGTTATAGAGGAACTTCTCAAAAAGTAACCAACTTCCGCCCCTTTGCATACTATGAGTATGTGAGGTGGTGGTATGCAGAAGTTTATTATTACAGGAGGAAATCGGCTTAACGGCGAAATTGAGCTTCAGGGCAGCAAGAACAGTGCCCTCCCGATTATGGCGGCGGCATTTCTTGCTAAAGGTAAGTGTACCCTTGAAAGCTGTCCGAATCTTACTGATGTTTATTCTGCCGCAAGAATTCTCAATAGCTTGGGAAGTAAGTGCAGTATTACAGGTAATCGGGCTGAAATTGATTCAACGGTTGTCAGCGGCAGCAAGATATCCGAAACCCTAATGCGTGAAATGCGTTCTTCCATAATGTTTATGGGTGCAATTCTCGGCAGAATGGGAGAGTGTACATTCAGTGTCCCCGGTGGGTGTGAGCTTGGTCCTCGTCCCATTGATATGCACCTTGCAGCTCTTTCGAAAATGGGCGCCGAAATTACCGATATCAATGGAGAAATAACCTGCCGTATGCCAAAGGGCAGGGGACGTGGTGCAAAGATTTCCCTGTCATTTCCCTCAGTTGGTGCGACAGAGAATATTATCCTCTGCGCCGTTCTTGCAGAGGGTGAAACAGTCATAAACAATGCCGCAAGAGAGCCTGAAATATGTGATATGTGCCATTTTCTCCGCAGATGCGGAGCCAGGATAAAGGGCGATGGTGAAAGCCATATTGTAGTTGAGGGCGTTGAGAGTCTTCACGGCTGTGAATACCGCATAATGCCCGACAGAATTGCAGGTGCAACATATCTTGCTATGACAGCGGCGGCAGGCGGCGCAATGATACTTAAAAATGCCTGTATAGCTGAAATGGAGCCTTTTATTTCTGTTTTGGAACAGACGGGCTGCTTTATATGTGCTGCTGATAACAGAATATACCTCCGCAGAGGGGGAAGACTGAAAGCAATCCGCGACAGGATAAGGACAATGCCGCATCCCGGATTTCCTACAGACGCACAGGCTGTTCTTATGGCGGCTTTAATCACAGCTGACGGTACCAGCGTTTTTGAGGAAAATATTTTTGATTGCCGTTACAGACACACTGATGCTCTTATTAAAATGGGGGCAGACATTCAGGTTATGGGCAAAGCGGCAGTTATACGCGGTGTGAAGCGGCTTCACGGTGCCGATGTGGAGGCTACCGACCTTCGCGGCGGTGCAGCTATGGCAGTAGCGGCAGTTGGCGCAGAGGGTATAACACGGATAAGTTGTATTTCCCACATTGACAGAGGCTATGAAAATTTTGAGGATGTAATAACATCGCTGGGCGGAAAAATTCGCAGGGAATAGTTTTCCCTGCCTGTTCCGCAACAGAGGAGAAAAAGATATGAATGATGTAGAAAAAACGAAGATAGAAAGGACTAACAGCGGAAAACGTATGCGGCGTCGTAAGCGTATGATGAGCGTATATGTTTTCATTGTTGTCGTAATTGTGCTTACAATCGGCGTTACAATGTGCTTTACTTTCCTTTTCAATATAGACAGAATAGTTGTATCAGGAGAGTCGGAGGACTACACAAGCCTGCAGATTGTTGAAGCTTCAGAAATCAACGCAGGAGATAATATGCTTCGTCTTGATGCTAAAAAGGCGGCAAAGAATATACTGGACAAGCTGACCTATGTGGAAACAGCGGAGGTAGGGAGAGATTTCCCATCGACGCTTCGTATAACAGTTACAAGATGCATTCCCGGATTTAACGTCCGCTATGACGGAGGTGTGCTTCTTCTGAGCCGCAAGGGAAAAATTCTTTCAGACGGTGAGGTTTACACGGATATTGAAAAAATACCGATAATCAACGGTTATGCTCCCTCTGAAAAGACAATCGGAGCAATGGCTGCTTCTGAAAACCCTAATAAAGATGAGGCGTTTGCTCAGTTTGTGAAGCGTTTTGAAAATGAAAAATGCGATGATATTTCTGTTGTTGATCTTTCAAATGAGTATGATATTGTTGTGACTTACCGCAATGGAATGATATTCAGAATGGGTAACTGGAGTGATGTTGACTATAAGCTTGATCTTGCTGAAGAAGTGATGAAAGATGACGCTATAAGCGGCAAAAAGGGATTTATCACAATGGTAGGAAAAAATCAGTGCAGTTTCAGAAGCAGCGGAGAGCAGGAAGTTGTTACAGAGCCTGCTGCAACAGCTGTAACGGATGCTTTGGGGCAGTCTGTTACTGAAACTACAGTAACTACAGTTGCAGGGGAAATTTATGGGTTCTGATTGCTGTGGTTAAAGTGAATAAAAAAAAGAAAAAATACAACGTTATGCTGTGCAAAGTGCAGAAATTTAAAAAAATAGCGGTTTGACTTGCAATAATGAGTAAAATATGATAAAATGATAAGTGTATTTATAGCTTATTTTGAAGTGACATAGAATAATTAAGGAGGAGTTTCAAAATGTCAGATTTTAATTATGAGGAAGCAATGGAACCCGATGTTAATATAAAAGTTATAGGTGTCGGCGGCGGCGGCGGAAATGCCGTTAACTGTATGGTAGAGTCAGGTGTAAGCAATATTGAGTATATTGCGGTAAACACAGATGCCAAGGCTCTTAATAAGTCTAAGGCTACTACAAGAATTCCAATCGGTGCAAAGCTCACAAAGGGCAGAGGCGCAGGAAATAAGCCTGAAATCGGCCAGAGAAGCGCTGAGGAAAACAGAGATGAAATCGAAGCACATCTTAAGGGTGCTGATATGATATTCATTACAGCAGGTATGGGCGGCGGAACAGGTACAGGTGCTGCTCCTGTTGTTGCAAAGATTGCTAAGGAAATGGATATTCTCACAGTTGCTGTTGTTACAAAGCCTTTCCTCTTTGAGAGAGAGCAGAAAATGGCACAGGCTGAGAGAGGTATCACAGAGCTTAGAAAGTACGTTGATTCCCTTATCGTTATCCCTAATGAGAAACTTCTTGAGGGCAAACAGCAGCTTACTATGAAGCAGTCATTCTCCCTTTCAGATGATATTCTCAAAACAGGTGTAAAGAGTATTTCAGACCTTATCGTTGAGGAAGGCTACATAAACCTTGATTTTGCTGATGTTTCCACAATTATGAGAGGTGCCGGATATGCTCATATGGCTATCGGTCACGGTTCAGGCAAGGATAAGGCTAAGGAAGCAGCAAATGCTGTTATTACAAGCCCACTTCTCGAAACATCTATTTCAGGTGCAAAGAGACTCCTTATCAATATTGCAATGTCCGAGGATATTCTTTCTTCTGATGTTGATGCAGCTACAAAGATGATTACAGATACAGCTTCTGAGGACGTAGAGTTCATCTTCGGTACTGCATTCAAGGAAGATATGCAGGATGAGATGACAATTACAGTTATCGCAGCGGGCTTTGACGATCCTGAGGGAGGTTCTGTGTCACGTGCTGCAGCTGAGGATGAAGAAGTTATCAAGATTGATAATCCTCTTATAGATGGACTTGGAATTGGTGAGACAAATGCAAAGCCACAGTCTGCTAATGACTATGACCTTGATGATATTCTCAAAATCCTTGGTTCATAATCGGATTTAAAGTATAATATGATAATTAAAGGGTATCGGGTTTAGTACTCGATGCCCTTGTTTTTGTCATATTGTGCAATGTTACTAATTTTGAGTTCCAAAATTCAGTATTTATAACAGTTGAATGAAAATTAAAAATATGTTATAATTGAAATAAGGCATATTGTCGATTAATTTTTATCCGCAGTATCTGCGGGGAATGGAGCATAACCTATGGAACAGCCAAATGTTTTAAGAGAAACGAAAATGGGTCAGAAAGGTTTCGTCAAGGAAGACGTGTTGATGTACCTTGATGAATTGAATTCCAGAATTGATGAACTGAAAAAACAGAATGAGCAGGCAAGCGGTAGTCAGCCTGCCGATTCACAGGAAATTATTAAATACAGAAATCAGATTGACAACTTACAGGAAAAGCTTAACGCTTCAAATAACGCACTCAGACTTGCAAAGAAGGAGAATGAGGAACTTCAGCAGCAGATTTCCAAACTGAAGGCTGGCGGAGCTGCACCTGCTGCAGGCGGTGCTGCTAACGTTGACGCACAGACAAAGGCTGCTCTTGAAGCTGCTAAGAGGGAAATTGACTCACTCAGAGCTCAGCTTAAGGCTGCAAATGAGAAGGCAGCTGCTCCGGCATCTGCTGCACCTGCACAGGTTGATAATTCTGCACTGGAGGCTGCTAAGAAGGAAATTGATACTCTTAAGGCTCAGCTTAAGGCATCTGAGGATAAGGCTGCTGAGGCTGCAAAGAACATCAGTAACGATAACAAGTCAGCTGAGGAACTTGCTAAGGTTAAGCAGGAAGTTGAAAAGGTTACAGCTGATCTGAAATCCAAGACTGACGAGCTTGATAATGTTAAGAAGAGTATTGCTGAGAAGGATGCTAAGATTGACGAGCTTGCAAAGGCAAGTGAGGAAGCTGCAAAGAAGGATGAAGAAATCTCCAGACTCAATGCAGAGATCGTTGACCTCAAGGCTAACGCAAATAATCCTGCTGCAATTATGGGTTCACTCTTTGCAGAGGCTCAGAGAACTGTATCTCAGCTTAAATTACAGGCTGAACAGGAGGCTAATCAGACTACTAAGGAGGCAGAGGATAAGGCTGCTGCTGTAGTTCGTGAGGCTAATGCAACTGCTGATAAGACAATCAGAGAGGCTAACACTGTGGCTGAAAAGACAATCACAGAGGCTAATCTCAAGGCTAAGATGACTGTTGAAGATGCTAACACAAAGGCTGGCAAAATCAACGAAATGTCTACTACTGTGCGTTCAATGCTTCTTAACGAAATTGAGAGCGTAAACAGCAAGTTCAACGACATTACATCTTCACTTATGAAGCTCACTGGTCAGGCAACTGACAGAATGAATGATGCTCAGACAATTATCAGCGAGGCTAAGAAGGCTGTTGCTCCCTCTGATGATAACAGTGTGAAGCTTGCAGAGGCTCCCAAGGCTGATTTCTCAGCTGCAAAGGCTCCTACAGCTTCAATGTCAAAGCCTGAGAATAAGCCTGCTGAAAACAGCGATCCATTCTCCAGAGTTTCCGGTGGTTCTTATAACAGCAGAGCTAACACAAACAGCTTTAACAATAATAAGCCCGCTTCTAACCCTGCATCTTCTCACGATGTATCCAAGCAGGCTCCAAAGAAGCCTGTAAGCAACTTCAATTTTGATATGTCAGACCTTTTAAAGGCTGCTGAGGAAGAGGCTGCTAAGGAAGATCAGTAAAAAATATAAACAGTGCCGCATTTGCGGCACTGTGCGAGGTGTCCGACAACTCGTATGAGTTGTCGGAGATACTTTCTGTCAAACTATAAAACCAATAACAGCGATTGTGGTGGATATCTTGCTTGATCTGGATTTAAAACTAAATGAATTCTGCGGAAAAACCGACGAGGAGCTTGTCGTACTTGCCAAAAGCAACAGATTTGCGGCAGATGCTCTTGTTTTACGCTATTCAAGACTGATTTTTATTAAAGCGGAAATTTTTTCATCCCATAGTTCGGACAGTGACGATTTTTGTCAGGAGGGCTTAATGGGATTGCTAAATGCTATTTCCTCTTATAATCCTGAAAGAGCGGCAAAATTTTCAACTTTTGCTGAGGTGTGTATTGTCAATAGAATGAAATCTTATGCGACTAAAATTAAGTTGAAGTCGTGTAACGTTATTAGCATTGATGAGCTGCCGGAGGATATAGCTTCACAGGAAGAAAGCCCCGAAATCATTTGTGTTAACAAAGAAATGTTTTCCGAATTATGGCGTATTGTAGACGGCAATCTCTCTGATTTAGAAAGACAGACTTTTGAGCTTTATATCCGGGGAGAAACATACAGTGACATTTCCGGAATAATTGGAATATCTGAAAAATCTGCTGCAAATGCTATTCAGAGGGCAAGAGGTAAAATCCGCAAAATTTTTAGTTCCGCTTCATTGAATAATTCTTGAATATTTTCAGGTATACATAGGTGGAAATAAGTATAATGACCGTGTAGCTTAAAAAGAGCGTTGTTTATCATCATGATATATCAAAGGTGTCGGTGTAAGTCCGACCGGGGTACAAAAATTAAGCGAGGTATATTAAAATGTACGAAGACAAGACATTAGTCTGCAAGGAGTGTGGCAACGAGTTCATTTTCTCCGCAGGCGAGCAGGAGTTCTATGCTGAAAAAGGCCTTACAAATGAGCCCCAGAGATGCAAGAGCTGTCGTGATGCAAGAAAAAATGCTACAAGAGGCGAGCGTGTATTCTTTACAGGCGTTTGCGCAACTTGCGGCGGCGAGGCAAAGGTTCCTTTCGAGCCTAAGGACGGCAGACCTGTTTACTGCAGTGACTGCTTTGCAAAGCTCAATCAGGACTAATTTGTTGACTTAGTTTACAAATTGAAGGTGGTTTATATGGCTTTCCCCTGTAATCGGGGAAAGCGGCCATTTCTATTAATATGGCGGAAAACGGTGGAATATCCGCAATCCGCACCAATTTTGAAAGGATGTAAATTATGGAAATCACAAAAAATACTATCATCGGCGATATTCTTGACGCTGATTTTGAGGTTGCTCCCTATTTCCTTGAAATGGGTATGCATTGTCTTGGCTGCCCTGCTTCAAGAGGCGAAACAATTGAGGAGGCTTGTGCAGTTCACGGCACAAATGCCGATGAATTAGTTGCAAAGCTGAACGAGCATTTTGCTAAAAAGGCTTGAGTTATTGCGGCGTGCTGATTTTTCGGCACGCTTTATTTTTTGAATGGAGACTTATTTATGCTTGATAATAGACTAAAAATGTGTGCTGATATGATAAGCGGCAAGGGTATAGTATGCGACGTAGGTACTGATCACGCATTACTGGCAGCACATCTGATAACTACAGGCAAATGCGAAAAAGTAATTGCCTCTGATATAAATGAAGGTCCACTGGAGTCCGCACGCAAAACTGTTGAAAAATACGGTATATCGGAAAAAGTCGAGCTTGTGCTGTCTGATGGACTGAAAAATGTCAATGGCGAGGGCGTTTCTGATATTGTCATTGCAGGTATGGGCGGCGAAACTATTGTAAAAATCCTTAACGAATGCCAGTTCGATCTTAATGAAATTCGTCTGATTTTACAGCCTATGACAAAGGCTGAGATTCTCAGAAAATGGCTTGCAGACTATGGATATAAAATTGTGTCAGAAAACGGTGTTTCTGAGGGTGAAAAGCTGTATACTGTTATAACTGCTTCTGCAATGCCAGGCTGCGAATCTTTGACTGAATTTGAAGCACTTCGTGGATTTTACAGTGATGATGACGAAGTCGGCAAGATAATTCGTCAGAAAGAAGCTGAAAGATTGTTGAAAGTCAGCAAATCCTTGAAAAAAGCAGGTAAGGAAAATGATGCAGTTCATTATGCGGCTATGGCAAGCCGTATGGTTGATGGCAGTAAATCTGTTCGCATAAGCGACGTTTACTCATTCCTTGATGAGAAATACCCCCTTTCATTGCAGGAAAGTTGGGATAATTCGGGATATATAGTTGAATCCGATAGCGAAAAATGCTCAAAGATTTTACTCACATTGGATATTACAAATGATTCTGTTGATGAAGCAATTTACAAAAAGGCTGACCTTGCTATTTCTCACCACCCTGTGATTTTCAATCCGCTGAAAAAAATACAGGTGGATACCCCTGTTTATAAGCTTGTCAGAAGTGGAATTGGTGCAATTTGTATGCATACAAATCTTGATATAGCTGAGGGCGGCACAAATACGGTAATTGTGAGGAAAATCGCTGAAAAGCTTGATATATCACCAAATATTGAGTCTCTGGACGAGTCAGGACTCGGTTGTATTATTGAACTTGATAATGTGGTAGATTGTGACTGTTTGGCATCTATACTCAAAGAGATTTTCAATATTGACCGTATAAAAATGAGTATGTATGGCGAATTTATTTTATCAAAAATTGCGATTTGTTCAGGTTCGGGCGGTTCATTATGGAAACTGGCGAAAGCTAAGGGTTGTGATGCGCTGATAACAGGCGATGTAAAGCACGATATATGGATTGACGCAAATAACAGTAAATTTACTGTTATTGACTGTGGGCATTTCCATACAGAAAATATCGTTTTATGGGAACTTCGTCGTGCCTTAGAGGAAAAATTTCCTATGCTTGATATTGAAATTGCAGAATCCACAACAGACCCCTGTGAATATTTTTGAGGTGAAAAATGAGTATGTTTATATGTCCTGTATGTGGTGAAAAGCTTGAAATATCGGGGAAATCCTACATTTGCACAAAGCGTCATACCTTTGATATGGCGAAAAGTGGTTATGTAAATCTGCTGCCAACAAATAACAGCGGCAGTGTTCACGGGGATAATAAACTTATGTTGAGGGCAAGACGGGAATTTCTTGAAAAAGGCTATTATAAGCCACTTTGTGATGCCGTGTGCAGTTCAGTTGCTAAATATTGTCATAATGGATCTATAATACTCGACGCAGGATGTGGAGAAGGTTATTATACAACTGCTGTGAAGGCAATATCTGACCAATCAGAAATTGCGGTGGATATGTACGGAATTGACATATCAAAGGACGCTGTAGATATGGCAGCAAAGCGGAAATCGGGAGTTAATTTTGCCGCGGCAAGCGTGTTTCATATCCCTGTAATGACGGAAAGCTGTGATATTTTGCTTACGATGTTTGCTCCGTACTGCGGTGAGGAGTATTGTCGTGTACTGAAAAAAGACGGTATTATGATTATGGCGATTCCTTCGGAAAATCACCTGTGGGAGCTGAAAAGTAAAATATACGATACTCCGTACAAAAATGAGGTCAAGAATTATCAGCTTGAAGGATTTGAATTTATGGATTCGGAAAAAATCAGATATACAATGGAAATTCCTGAAAATTCAGATATTTTAAGCCTGTTTTCCATGACACCTTATTATTATAAAACAGGAAAAATTGAACAACAGAGGCTCAATGAGCTTAAATCGCTGGTGACGCAAGCTGATTTTGAGCTTCTCACCTACAAAAAAACAGCAAAGGATTGATTTTATGGCTCTGGACGGAGCATTTCTCTATGCAGTAAAAAATGAACTTATGCAACTGATCGGTGGACGAGTTGAAAAAGTGTTTCAGCCCTCCCGTGAAGAAATCGTTATATTCATCCGAACAAGACAGGGTAGTAAAAAGCTCTATATATCAGCAAATGCAGGCAGCTCAAGAGTGCATATTACTGAAAAACAGCCTGATAATCCGCAGACTCCGCCGATGTTTTGTATGCTTATGCGTAAGAAACTTGGCAGCGGAAAACTGATTGCAATTCGGCAGGATGGTTTGGAGCGAATTTTGTTCCTCGACTTCGAATGTATTAACGAGCTGGGAGATATGGTGACAGTTACTCTCGCCTGTGAAATTATGGGACGCTGTTCAAATCTGATAATAATCGGCGATAATGGGAGAATAATCGACAGTATAAAGCGTGTTGACGAGGATATGTCTCGTGAACGAATGGTTTTACCCGGTATGCAATATGAGCTTCCGCCTCGCGACGATCGTCTGAATTTCCTTACAGCTGAGCCTGAGGAGATCTTTGAAGGGCTGAGGGCGGCAAATCCTGCGGAGCTTTCTAAGGCTCTTATACGTATCTTTGAGGGTATATCCCCAATTCTTGCCCGTGAATGGGCATATTTTGCAGGCAGGGGAGTATATCTTCAGAGCGATACAATCGAAGGGGATTTCCTCGACAGATTGCTGTATATTGTCAAGAAAACGAAGCAGCAGCTTATTTCAGGAGAATGTTGTTTCTCCGCTGCAAGCACAAAAGAAGGAATGCTGAAAGACTTTTCTTTTATCAGACTTAATCAATTCGGCAATCTTATGCTGACAAAAGAATTATCGTCTGCATCAGAATTACTTGACTATTTCTACTACGAAAGAGACAGGGCAGTGCGTACAAAACAGCGTGCCAACGATCTTTTCAAACTTCTTGTCAATCTTACCGAGCGTACTTCCAGGCGAATTCTTGCCCAGCGTGAAGAGCTTACAGCCTGTGCTGAAAAGGAGCATTTCAAGCTCTGCGGAGATATAATTTCTGCGAATATGTATGCTATCCAAAAGGGCGATACATCGCTGATTGCTGATAATTTTTATGCTGACGGCTGTCCGAAAATTACAATAGAGCTTGATTCACGGAAATCACCGTCACAGAATGCACAGTACTATTATAATGAGTATAAAAAATGTGTAACTGCGGAGAGTATGCTGACTGTTCAGATTGAAAAAGGTGAGGAAGAATTACAATATCTGGAAAGTGTTTTCGATGCCCTTACCCGTGCTGAGTCTGAAAATGACATTATTCAGCTGCGACTTGAACTACGAGAGCAGGGATATATAAAATCATCGGGAAATAAAGCAAAGCCGCCTAAGGCTCTGCCGCCTCTGGAATATAAATCAAGTGACGGATATACGATTTTAGTTGGTAGAAACAACCATCAGAACGATCAGTTGACAATGAAATTTGCCGAAAAATCGGATATATGGCTGCATACGCAGACTATTACAGGCTCTCACGTTATTATCGTAACAGACGGTGAAACGCCGCCGGATAAGACTATTGAGGAAGCGGCAATAATTGCCGCATATAACAGCAAGGGAAGAGGTTCAAATCTTGTTCCTGTTGACTATTGCCTTGCAAAATTTGTGAAAAAACCGTCGGGTGCAAAGCCGGGAAAGGTGATATTTACCAACTACAAGACCGCTTTTGTAACCCCCGATGAAGAATTGGTGAATAAGCTGAAAGTGTAATATTATGAAATTGAATGAGGATTTTTTTAGACGTGATGCCCTTGAAGTTGCTCCTGATCTTGTGGGTAAAATCATCGCCCGAAAGCTTGATGACGGCACAATTCTCCGTGAACGCATTGCCGAAACTGAAGTATATCGCGGTGAGGAGGACTTAGGCTGTCACGCTTCAAAGGGGCGGACAAAGCGGACGGAACTGCTTTATGGTGAAAGCGGCATAATTTACGTCTATCTCTGTTACGGTATGCACTGGCTGATGAACGTCATAACAGGTGAGAGGGAACATCCTCAGGGTGTGCTTTTTCGCTGCGGCACGGTGAAAAACGGCCCCGCCAAGCTGACGAAATATTTGCAGATTGACGGCAGCTTTAATGGCAAAAAAATTTGCGGAAATGACCGTGTCTGGATTGAAGATGACGGATTCAGACCGAAGATTACTACTGCTCCGAGAGTCGGAATTGACTATGCAGGTGAGTATTGGAAAAATGTGAAATGGCGGTATATTGCGGAAAAGGAGTGATTGAGTGAATATCCGTGCTGTGGGTTGGAATTGCGTGTATGACAGAGGCTATTCTTTTTTTCAGCAAGGAGAAAGGGGAGTGTATCTTCTTTTGCTTGCTCGGTCTGAGGTGTGCATTGGCGGTGATATTCTGCCGCAGAATACCTTTGTTATATTTGACGGAAGTGAGGATATTGTCTACTCTGCTGTTGGTGATTGCCTTGTATGTGACTGGATTGTCTTTGATGCAGAGGTTGATTCTGAAATGTCAGATATTGCTGATATACCGTATAATACACCATTATTTCACACAGATTGGGAGTTTATCAGCCAACTTATCAGCAACATAACAACAGAATTTTACTCAACAAACAACCGCAGAATTAAAATAATTGATTTTATGGTTAAATCGCTGATTATAAAAGCTTCTGAAAGGGGCGTTAACCGCGATATTATGCAATCTGCTGCTGACCCGCACTACAGTTCACTTATTGAACTGAGAGAGCGAGTTTATCGCAATCCACAGATGAAGTGGAATGTGGATACAATGGCAGCAGTGGTTAATATGTCACGTTCCTATTTTCAGCATATTTACCGTGAGCTTTTCGGAGTTTCATGTATGACTGACGTAATAAACGGAAAAATTGAGAAGGCGAAGGAAATTCTGAGTGAAACGGGTTGTACAATATCCCAGGTGGCGGCTATGTGCGGATATGACAACGAGGAGCATTTTATGCGACAATTCAAGAAAATTGTGGGGGTAACACCTACAGGATATAGAAAAAACAAGTGAGATGCAGTATGATAAGAAATTTTACAAAAGAGGACGCAAAAGAGGTTTCAGACCTTGTTGCGTTGACTCTCAGAACTACAAATATCAAGGATTATTCTGCGGAACGTATCGAAGCGGATGTTCTTGTTTTCAATGAACAATATCTCATTAACCGTATGAGCTGGACGAATGGCTATGTTTACTGCGACGGTGAGAAAATCGTGGGCTGTGTATTTATCGGGAATTACTGGGATAAAAAAGACGAGGCGTGTCTGTTTACATTTTTCGTTCACCCCGATTATCAGGAAAAAGGTATCGGCAGACAGCTTATAAATGCGGTGGAAAATGACGAGTATTTCCTCCGTTCTAAGCGAATTGAGATACCTGCTTCTATAACAGCTGTTGAGTTTTACCGCAAATTCGGCTATGACTACAAAAACGGAGTTACAGAGCCCGATAATGAACAGCTGATACGGCTGGAGAAGTTCAGAAATAAAAGCATTTCTATGGAGTAAAATAATATGGCTAGAATGACTTGTTCATGTGGAGAGTTGCTCTCAAATTCGACTGTTCCTAATGATGTTGAACTTTTTGTTTACACAGGTGAAGAATGGGACGAAATCTTAAAATTTGATACTATTGAAACATGGAAAATTCCTGCTCCTAAATATGAAGTGTGGAAATGTCCCAAATGCGGAAAAATTTATGTCTTTAAAGATGGCGATAATGAAGCTATAAAGGTATATGTTCCGGAAAAATAAACACTAATGTCAAGCGTTTTTAATGGTTCTACGATCAGTAGCCCTGACCGTACAGTCTGCAGAAAAGGTGTTTTGTATAACGGACACGGCTCGCCGTGCCCCTACGAATTAGCTATATATCGTGATTTTGTGTAGGAGCTGCCTTGGCAGTCTGTAATTTCGGTACGAAATTCAGGTTTTTTGACAACTGTGTAAACGTACCATTAACAACAAAATCAGGAAGTCCTGTTAGATTTATTGCCCTACTGCATTTTACGCATAAAAACACTTGCAATTAAAAATGCAATATGTTATAATATTTATTAATTTAATGCAACAGAATCAATCAGATATTAATTTCTTGAATTGCCAATCATGGTATATAACTTTGAGGCAGAGGATGTATTGTAGTGGAGGAAATTATGGATACAACATTAGATGAAGTGTTATCAGTAGCTGAAGGAAAGAATTTAACGGTGTCGGTTTTATCTCCTATTGAGGTTGAGAAGAAAATTGAATTGATTTATGAAAAATATATTATCAAAAATTTAAAGACCTCATTTCTATGGGAAGATATGGCAGATGCAGAGTTTATTAATGATAGTGACGGTTGGAGTTATATTGATAGCTTTGTTGGCGAAAATCATTGTTTATTGATGTTTGAGGAATTTAAAAAATGGTTTATTGTAGAAGTGCATTCGGGAAAAGATTTGAAAATATTACTCGAAGAAACATCTTCCTTTGAATTCTATGTCTTTGATGAAATTTTATCATATTTAATATGTTTTAGTCATCACGATCAGCTTATAGGATGCGGAAAAGCTAAAACGTGGATAAAAACATTAAAGAAATAAGAGGTGAAAAAATAATGCATTCATATGAGTTGCAAATATCAGAGGAAATGAATGGAATTGCAGGAAAGGATATATATAATAATATTAGTGATATATATTCTTTGGATTCTGATAAAATTGAAGCGTTGATCAAACTTCTTTTAGAATATGCATGTTGGGCTACAAATCATTTGCTTATTACTATTTCCAGAAATTTTTTAACTGCAATTGATAGCAAATTATTGTTAAATTATGTTTATGATTTAGCAAGTGTTTGTATTGATTTTAATGATGAATGGGAGAGCCGAAGATTTATGGAACTGTCAAAAATCATTTCTGATGAAATGCTAAATTGGGCAATTACACAAGCTAAATGTTCAAATAATGCGGAAGTTATAGAAGCAATTAGCGATTATGAAAACGAGTTTTATAATTAGTTTTTGAATTGTTTTAGTTGGTTGTGGATTATATAACTAATTTTAATTTCTGCGGTCAGCAACCCTGACCGCATTTTAGCACATAATTTCATTTCAACCATAGGCAAAAAATTTTCCCTCCCGCTATTGACAAACCTCGACAAATATAGTATAATAAATCAGTACCTTATCAAGAGTGGCTGAGGAAACAGGTCCTGTGAAGCCCGGCAACCTGCCATGTATCGGCAACGGTGCCAAATCCTGCGGTATATCCGGAAGATGAGGAGCTGTGAATAAGTTCAATTCAGAGCGTCCCATTGAGGACGCTTTTTTCATCTCGGAATTTGAAATTTATGGAGGTTAAATCAATGAAAAAAGTATTTTTCACATCGGAGTCAGTAACTGAGGGACATCCCGATAAAATCTGCGACCAGATTTCAGACGCTGTTCTTGACGCAATGCTTGAACAGGACGAGAATTCCCGTGTAGCTTGCGAAACTGTTGTTACAACAGGTATGATTATGTGTATGGGCGAAATCACCACAAAGGCTAAGGTGGATATTCCTAAGATTGCAAGAGAAGTTGTCAAGGAAATCGGCTATGACAGAGCAAAATACGGCTTTGATTGTCACACTTGTTCAGTTCTTACAACAATTGACGAGCAGTCCCCTGACATTGCTATGGGTGTAAACGAGGCTTACGAGTACCGTGAGGAAAACGGCGAAAATGACGGTCTTTCTAATGGTGCGGGAGATCAGGGAATTATGTTCGGCTATGCCTGCAATGAAACTCCTGAGCTTATGCCTCTGCCTATTTCCCTTGCACACAAGCTTTCATTGAAGCTTACTGAGGTGCGCAAGGACGGCACTCTCCGTTATCTCCGTCCCGATGGAAAGTCACAGGTAACTATTGAGTATCACGATGACAAGGCTGTAAGAGTTGACGCTGTTGTTGTATCTTCACAGCATTCAGCAGATATTTCCCTTGACCAGCTTCGCCGCGATATTGAGGAATATGTAATCCGTACAGTAATTCCTGCTGAGCTTATGGACGAGAATACAAAGATTTTCATTAACCCCACAGGACGTTTTGTTGTAGGCGGTCCACAGGGCGACAGCGGACTTACAGGACGTAAGATCATTGTTGATACATACGGCGGATATTCCCGTCACGGCGGCGGTGCATTCAGCGGAAAGGATCCTTCTAAGGTTGACCGTTCTGCGGCTTATGCGGCACGCTATATCGCTAAAAACGTAGTTGCAGCAGGACTTGCTGACAAGTGCGAGATTCAGCTTTCATACGCTATCGGCGTTGCAAAGCCTATCTCAATTCTCGTTGATACATTCGGCACAGGTAAGGCTGACGAGGCAGCTATTTCCGAGGCTGTTTCTCAGACATTTGACCTCAGACCTTCTGCTATTGTAAATATGCTTGAGCTTAAAAAGCCTCAGTATCGTCAGCTTGCGGCTTATGGACATATGGGCAGAGAGGATTTAGGCGTTGCCTGGGAGAAAACAGATAAGGCTGACATACTCAGAAAAATCGTTCTCGGATAAAACGGCGATATGCCGTAAAACGGTGTAAGCTATGAAAAAAATATTGATATTGGCCGTTGTTGTTACAGCGGCGGCATTCAGTTCCTGTGAAAACTACAGGGACGGAATAGGTCTTGACCCGCCTCCTTTTGAAGAAGCGACAGCGGCTCCTACAGAAGCTACTGAGGCTGTCTACGTGGATTTTTCAGAGATTGAATTTGAAGGATTTGACGGATATTCTGATTATCACGATTATTTCAGTCATACTGACATATCGGAGTCGGATGATTATTCTGATGAAATAATTTCTGATACAGTGGAGGAACAAACGGAAACTCCAACTGAGAAAATTACAGAAAATCCCATGGAGTCTGAAAAGACTGAAAAAAACGAGCCTGCTGCAACAACTGAAAAACCGTCAAAGGAAAAGAAACCTGATTACAAAACGGCAGGATGTATAAAAGTGCCGTATAAGTCACAGGAGGATTATCCTACAGGCTGTGAGCTTGTCAGCACGTCAATGCTGCTGTCTTATTACGGCTTGGAAATTGAGCCTATGCAGCTTATTGAAGAAGGTTATATAAAATCTGTACCTGTTGAGCGTAAGGGCGGTAAGCTTTATGGTGGTGACCCGAACAAGGTGTTTGTGGGTGATCCGACGAAGACAACGGGATATGGATGTTATTCAGGTGTTGTGACGAAATGTCTTAAAAAGATTCTTGAAGATGAATTTTTCGATGTTTATTCCCTTGAAGGTATGACGCTGAAAGATATTTGCTCCCAGTATATCGACTTTGATCAGCCTGTGATAATATGGGCAAGCATAGATATGAAACCTCTGGAGGAGAAGGAAGAATCTATGTGGATAATCGAAGAAACCGGCGAGGAATTCAAGTGGCTTTCCAACGAGCATTGTATGGTTCTTGTAGGATACGACGATGAATATTATTATATCCACGACCCCCAGAACAAGGCGTATACTCCATATAAAAGAAGCGATGTTGAGAAACGCTTCAAGGAAATGGGAAGTCAGGCTGTAACAATTATTCAGTGGTGAACTTCGGAAATATTCAAAAATATCAAAAATGCAGGGTAGCAGATATTCAGATTTATCATATTTCTGAAATTGCATTCTGAAATAGATTGATAGTTTAAGAAAAAGGCAAATGAAAATATAGTGATTTTGCTTGATTTCAAAGTTGGTATTTAGTTATATTCAACTTAAAATATCAAAAATGTAATTGTTATGCATAATAATCTTTTGAATAAAGGATTATTATGCATATATTTTTTTGCCTAATGATATTTGGTGAAAAAGTATCAAAAAATTGATAGAAAAGTACATAATTAATTCGTTGACTTTGTGAAGAGGATATGATATAATTAAATCAATGGAATACATAGCGTATTTGCACAGAATTCGTCTATGTTAACACTGTTCTCTGTGCGGTATAACATATTTGGGATTTTATTTATGAAAGGAATTGATTATTATGAAGATGAAAAAGCTCATAAGCGGGCTCACCTCAGCAGCCCTTTCGCTTTCTGCTTTTGCAGGTATCGGAATTTCACCACAGAATTCTGTAACTGCACAGGCAGCAGGAGGTAACTGGAAATTTGACCTTGGCGGTTCTGGTGCAGCAAGCGGCTATACCGGCGTATCAGCAAAGGATGCCTACAGTGCCTCAAAGGGCTACGGATTTACAAGTACAGGCAATGTATCAAATGTTGCAGCAAAAGGTTCAGGAGCTTATGCTGATGCTGTACAGTTCAACAACACAGCTTCAAGCAACGTATTCAAGGTGGATCTGCCAAAGGGTACATATGAAGTAAAGGTTGTAACAGGAAACGTTTCGCGTACAACAATTAATATTGAGGGTATTCCTCAGATGATCAACCTTACAGGCAACAACGCTGTTGAAACAATACAGATACCGGTAACAGACGGCAGTCTTGAAGTTCAGGCAACTGCAGGAAAGTCTGGAACAGCTTTCTCAATCTCTGCTATCGAAGTAACACAAATCAACACAACAGGAGAAACTGATCCTACAATATGGATCTGCGGTGACTCTACTGTTGCGAGCTATTACAATGTATCTGCTGCATCTCAGCACGGCTGGGGACAGTTCCTTGGCGATAATATTGATACCGACTACTGGCAGGTAAGAAATCTTGCAGCGTCAGGACAGTATGCAAAGGGATTTATAGATGCAGGACAGTTCAAGCCTGTTGAGAAATACGGTAAAAAAGGTGACGTTTACCTTATTGCTATCGGTATCAACGATTCAAAGTATTATGACGGTGCTGAATATGCAACATATATTACCGATATGGTTAAAACTGCAAAGTCAAAGGGCGTAGAGGTTATCCTTGTAAAACAGCAGGGACGTCGCGGAGATTTACAGAAAAATCCTCTCCTTAGCAGCCGTTGGTTCGCAGGTGAAATGGCTCAGGTTGGTAAAGAACAGGGCGTAGAGGTTATGAATCTCTTCAAAGCTTGGCAGGATTTCGGCGCAGGTATTGGCTATAACGGTATGGCTGAGTACTATGCTACAAAGAATGACGGTACAGCCGATGATCTCCACCAGAGCATGAAGGGTGCAAAGAAGCTTGCAGAGCTTGTTGCAAAGCTCCACGATTTCAAGGCAGCAGGCGGCACAACAACACCTCCCACAACAACTCCTCCTGAAAGCTCGCTTACAGCTGAGGTATTTGACGAAAGTGTAACATATTCATTCAAAAACGTAAACAGCGGACTTTATATGGAAGTTGCTGACGCTAAGGCTGAAAGCGGTGCAAACGTACAGCAGTGGGGCAAGGACGGCAACGCTGCACACAATGTATGGAAACTTGATTCCGCAGGTGACGGATATTACTACATCTATTCCGCACTTTCTGATACTCTCGCTCTCGATGTTGCAGGAAATAAGGCAACAAACGGTCAGAATGTTTCTATTTACAATTTCAACGGAAACAACAACCAGCAGTTCAAATTCGCAAAGAACAGAGATGGTTCCTATAAAATCCTTACACGAATTACCAATGACGCATCAGCAGTTGAGGTTGAAAGTGCTTACACAAATGCAGGCGCAAACGTTCAGCAGTGGGAAGTAAATGGCGCAAATTGTCAGGACTGGATAATTGAAAAGGCAGTAATTACAGAAGCTCCTACAACAAATCCTCCTGCTACAGAGCCTCCTGTGACAAATCCTCCCGCAACTGAGCCACCTGCACAGGATTACGTATACTATGGTGACGCTAACTGTGACGGCGGTGTAACAATGGCTGACGCAGCTGCTATTTTCCAGTATCTTGGAAATCAGGATAAGTATAATCTTTCAGTACAGGGAAAAAAGAATGCGGATGTTACAGGCAGCGGTGTTACAGCAGATGACGCTATATTCATTCAGAAGGTGCTTGCAGGACTTGAGACGCTTCCCGAATACAAGCCTCCTGTAACAACTACACCAACTACCACAACTACTACAGATTCACGATATTTTGCCGTTGACCAGACTTGGACAATGGGCGTTACAGAAACAACAAACGAGGGCTTTACAAAGGCTGAAGGATACGTAAACCTTAATAACGAGCTTGACAGTGAAATCACATTTACAGTAAATGTTCCCGAAAAGGGCAACTATCATACTCATATCCGCTTTGCTAACGGTTCTGCCAATGACCGTAAGATGAAGGTATATGTAAACGGCGATAAGAACAATTACTGGATGCAGTCCTTTACAAGCACAACAGCTTGGACAGAATGGACAGAATTCGGAATAGTACTCCCTCTCAACGCAGGAAAGAACACAATTCAGTTTGTATCTGCTACAGCCGAGGGCGGTCCTAACCTTGACTATATCAGACTGACTCTTACAGATGAGCCTTATGCAGAGGTTTATGACCCAGCAGACGAGCAGAAGCCTGTTGTAAGCTCCAAGCCTACAATTTTCATTGCAGGTGACTCCACAGTTCAGAGCTATAAGGCATCATATGCACCTCAGCAGGGTTGGGGATATTATCTCCAGAGCTATTTCAACGATAATGTATCAGTATCAAATCAGGCACTTGCAGGACGTTCTACAAAGAAGTTCTACGACGAGGGCAGATGGGATACAATCGTTAACAGCCTCAAGGAAGGCGACTACGTAATGATCCAGTTTGCGATCAATGACGCAGGAAAGGCAAATGCTGACAGATACGCACCTATCGGCGGAAATATCGACAATCCTTCCAAGGGAACTTACGAATGGTATATGACAGAGTTTATCAAGACAGCGAAGGCAAAGGGCGCAACTCCCATACTTGTAACAACAGTTATCGGAATGAAGGCATATTCAGGCGGTAAATTCGTAAACAGCTACACAACATATTGCGACGCTTGCAAGAAGCTTTCAGCTAAGTATGACGTTCCTTGTATTGATCTTAACTCAATTATGGTAAGCCATTATAATTCAGTAGGATATGATACAGCAAAGGGATATCATCTTATGGGCGCAGTTTCCGGCTCAACAGACGGCACACACTTCTGCGAAAAGGGTGCAAACATCGTAGCAGGTCTTGTGGCTAAGGATGTAAAGGCACAGAACCTTCCCGGACTTGCAGAAAACATCAAGTGATATAATTCCTGAGGGTATGTTATACCCTATGAACTCCTTAGCAATCCCTTTCGCACTGGGCGGAGGGGATTGTTATCTATTTGAATTTTTCGCAAAATAATCAGTTAAAAAAATTTTTTTTGTATTTTTTTAAAAAAACACTTGCAATTTTGTGATGTATGTGCTATAATATTAATGTTGCTATTTTAGAAGCTTATTTTGCTTGTATAAAAGCTATGATTTAAGGTAAGGAGGTGCAGCCTGATGGCAAAGTGCAGTATTTGCGGAAAGGGAGTAACATTCGGAATCAAGGTTTCTCACTCTCACAGACGCACAAACAGAACATGGAAGCCTAATGTAAAGCGCGTTAAGGCTATCGTCAAGGGTACTCCTTGTCATATCTACGCTTGCTCAAGATGCCTGCGTTCTGGTAAGGTTGAAAGAGCTTAATTACATTAAGAGAATTTAGGGCAGTCTGCGGACTGTCCTTTATTTTTTGCAGGGAACCGCAGAATTATGAAATTTTTGTGTAGTACTTGAAATATTCCTCATTTTGTAGTATAATAATATTAAGTATTATTATGTGAGGTTTTTGATATGGATTATTCACTTGAATTGATTATTAAATATTTATCAAGAGCTTTGATGCTTCTGCTTGTTCTTCCTGTTATGAACTGTGCAAAGGGTTTGGTTGCAAAGAAACAGGGAGATAACACCGCTGAACAGTCGGGACGTATAACCCTTAACCCTATGGCACACCTTGATTTGCTTGGCTCTCTTTTGATTATGCTCATAGGCTTCGGTTGGTCAAAGCCAATGCCTATAAATTATCTTCGCATGAAAAACACCAAAAAGGGGATAATTCTTGTGGCTCTTACAGGTCCGCTTTCCCTTTTCCTTATGTCAATTGTATGCCGCAATATCTCCGCTGCTCTTTTTGCATTTTTGGGCTATGAAAACATTACAGTATGGGCAATAGCGTTTATTTTCTCAATGCTTTCCGGTATAAGCGTAAGTATTGGCGTGCTTCATCTTCTTCCCTTACCGGGAATGGACGGTTTTATCCTGCTTTACTACCTTACAGGCAATAAATTTGCGGCTTGGTATCACAAAAATCAGAGAGCAATTGACCAGTATTCCTTCTATGTGTTTATGGGACTTATTCTCATAGGCAGACTTACAAACGGACTTATTGACCCTATCGGCTGGATTATCAATATATTTGACTGGCTTCTCAGCCTGACTACATTCTGGACGCTTTTTATACAATAATATGGCAGTAATAACGTATAAACTCGAAAATTTTGAAGGTCCTCTTGATGTCCTTCTTGCCCTAATTACAAAGCATAAACTGAATATCTATGATATTGAGATTTCAAAGCTCTTGGAGCAGTATCTTCTTTTCATAGAAGAAGCCCATATGATGAATTTAGAGCTTGCAGGTGAATTCCTTGAAATGGCGGCAAGGCTCATATACATCAAGACAGCGGCACTTCTCCCAAAGCCTGAGGAAGCTGAACAGCTGAAAAAGGAGCTGGAGGGCGAGCTTATAGAGCTGTCACTTTGTAAGATTGCAGCGGCAGCATTGGCAAAGATGAACATAGGAAGTGATGTATTCGTCCGTCAGCCTATGGAAATTGAAGCTGATATGACTTATACTCTTGTACACGAACCGCAGATGCTTGTAAATGCTTACAAGGGTATATCTATGAAGAAGATAAAACCGGAAAATAAGCGTATAAACATCGAAAGCAAGATAAATTCTGTTGTAAAGCGTCGTATTGTTCCCGTACTGACAAAGGTTGTCCACATTCTCCGTGAGCTTTATTCCACAGGAGAGTGTGCAATGGACAAGCTTTATGCAGGTGTTACAGACAGGTCGGAGCGTGTCGCTACATTCCTTGCAGTGCTGGAGCTTACACGTTTTGGCAGAATAAGCATAAGCGAGGACAATACCCTTGTTTATTTCAAGGGAGATAAGAACAGAGAGGGGCGTAAGCGTTGGAAATCAAAGAGAAACTCGGAGCAATAGAGGCTGTACTCTTTGCAAGCGGCGAGCCTGTAGAGCTTTATCGTCTTGCAGAGGCGGTTGCCGTTGACGTGGGAACTCTGCCCTCTCTTATAAGGCTTATTAATGAGAGATATGAGGACTACAACAGCGGAATTATTATAAAAAAACTTGAAGGCAGCTATCAGATGTGCAGCCGCGAGGAATATGCACCTCAGATACGACAGGTGCTTGAAACAAAGAAGAATGTACCTCTTTCAAATGCAGCAATGGAGGTATTGACCATAATTGCATACAATCAGCCTGTTTCTAAAGGATTTGTGGAAAACGTCAGAGGAGTTGACAGCTCATCTGTAGTGAACAATCTTACAGAAAAGGGCCTTATTGAGGAAGCAGGACGTCTTGACGTTCCGGGAAAGCCTATAGTATACCGTACAACTCCCGTATTTCTGCGGAGTTTCGGGCTTGCTTCCCTTGCAGAGCTGCCGCCTTTGTCCGATTTCAGGGAAAAGGAACAGCTTGAATTTGATTTGGATAACTGAAAATCTATGTAAAGGGGCGGTGAAATGATCGTACTCAAAATATTGTTATGGATAATTCTTGCCCTGTTGGGAATTATCCTGCTGATACTTATAATGCCTGTGTCGGTAAGCGGAGGCTATATCGGCGGAAAGGTATCATACAGCGTAAAATTTGCATTTCTGCCTGTGTTTAACTCAAAGGGCAGCGGAATTGTGAATAAGCTCCTTGAATGGCGGAAGAAAAAGGCAGCTGCCAAAGGTGATGGCGATGATGACACCAAAGAGGACGACCTGAAAGATGATAAGCCAAAGACGGAAAATATTGAACAGGATAAGCCGAAAACGGAGGAATTATCATCTGATAAACCTGAAATACAGGAGGAAACGGCTGAAACTGCGGAGAATACTCCCGAAACTGAAACAGTTGAAGCTGAGGAGGTATCGGATACTCCCGAACAACCGCAGAAACCTGAAAAGCCTGAGCCTCTTGAAAAGCCCTCAAATAATGAGGAGGAGAAGAAATCAAAGCTTGAATTTATTCTCGGATTATGGGAGGCGGCTGACCGCCCCGTACTGAAAATATTCAAGGGAATTAAAATCAGCGAGCTTTATATTGATTTCTTTATAGCCAACGAGGACGCATATAAATGTGCACTGAACTATGGAAAAATCAGCGGATGGCTGTACAATATAATAGCGTGGCTCAGTGTATTATTCAACGTAAAGCTGAAAACAGTTGATATAAACCCATTATTCGGGCAGAAAAAGAGCCAGTGGGATGTATCGCTGAAAATCAGTCTTTGTCTTATGACAATGGTTATTGCAGGAATTCAGTTCCTGATAATATATATATTCAGAGTATTAATCCCGTCTAAAAGACAATTAAAAAAAGCGAGGTAATAAATTATGGCTGCAGAAAAAAGAAGTATAAATGAGGTTTTAGGCATCTCATTGGACAAAATCAAGGAAATGGCTGATACAAGTGCAATTATCGGCGATCCTATTACAACTCCTGACGGTACAACAGTAATACCTGTTTCAAAGGTGTCCTACGGCTTTGCATCGGGCGGCTCAGACCTTCCCTCAAAGTATGACAAGGAGCTTTTCGGCGGCGGTGCAGGCGCTGGTGTAAGCATCAAGCCGGAGGGATTTCTCGTAATCTCACCGGACGGCTCCGTTAAAATGGTCGGTATGGATTCAGGCAGCGACCCAATCAGCTCTGCTGTTAACGCTGTTCCCGGAATTGTTGAAAAGGTACAGGCATTCCTTGCAAAGAGAAAGGGCGGCGAGTCAACAGAAGATTCTGCCGATGTAACTATCAGCGACTAAAGAGAACTCCTAAATTTATCGCATAAAACAGAACATTTCCGCATATTAATCAGTGGAGGTGTCTGTATGAAGAAAATATTTGCTCTTATTGCCGCAGCGAGTTGTATTTTAACTGTGGATATACCTGCGGCTTATGCTGAAAATATTGAGGTATCTGCAAAGGCGGCGGTGGTTATTTCTGCCGATACAGGGGAGATTATTTACTCCAAAAACAGCAGAGAAAAGCTCCCTATGGCAAGTACCACCAAAATTATGTCTGCGCTTATATGCCTTGAAAGCGGTGACTTATACGAGCCGTTTACGGTGAATTCCGATGCTATTAAAGTCGAGGGTTCATCTATGGGCTTGCAGGAGGGGGATATTGTTACAAAATATGCCCTTGCCTGCGGAATGCTGCTTCCTTCGGGAAATGACGGCGCTAACGCTGCTGCTGTGAAAATAGCAGGCAGTCTGGAGGCTTTTGCAGAGCTTATGAACGACAGGGCGCAGAAAATGGGCTTGTCAAAGACGTTTTTTGTCACTCCCTCAGGATTGGAGGGCGAGGGACACGGCTCTTCCGCCGAGGATATGGCAATTCTTGCCGCTGAGGCGCTGAAAAATGACCTTTTCAGAGAGATATGCTCCTCATCTTCAATGAAACTGGAGTACGGTAATCCGCCCTATACGCGGTGGCTGAAAAATACTAATAAGCTGCTGACAATGTGTGACGGCGTATACGGCGTTAAAACGGGCTTTACAGACGAGGCGGGCAGATGCCTTGTTTCCGCCTGTGAGCGTGAGGGAAAACGGCTTATATGCGTTACTCTCAATGCTCCGGATGACTGGAATGACCATATAAAGCTGTATGAGGACAGCTTTAAAAGAGTCAAAGCTCAGAAACTTTGCATACCTTGTGAAATGTATGTTAACCTTGCAGGCTCAGACAGGGAAAAGCTGTCTGTTACTGTGGGAGAGGATATTGCCGATTTTACGGTATATAACCGCGATACAGCTGATTTCACATATACCGTAGCTGCTCCGCCATTTGTGTATGCGCCTGTAAATGCCGGAGATGTGGCGGCAGAGCTGATTGTTTCGGATAATGACAGGGAGCTTCAAAGGCTTCCGTTATATGCTGCGGAGGACGCAGAGTATAAGTCAACCGAAAAGATTGAAAAATCGGGAAATTTTATTACGAAAGTAAAGGATATATTTAGTAAATGGAAAAAATAAGAATTCAGAAAATGATCGCCGACAGCGGCTACTGCTCGCGCCGAAAGGCAGAGGAGCTTATTTCCAAGGGCAGGGTTAAGCTTAACGGCCATCCTGTAAAATTAGGTGATAAATGCGGTTTCCACGACCTTATCACCATTGACGGTGAGCGTATCTATATGCCCCGTAAGAGAAATTTTGTCTATATTATGATGAATAAGCCCCGTGGTTACGTTACAACGGTGTCAGATGAGCTTGACCGCCGCTGTGTAATGGATTTGCTGGAAGATGTTGAGGAGCGTGTGTACCCTATCGGACGACTTGACAGAAACTCCGAGGGTCTTCTCCTCTTTACAAACGACGGCGAGTTTGCTAACAGCATTATGCACCCAAGCCGTCATATTGCCAAGACATACCGCGTTACTGTTCGCCCTGATATAAGCGATGACCAGCTTGTTCAGCTTTCAAGCGGAATTGAAATCGACGGCAGAAAGACGATGCCTGCAAATGTTGTTGTAAAGGAAAAACAGCAGGGCAGAGTAGTTATGCTTATAACTATCCACGAGGGCAGAAACCGTCAGATTCGTAAGATGTGCGAGGCTGTGGGTCTTGAAGTTGCAAGACTTCGCCGTGTAAGCATCGGCCCTCTCCGCCTTGGTATGCTTAAACCGGGCGCGTGGCGCGAGCTTACTGCTGATGAGCTGAGAGCATTGAGAACAGCTATCGGCAAGGAGAAATAATCGCTATGCTGGAGATACAGGAGAGGTTTGATACCGCAGGATATGAGCATATCATAGAGGCGGCAGGGGAGAATATTCCCCATATAACCGAGGCTATGGACGGCGGAAAGGCTATCGGCTTTATTGCTTATGCTTATGATGCCGACAAAACCATAGTCTACGACTACGACGACGGCGGCGACCTTATGCTATGTGATGGTCTTGTCCGTTCAGTTATGTTTAAAAGCGTGCTGAAAGGCATTGAAACTATGGAATTCAGCCTGCCTGAAAATGGGAAATTAAAAAACCTTATAAGGCTGAAATTTCTTGCAGAGGGGCAGGTTGTCTGTGATGACCTTAACAGCTTTATGAATGGCTGTCAGCACTGCAAGAAGGGAAACCCCGAAAAATAAGTAAATCAGATACAATGGAGGGATTATATGCCCATAAGAATATCATCGGAGCTTCCTGCGTTCAAAACGCTGGTAGAAGAAAATATATTTGTAATGTCCAAGGAAAGGGCGGAGCATCAGGACATCCGTCCCCTTAAAGTTATAATCCTTAACATTATGCCTAAGAAAATTGAAACAGAATGTCAGCTTATGCGGCTTCTCAGTAATACCCCTTTACAGGTGGATATTGACCTGCTGCAGATGGCTTCACATACATCTAAAAATACGTCAAGCCACCACCTTGAAGCCTTCTATAAGACATTTGAGGAGATTAAGCACCGCCGCTATGACGGTATGATTGTCACAGGTGCGCCTGTTGAGCTGCTTGAATTCGAAAAGGTGGACTATTGGGAGGAAATCAAGGAGATTTTTGAGTGGTCAAAAACTCACGTATTTTCAACTCTCCACATATGCTGGGCGGCTCAAGCCGGGCTTTATTATCACTTCGGCGTGCCGAAATATGCCCTTCCGCAGAAAATGTTCGGTATATTCCCTCATAAGGCTGAGGTGTCTAATTGTCAGCTGCTGAAAGGCTTTGACGATATATTCTATGTGCCTCACAGCCGCAATACTGAGATACACCGCGAGGATATTGAGAAGGTATCACAGCTTGAAATACTCACAAGCTCTGAAATGGCAGGAGTTCATATTGTAGCCAACAAAAACGGCAGACAGTACTTCATTACGGGACATTCTGAATACGACCGCGATACCATTGCGGCGGAGTATTTCCGCGATGTGGACAAGGGTATTGATATACAGCTGCCCTATAACTACTTCCCCGACGATAACCCTGAGAATACCCCTGTATTCTCCTGGAGATGCACAGCTAATCTGATGTTCTCCAACTGGCTTAACTACTGCGTTTATCAGCGGACGCCCTATAATCTGGACGAGCTTGAAATAAGAAGCTGGACCTGGGCGACAGACTATTAAAGAGATAAATCTCTGGAAAGAAGAAGTATGGAAGATTTTAACGATAATATGAATTATAATTTCAACCACAATCAACCTAATGGTGAGCCTTACAGCAATCCCAATAATCAGTTTTATAATATATCAGAGGGTCAAAAGCCTGTCTGGGCAGCGATTGTAAGCTTCGTGCTGAGTATTATTAACCTTGTTACCTGCTGCTGCTGCGGATATGTTGCTATGATTATTTCCCTTATTCTGGGTATTATATCCCTTGTCAAAAAATGGGGCGGTAAAGGGTTTGCCATTGCAGGTGTTGCTATATCCTCTGTGTGCCTTGTTATAACAATTTTTTCTCAGATTTTCCTGGGTGGACTGAGTACTTGCCTTACCGATGTTATGTCTACTGCTCCGCAATATTATGAGGAGTACAGCAAAACAGGGGAAATTCCTGAGGAAATGGAGAAGTATAACAACGATGAGTACGACTGGTACTGGAAAATGACAGGAAATGACAGCTTTGCTGAGTTCTATGACCAGTGGATGACTATTTACGGAGGTATTGCCGCGGCTTCTGAGTATTCTGAGGATAGCGAAAACAGTGACAACGCTATTAATGATGATGATTTCTTCAATTATGGCGATGAGGATTTCTTCGGTTACGATGATTACTACGGCGGCGATGAATCATCTGAGCCTGAGTTTGGTGAAACTCCTGTGGAGTTGTAAAATTTTGTCTTTAAAGGTGGGATTTATTCCCGCCTTTTTTATGTCCTGATTTTCTGTCTGTGTAACATACCCCTCTATAATAGGGCAAAAATCGGCCTTTTTTCAACCAAAAATGGTTGATTATTGAAAAATAATTTTTATTTTCTACTTTTTAGATAATCACCAACAGAGAAATTTGTGAAAAAGTACACATAATTTATTGTTATTTATTTTTGTGTTAAACATTAAATTTGTAACGTTATTGTGCTGTGATTGCGGCAAATTTTAACTGTTAATAACAGTTGAAAAATAATATAATTGCGGATCGCCGAAGGCGGCCCGTGATTTTGTTGAATTTCGTTCCGAAATTGTGGGCGAGCAATGCTCGCCCCTACAGGGAATGACGTGAAACAGGCGTTTTATAGGGGCGGTAATTACGCATTACGCATTGAATAACCTCGCCATATATTCCTCTGTAGAGTATAATCCGCTGCGGTTATATCGTCCGATGCCGTAAAGACAATCGGGCTCTCTTGTGATATAATTCATCTGCTCGCGGCAGGTTAATGTCATCAAAAAGCCGCTGTCACGTATTACAGGCAGGCTTTCGCGGCTTACGCTTCCAAAGGGATAGGTGAATATAACAGGGTAAAACCCGATATTTTCGCGGAATTCCTCCTGTAATTGCTGTATATCCGCTGAAAGTGCTGTTCTGTAGCTTTCTTCTGTTTCTCCGCTGTTTCGTGAGCATCCCACTCTGCCGTCATACAGAGAGTGCATATCATATGTGTGGTTGCCTATTTCTATCCGTCCTGAGCTTACAAGCTCATCTATGTCTGTCCACGTAAGGTAGGAATATTTCGGGTTGTGTGGGTCTTTTATGGCATCGTTGTCTATATATCGCCCTACGGTGGACACCACTGCGGTCATATCGTATTTTTCAAGGAGGGGGACGAGGACTGATAAATTGTTGTAAAATCCGTCGTCCAATGTTATCATAACCGCTTTTTCAGGGAGTTTGCCCCTGTTCTGAGTGTATGCAATAACCTGCTCAGCTGTAACCGTCTGATAGCCGTTGTTTTTCAGCCATTGCAGGTCAGCTTCTACCTGTTCCGCTGTTACTGCATACTCAGAGGGAGTATCGGTATATATGCTGTGGTACATTATTACGGGCAGGGGGACAGGTTCTTCTGCCTTTGTAAGCAGGGATTTGCTGCATATTATCAGTGCTGCGCCAACAAGGAATATTATTGCCGCTATATATACACTCCGCAGTAAATTAATGTATCTTTTTCCGGTTGTCATTGTATCACGCTCCTTTTTATTATTATATTTGTGTTGTCGGTGAATAATACTTTTGTTATAAAAATCCTTTCTGCTGAATATAATTCCATAAAGGGACAATTATATTTATGGAAAAGGAACGGTGATTTAAAATGAAAAGGCGAAAAAGAAAGGGCATAGGCAGGGTTATCCGATGGGCTGTATTGCTGACACTGCCTGTTACTGCCGCTTATGGCGGCAGGGGAGTGAAGCTGGCTGCGGATGTTATGTGCTTTTCTGATGAAAAGCCTCAGCCTGCAGCGGTTATACGTGAAAGCGTATCTGCTGAACTTACTGAATCGGACTTGCTTTCAGGTGAAACTGTGCTTTCTCACGGCTATGGTGTATATGCTGAGGTCAGCAAGGACGAAATAAGGCTGAGAAGTCCCCTTGATATGACGGCGGATAACCCTGGGGAAAAGCCTTATCCCGAAAACTGGTCAAAGGGGATAAGCGTAGTACGTACAACCTATGGCAGATACAGCGGAAATGCTTTTTTTAATCTTGACGGCGGCAGTCAGGTGAATAATAAATCTACTCTTACCAATGATTTACTGCTGAGAGAAAGCCGCTCTGCACCCGATTTTACCATTTCTGATACGGATGAGCCGCAGGTGCTTCTCTATCATACCCATACAACTGAAAGCTTTGAGCCGTTTGTAAGGGAGAATATGGACGCTGAATTCAACTATCGTACAACGGACGAGACAAAAAATATGGTTATGGTGGGAAATGCTATACAGGCGGAGCTTGAAGCCAAGGGTATCGGCGTTATTCATGTTACTGAAATACACGATTATCCCTCATATAACGGTTCCTATGGCAGAAGCAGGGAAAGTATCATGCCCATTCTTGAAGAATATCCCGAAATAAAGGTGGTTCTTGATATCCATCGTGACGCTATTTCAGGGGACGACTATGCGGCTCAGCCGTATATCGAAATAGACGGAAAAGAAGCGGCTCAGATTATGATTATATCAGGGTGCGACGACGGTACTCTTGGTATGCCCGATTATCTGAAAAATTTTCACTTTGCCAGTGCTTTACAGCGGCAGTTTGAGGAGGATTACCCCGGGCTTGCAAGGCCGATACTATTCGATTACCGCCATTATAATCAGGATCTGACTACGGGCAGTCTGCTTATTGAGGTCGGTTCTCACGGAAATACCCTTGAACAGGCGCAGTATTCGGGGCAGCTTATCGGACGTTCACTTTGCAGACTTCTTGAGGAGATGAAAAAATAATGAAAGGCAAAAAAATTACGGTCAGACTGGTACTGTTGTACCTTATTCTGACCGTTGGTATCTGGATGTTTCTGTATTCCTACTCTAATTCCTATAATAAGCTGAATTCTGAGAAGATATCTGCTGCTGAAGTCGTTGTGGACAAGGATAAGACCGTTGTTCGTCTGGTCGGCAGAGAATATCCTGTGGATACAGATGTTTTTTCCCCTGAAAGTGATTTTTATTTTGCCGCCTATATGCTTGCTCCCGCCGAATTCAGATTATTATGTACTGCTGAAAGTGCGTGGGAAAAGGAATTCGGGCTGTGATGTTATATCATCGTGGAAACAATTAAGCTCCCCTGCGTAGTAAAGCTCAGCGTTGGGAAATTTGCGGAAATCATCGGGGGTATACAGAGAGAAGGGCTTTTCGAGAGGGATGCCTGCTCTTTCCAATGTATACGCCACAAACTGTGAGCATACGAAATTCTTGTCTCTTGCCCAGTTCTTTTTGAGGTATAGCGGAACAAGTCCAAGATAATTATACGAGTATATCTTGCGGTTTTCTGCAAAATGGTTTATTAATCTGTTGTATTCTTCCTTTTGCTGAGGTGTAACAGCAATTCGGTATATCTCGCAGGGTATAAAATCGAACTGGCCCAATGTGCCTTTGCCTACTACTTCTTTGTTGAATGTGGCAGGGAATAATAAAAGTCGGTATGTCCGACAAAAGCTGTACATTTCAGATAAGTCCTCGCTGCCTGAGAGGGAAACGTGGTTATATGGCTTTTTTGTCACAAATCTGAAAAGTCTTGCCGGTTTTGTGCCTGTTTGTGCAACTATTATATAAATGTAATCCAAATATTCACCCCCATAAATCAAAATGTAAAAGAAAATTTTTTCTACAATTATTATATCATAAACTCTTGCAAATTTCAAGGGTTTTTGATATAATATTATATGGTATTGTTTTATGCTTATATGCGCCTGTAGCTCAGTGGATAGAGCAGTAGCCTCCGACGCTACGCGCGCTGGTTCGATCCCAGTCAGGCGTACCAAGTGAATTAAAAATGCAGAATTATGAATTAAGAATTCTGCATTAATGCGTTATTATTGCATAGGGGCTGCCTTTGGCAGCTTTTTTGCAAAATTGAAAGGTGCAGTATGGATAAGTTTATAATAAAACACAACGAACTGACAGCAGATGAATTTATTTATCTGTGGAAATCCGTGTGGGGGACTCCACCTGCTTTGGAGCAGGTGCGCCTTGCTATGGAGAATAGTGTGTTCAGAGTGTCGGTGTATGATAGGGGAAATGTAATTGCAATGGCTCGAATGATTGGCGATATGGGGCTATGCTATTATATTAAAGATGTAGTTGTGCATCCCGATTATCAGAAGCAGGGGATAGGCAGGCGGCTTATAAATGAACTGCTGGACTTCATTAAATCCAACGGTATAAGCGGTACGGAAATTTTTGTGGAGCTTTGTGCTATGCCCGATAAGATTCCCTTTTATGAAAAATTCGGCTTCTCTGCCAATGAAGCGCAGAGGCTCAGAATTATGCTTCCTGTAGAATAAAACAACCGCCCGATGTGTGAATGTCGGGCGGTTATGTTTGGTTGGATAAACCAAATTGGAATTTGTCTCTTCGACAAACAAAAAAACATATGAATTTTAATTAATCTATCATTTCTTCTTCGTTAAAACTCTTTTTGAAATTAAAGTTTTTATCAAAGCAAATACACATCTGTAACAAGTTGGGAAAGGAATCATCAACCAATTCACCATCATCATCATAACAATCATCATCGTAGATTTCTCCACCATAATATACCAATGCAAAATCATGATAATATCCCTCATTATTTTGATATGGAGCACGAAATCTTACTTCTGATAACTTTAATTCAACATTGTTCCAGTTTAAATCCTGTTCCACTATTATTTTTCTTGCAAAATCATCCAACTCGGGCAACTTATTCTTGAGCTGTTTAAAGAAATCACAGCCATAAGCGTAAACCTTATCTTCTGTAAAAAGATCAAAGTTTAAGAATAATGAATCATCTTTATAATTTACATCTGCATGAACATATTTCGTGGAATTTGGCGGAGAAACTGTAATATCACTTATCCCCCATATTTCTTTAAAATCATCTCGTGTCATTGAAATTACCTCCTTAGAATAATGAATCAACTTTGTCTATAAGTTCTTATTTTTTGGTCTGTCTAACCAACTATATTATACCACATTCCGCAAACGATTGCAACAAAAAACCTCCGATATATTCACATCGGAGGTTTTGTCACTCTTGCTCAAAATAGATGACATAGAAAATGGCTATGTAATATGTTCAGTTCGGTAATTTGAAATTTACTGTTCATAAAATCAAAATTTTTTCTAATCGTTTCTTAGTTAACAATGATGATTGTGTGCTTATAATTATTGTTTCCAGTCTGCGTCTGATTCCCACTGACATTCTGTAACAACCATATCGGTAAAGGTTGCCTTGTATGAGCCGGTTGTCGGACTGCAAGCGTAAATTCCGAATGTAATAGTATCTGCACCATTAAACATATGGAAAATTCTTATCTGTCTGAAATTCTTTCCGTCCTCGCTACACTCAATGCAGAAATCACTGCCACGACGGCTGAAACGATACCACATGCTCTTGATTTCAGAAGAAATATCAGTAGTTGCCCAATCGGAATAGCCGTTATTTGTTACAACGCTGCCAAGTCGCTGTATCTTTTCGTTTTCATACTCAATGGAAGCCTTGAACCAGTTGTCGCTGTCGAGATACATTGCAACACCGCACTGGTCAAAACGCTGACTGCTTTCAAACTGTGTTTTTACGATAAAAGAAAAGAACTTTTCGTCTGTTTTAATCTGATAAACAGGAGCGTTATCATTTGTAAAACCATAGTATGTTCTCTGCCAGAGGTCTGTACCACTCTCTGTGATAACTTCTATTTTATCCTCTGTGACTGTTACATTCTGTGGCTTACGAATCCATTCAGGATTCATAGAAATAAAGTTTGTTTCTTTCATTTTTATTCTCCTTATGTTTAATAAAAATAGCAGAATATAATCAGCATATTCTACTTGTTTATTATACTACATCAATCCCCATAAGTCAATATCAAAAAGAACCGTGAGAATTGTGTGTGACACTTACAAATTTTTATTTATGTTCTGTCCGACCGACTATATTATACCACATTCCGCAAATGATTGCAACAAAAAACCTCCGATATTTTCACATCGGAGGTTTTGGTTGGGGTAGCGGGATTTGAACCCACGCATGACAGAGTCAAAGTCTGTTGCCTTACCGCTTGGCCATACCCCAGTAAGACTATTGCTTGTTATACAGAAAAAAGTCCGAATTATCGGACTTTTCTGAAAGAGGCGCCACCCAGATTTGAACTGGGGATCAGGGTGTTGCAGACCCACGCCTTACCACTTGGCTATAGCGCCGTAATTGGAGCGGATTACGAGGCTCGAACTCGCTACCTCCACCTTGGCAAGGTGGCGCTCTACCAGATGAGCTAAATCCGCAATGGCGACCCGGATGAGGCTCGAACTCACGACCTCTAGCGTGACAGGCTAGCGTTCTAACCAACTGAACTACCGGGCCAGTGGTGGGGACTACAGGGCTCGAACCTGTGACCCTCTGCTTGTAAGGCAGATGCTCTCCCAGCTGAGCTAAACCCCCACTGTTTGCCGTTGTCAACGTTCTTACCGCTGACGACTTATATATTATAGCATACCTTTTTTGATTTGTCAACCCCTTTTTTGAAATTTTTTTGAAAAATTTTTTGGAATTTGAAAAAATCCCTGTATATCGCGGTTTGAGTAGCGAAAAAATTTAAAGTTTTTTTTACAGTTTATATTCTATTATATGAGTTACTGACATATATTGTGCAAAGTCTGGCGGCTGAATTAAATATCTGTTAGTTTTCACATAATTCAACAGTACAATTTGTGAAAGTTACTAAAACGAGGAATTCTTATTCTGTTTTTTATGAGATAATCTAAAAAACAATAATTTCTATTGACTTTTATTTGTCGTAGTGATATAATTGAAATGGTATGGTGTAAAGTATGACTTCTTGTGTATTAGGCGGATTTGTTTTATATTTAAAGGAGAATTATTAACGTAAGGAGATGTATTTGTGCAGTTTAAAGTAAGCGTATTGGGACATTTCGGAGAGGGAAAACTTCTTCTTAATGGTCAGACAGTGAAAACTAAAATTGTTACAGAAGAACTGCAGCGTCAGCTTGGAAATGAGCAGGTGCTTAAAATAGATACTCACGGCGGTTGGAAAACACTTCTTAAAGCTCCCTTTCAAGTGTTAAAGGCTTTGGGAAAAAGCAAAAATGTTGTTATTTTTCCCGCACATAATGGTTTGAGAGTGTATGCGCCTTTATTAGCTGCCTTCAGAAGCTTTTACAAAAACAGAAAACTTCATTACGCTGTTATTGGCGGATGGCTGCCCGTTTTTTTAAAAGACAAAAAAAGCCTTGCTGATTCTCTGAAAAAGTTTGATGGAATATATGTTGAAACAAATACAATGAAAAAAGCCCTGGATAATATGGGTTTCAAAAATGTCTGCGTAATGCCAAATTGCAAGAAACTTACCGTTCTTTCTGAAAATGAGCTTGTATATCCTGAAAAAACTCCCTATAGGTTGTGTACTTTTTCTCGTGTAATGCGTGAAAAGGGGATTGAGGATGCTGTTAATGCGGTGAAAAAAGTCAATTCAGAGCTTGGATATACTGCTTATTCGCTTGATATCTATGGACAAGTTGATGATGGCCAGGTTGAATGGTTCGATAATCTGAAAAAACAGTTTCCTGACTTTATACGTTATTGTGGTTGTGTAGATGCTAATAAAAGTGTTGAAATTCTGAAGGATTACTTTTTGCTTCTCTTTCCCACTCGATTTTTTACTGAGGGTATCCCCGGAACAATTATTGATGCTTATGCTGCAGGAATCCCTGTAATATCAGCAAAATGGGAGAGTTATGCTGATGTTGTGGACGAGGGTGTAACAGGAATCGGTTATGAATTTGAAAATACAAAGCAATTTGAAGAAATTCTTCTTTCTATAGCACAGAATCCACAGTCAGTATGTGATCTGAAACTGAATTGTATCAATAAGGTGAATGATTATATCCCTGAAACAGCAATAAAAGTAATGAGCAGAAAGTTATAATTATGTATTTTCGTTCTATAACTACAATTCTTTAAGGTGAATATATGCTGATATATATATTGAATTTCATTTCAATTGCACTTTATGGTGCTTTGATTAAAGATAAAAAAAAACTTGTAACCTTAATCAGTATACAGTTATTTCTTATTCTTTCTTTAAGAAGTATTTCTGTAGGTTATGTTGATTTAATTACATATATTGAAGGCGGAGAATTCATTGCAACGCTGTCATTTCCTGAATTGCTAAGCCGATTACATTTGTTAAGCGCGGCAGAATTGAAGTGGCCTTACTCCTTTGAAAGCGGTTACACACTTATAAGTTGGTTGTTCTCATTTTTTGATATCCCGTTTCAGATTTTCCTTGTGGTTTATGCTTTTTTTGTAACGTTAAGTCTTGGAGTATTTGTATATAGGTATTCAAAAGATCCTGCCTTCAGTTTTTTGCTGTTTATCGCATTTAATATGTTTACTTATTCTTTTTACATATTAAGGCAGACATTGGCAGTGTGCATTCTTCTGTGGGCGTTCCATTTTCTTATAGAAAAAAAGCATTTCAAGTTCTGGCTGATGCTTTTTATTGCATTTACAATTCACAGAGCTGCAGCTGTATTTATAATTCTGTACTTTTTCAGAAATGTAAGAGCTACAATGAAAAGTTTTGAAAGATATATGATTTTGCTTGGAGCATTTATGCTGACAGCTCCATTTGTTTATAAGCTGGTTATTACTCCTTTGCTGGTAATGATGGGAAGAAGTATATATACAGATTTGAATTTTTCACTTAATGTTATGATTATCATAATGCTGGGTATTTGCTTCTTGATTTATCTTTTTAACAACTTTACTCTTAATTTTAATAAGTATGAAAGTCTTATGTTGCATGCTTTGATTTTTGCGGTATTTCTTGAAATTATCGGTATGTGTAACGATGTTTTCGCAAGAATTATTCAGTTTATGTTTATTTTTGTTATTGTTCTTATTCCAAATTTACTTATTAAGAATTCGCGTCGTAGTCAGATATTAAAATTTGGAATATATGCCGTAATGCTGGTGTTTTATATTTATATTTTAAAGGATTCATTTATCGTGCCTTACGAAACAGTATTTCAGACAGGAGTTGTTGTATGAAGAAAATAGTTCAGTTTATTACTGATATTGGTGATGGAGGAGCAGAAACCCTTGTAAAAGATTATGCCCTTCTCCTTGACAGAAATGAATTTGAAGTTGTTATACTTACAAGATATCCCATAAAGGGTACAGCTAATTTCAAGCATCTGGAAAATAATAATATCAGAATTGTTTCTTTGAATAAAAGCAACAGCACATTGGCTAAGATATGGAATAAACTGACATTTAAATTCAGAATACCTGTTCTGATGAGAAGGTTTCTCAAAGAAGAAAAACCTGATATTATGCACGTACATCTGGCTCAGCTTCGTTATCTTGATACTGTATCAGATGAGCTTAAAGGTGTTAAGTTGTTTTACACATGTCATAATATCGTATCCCATTATTTTGCAGGAGATAATATTGCTGAAAAAATAGCGGCAGAACATCTTATTAAGAATAATAACCTGCGTTTGATTGCTCTGCACGATGATATGAAAAATGAGTTGAATGAGCTTTTCAATGTTGATAATTCTGTTGTTATTCATAATGGTATAGATTTCAGTCGTTTTAAAAATGTTGCCATAACAAAGGAAGAAAAGAGAAAGGAAATAGGTGTTCCTGAAAATGCTTTTGTTATGGGGCATATAGGAAGATTTGCGGAGCAGAAAAATCATCCGTTTCTTGTTGAGGTTTTCAATGAGGTTGCCAAGGAGAGAGAGGATGCCTTTTTACTTATGATTGGTGCAGGTGATATGGCACCTATAGAAGCAAAGCTTCACGATTACGGTCTTGACGGTAAATATGCTATTCTTTCAAATAGAACCGATATTCCGGAATTGTTGAAAACTATGGATGTTTTTGTTTTCCCATCGTTATTTGAGGGATTGGGAATTGTTTTGATAGAGGCACAGGTTGCAGGTTTGAAATGCGTTGTTTCAGACAAAATACCGGAAGAAGCTTTTCAGACAGATCAGATTATATCTTTGAGCCTTGAAAAAAGATATAGTGAATGGCGAGATGCAATCCTTGATAATACCATAAAGGGTAATAGTGTCCGTGATATTGAGAGTTATGATATCAATAAGGAAATTCATAGATTGGAATCTCTATATCTTGGTAAAATATAAACAGGAGTAAACTAAAATGAATTCGGAAATTATGGTCAGCATTTGCTGTATGACTTTTAATCATGCAAAATACGTAAGGGACGCTCTTGAAGGGTTTGTCAATCAAAAGACAAACTTTAAGTATGAAGTTCTTATTCACGATGATGCATCTACAGATGGTACTCAGGACATAATAAAAGAGTATGAGGAAAAATACCCTGATATTATTAAGCCTATTTATCAGACTGAAAATCAGTATTCTCAGCGTGTTTCCATAAAAAAGAATTTCCAGATTCCTCGTGTTAAAGGAAAATATGTTACTCTTTGTGAGGGTGATGATTACTGGACTGATCCATGTAAGCTGCAGAAACAGGTGGACTTTCTTGAAAGTCATCCTGAGTATACGTTGTGTGCTACTGCTTGTACCTGGATGAATTTAAGAGATAACATTGAGCAGAACAATTTTATTATCGAAAAGGATATGGATATTCCTGTTGAAGATATTATTCTTGAAAAAAACGGAAGAATATTTCCAACTGTATCAATAATGGTAAGACAGGAAATATATACTGTTGTTCCGGAGTGGTTTTCTGCTTTTTCTGTAGGTGATATTCCATTGTTTATAAACGCTGGAATTATTGGCAAAATCAGAATGCTTGCTGATAATACCTGTGTATACAGATGGTTTGCAAGTGGTTCCTGGACTGTTTCAATGGAAAGTAATGATTACAGAGTTAACTTTAAGAAAAGATTTATTACTGCTTTTGAAACTCTGAATAAGGCAACAAATTACAAGTATGATGAAACTATAAAAAAACGTATAGCTCATGAAGAATTTACCCTTGCTATTGTTCAAAATGATTGGAAAAAAATACGCACATACAAAAATAGTGATGAATGGAAAGAGTATTCCTTCACAGAAAAGTTTAACATCTTTCTTGCTTGTAAATTTCCTAAAGCAAAAAAGGTACTGACAGGAATGTACAGAAAAATACGGAGGTTTAAACAAAAGACATAATGAGTACAAACAAAAATGTTGTTACTAATTTTGCATGGAGGCTTTTTGAGCGATGTGGTGTACAGCTTGTTACATTGATTGTTCAGATTGTGCTTGCAAGAAAACTTGGTACTGGACCTTATGGTATTGTAGCTATAATTACAATATTTACAACAATTATGCAGGTGTTTGTTGATAGTGGATTGGGAAATGCACTCATACAAAAGAAAAATTCGGACGATACTGATTTTTCCACCGTTTTTTATTTCAATATTGTAGTAGGTATTGCATTGTACGGAATTATGTTCATAATTTCTCCTTTTATAGCAAGGTTTTATGAGATGCCTGAATTGACTATATTGCTGAGAGTACAGAGTCTTATGCTTATTGTAGCGAGTGTACGAAACGTTCAGCAGGCATATGTTTCTCGTAATATGCTTTTCAAACGTTTCTTTATTGCAACTGTAGGCGGAACCTTAGGTGCTGCAGTCGTTGGTATTGTTATGGCATATAGCGGTTTTGGCGTATGGGCATTGATAGCGCAAAATCTTTTTAATATAACAGTAAGTACCTTGCTTTTGTGGATTGTTGTAAAATGGCGTCCTAAAAAGGTTTTCTCTGTTGAAAGGCTTAAAGGCTTGTTCAAGTTCGGTTGGAAACTGCTTGTTTCAGCTTTAATTGATACTCTCTATAACGATTTAAGACAGCTTGTAATAGGTAAGGAATACAGCAAAGACGACCTTGCTTTTTATAATCAGGGTAAAAAGTATCCATATTTTATTATTTCAAATATCAATACAGCTATTGACAGTGTTCTTCTTCCGACTATGTCAGATGCACAGTCTGATCCATCTGTGGTTAAGCGTATGACACGACGCGCAATTAAAACAGGAACATATATAATGATGCCTATAATGGCGGGATTTGCAGTATGTGCTGAATCTGTCATAGACCTGATTTTAGGTGAAGAATGGCTGCCTTGTGTACCTTTTCTCCGTATATTCTGCATAACTTACGCTTTCTATCCCATTCATACAGCGAATCTCAATGCAATTAAGGCGATGGGAAGAAGTGACCTTTTTCTTGTTCTTGAAATATTAAAAAAGGCTGTAGGTGTTATTCTTCTGCTTCTTACTATGTTCCACAGCGTTATGGCAATGGCGTATAGTTTGCTTATATCCACGCTGCTTTCAAGCATAATAAATTCATTTCCAAATAAGAAGCTTCTTGGATATTCCTATTTTGAACAAATAAAGGATATGCTTCCGCAGATTTTCCTTTCTGTTGTAATGGGAGCAGCAGTTTATGCTTTGAAATTGCTTGATTTTTCATCTGTTGTGACACTTTGTATTCAGATACCGTTAGGTGTGATTATATATGTGCTTGGGTCAGTTGTTTTCCGTATTGAGAGTTTCAACTATATACTGTCAACTGCCAAGTCAATGCTTAGAAGAAAATCAAAATAACAGAATCTTAAAAAGTTATTGAAAATAATTATGTGGTTCTCTAATGGGGGTCTCTAAAAAACGGAACACAAGCGGAATTTCGTATATGACAAATATCAGTTGCAAGGTTTGGCAACGAAGCAAATAATATTTGTCATAGAAATTCAGCTGTGAGGGAGGTTTATAGAGATTTCCTGATGAGGAAAAGGAGTCTATATGGAAAGAATAAATGTTACCCGCTCCTCAATGCCTTCGTATGAGGAGTACTGTGAAGAAATAAAGGAACTGTGGGACAGCCGCTGGCTTACGAATATGGGAGTCAAGCATCGTCAGCTTCAGACTGACCTTGAAAAATATCTTGATGTACCCCACGTATCACTTTATACAAATGGTCATCTTGCTCTTGAAGGTATTCTTCAGGCACTTGATTTCCCTCAGGGAAGCGAGATTATAACAACTCCATTTACTTTTGCATCTACTACTCATGCAATTGTACGCAGTGGTCTTGTACCCGTTTTCTGTGATGTTAATGATGTGGATTATACAATTGATGTGACAAAGATTGAGGCTCTTATTACAGATAAGACAGTTGCAATCATTCCTGTTCACGTTTATGGAAATATCTGCGATACAGAGGCAATTGATGCAATTGCAAAGAAATATAATCTCAAAGTTATATATGATGCAGCTCACGCTTTCGGGGTTGTAAAAAACGGAGTAAGCGCTGCTAATTTCGGCTATGCTTCTATGTTCAGCTTCCACGCTACAAAGGTATTCAATACTATTGAGGGTGGTGCAGTAACATTTGCAGATGATTCTCTTGTTCAGCTGCTTAATGATATCCGTAATTTCGGTATCTGCGGTCCCGAATCTGTACGCTATGTAGGCGGAAATGCTAAAATGAACGAGTTTCAGGCAGCTATGGGTATATGCAATCTTCGTCACCTTGACGGTGAAATTGCAAAGCGTAAAGCTGTTGTTGAGCAGTACCGCAAACGTCTTTGCGGAGTTGAGGGTATAAAACTCTGCTCTGAACAGGAGGGCGTTGTATCAAATTATGCTTATTTTCCTGCTGTTTTCGATGGTTATAAATACACAAGAGATGATGTTTTTGCTATGCTTGCTGAGGATAATATAATCGCAAGAAAGTATTTCTTCCCTCTGACAAACAGCTTTGAATGCTATCAGGAATATCCCACAGCAGGAAGTGAGAAAACTCCTGTTGCAGCATATATTGCTGACCGTGTGCTTACTCTGCCGCTTTACGCTGATCTTTCAGCTGAGGAAGTTGACAGAATTTGTGATATTATATTAAAATAAGAGATATTAATTCCAAGGAGGTTGTGAAATGAAAGGAATTATCCTCGCCGGAGGCTCCGGCACAAGACTATATCCGCTGACAAAAGTAACATCGAAACAGCTTTTGCCCGTCTATGACAAGCCAATGATTTTTTATCCTCTGTCAACTCTTATGCTGGCAGGAATACGGGATATTCTTATTATTTCAACACCTACAGATACACCACGTTTCAAGGAGCTTTTAGGAGACGGAAGCAGTATGGGAATCAACCTTTCATATGCCGTTCAGCCAAGCCCTGACGGACTTGCCCAGGCTTTCCTTATCGGTGAGGAATTTATCGGAGATGAC
>JAFQHO010000071.1 GCA_017397925.1 Ruminococcus sp.
GAAACTTTTTATTGTTCGGACAAACAGGACAGCCTTCATCATCAATCGGGAAATTTACTGCTCTGTATGGGTCTTCAATATATTTTTTATCATTGCTTGCTTTTTCATACATCGTAAACTTCATATATTTTTCCATCTCGGTTATTTCATGATTCGAAGTAGCTTAAGAGATCATTCTTTGCTATGAGAATCTTTCCGCGAACGCCCGCACCACATCTCACACTTTTTATCTTGCCCTGAAGCACAAGCTGTCTAAGGGTATGCATGGATAAACCGGGGATAATATCCAAGCTCTCCTTCAGTGTGAGCATCTCAACAGGTTTCTTGGGCTGCTGTATAGGCATTACATCAGACGGCACCTCTCCGGCTGATGTAAGTTCAAAAATGATTGCAACAAGCTGTTTAGCAAGCTCTGCTTTTCTTTCCGGTAACATTAAATTTCCTCCTTAGATTTTGTAGCAGTACTATTGACTAGAGCGGTCATTTAGCGTATAATAAATATAGATTAACCCATGTAGGGAATATCGATGATACCGAACGGATTACCGTTGTTGTCATCACTACCGCCAACAGTAAAATTGTTTATAGCGGCAACTGTAACTCCCTCGTCAATACCGTTGCGGCGCATAGTTGCAAGTGCTGTTGCTCCTGCACGTGCCGCACTATTGAATGCGTCATTTAAGTCTGTCGTTGCCTTACTCAAATCGTTTATGCTTTCAAGCTTGATATTGTTGACATTCACGAGATTCAAGCCGTTACCGCTTGTGATGCTGCCTGCGGTAATACTTGCAGTCTGCGTTACAGCAGGTGCTGTCTGCGGCATCTCTGCCGGAACGTAATTGTTATACATATAATTTCCTCCATAGTTTGCGAACCAGATCGAGCGTGCCTCAGCCATGCTCAGATCATCGTCGTTATTATCTTCTTCTGTCTGTGGCGGTGGTACCAGAAACATATTTCTGTCATCAGGTGTGTCATTATACACTTCAAGGAACTGTGCAGGGTATCTGATGTCATGATAGCCCGTGTCTACCATTTCATTCGGGCTTGAGCGTATAGGATCAAGATCATACTCCTCCAGCACCTTGTTAATATATAATTTCTCCTGATTGAGACCAGGCGGTCCCATGCTGAAACGTTTGCCGTCTTTATAACTGATAGTGTTCCATACAAAGTGCAGATGCCTTCTGTGCGTATCCTTGTGAAGGGCGTAAACGCACTGATGGCCTATGCAGTGAGAGGCAATACGTCTGCCGATTTCCATGTAATCCGAATCCTTCAGCGTAGGAAAGTCAGGTGTTATCGAGAGTACAGCATGATCGTACTGACGACCACTGTTTTTGTGGAAGGACTGCTTTACAGCAGTCATATCCTGCAATGCAGTCTCCTTTCTGCATCCGATTGCTCCTACATCCGTTTCCCAAACTGTATAAGGCTTCTTTGTTACATATTCGATCATACGTTCAAAAGCATTCTTATTATTCTTCGAGTCGTTAATTCTCTTATATATTGACATAATCACACCTCCAGAATTTCTTCGATGTGGTTTATGTCCGAGAGCTTATCAAGAATTTCGTAAAATATATTATATATATCTCCGAATTTCTCAAGAAGTTCTCTCTCCAACTCAGTCATGATCTCGCGGTCACGCAGAGCACGGTCCAAGTTGATATTAATCTCAGCAAGCGATTTCGCAATGCTACCGCTTTCGTTAAGAAATATAACTTTCTCATCGGATATAGCAGCAACGCGAATGTACTCACTCATGTTCAAATCAGCAGCTTTTGCGTGCTGACTTATTATCTCCTTAGCTTCGGGAGATACCTTCACCTGTATAGGTAAAGACTTTCTTTCGTCGATTGACATTATTATCATCCTCCATTATAAAATATCGATAGGTAATGATATACCCTAATCTTGTTGTTTTCTTCATTACTATATAGCCAATATCATTATGGTGGACTACGTAAGACAGAGCCGCTGCTCATTTTATTCACACCTCCTTACCTTCGTTCTCAAAGTCCTTTTCATTTTTGTAGCACAGACCTTTGAAGCCGTTGTAGCGCTTGTGCGCCGGACCTAAAGTTGCCTTCTTTATGCCATCATCGAAAGCTTCGACCTGTGCAAGAAATGTTTTCTGTCCAAGCGGCTTAATAACGTTATCTTCACAGAATTGCTGGAAATCCTCCCAGAGCTTACGCGATGATATTTCACCCTTTGGATTCAGAGCTGTGTACCTTTCAAGGAAAGCCCTCTCAGGGTGAAGCTCAGCTATGCGGCGTTCAAGATACTCTTGGCTGTCGTCTGGGAGATCGAATTTGTATCCGTTCTCAACCAAATCGTGAAGCGTATCGAGTGCCATAGACATAATCACGTTCTTCTCACTGACCAGCTTATTCAACAGCTCGGGATCACGCTTTTCTTCGGGAATAGCCTTAGAGAAGACCAGCGGGATAACACGATCCCACAGCTCATCATCAGGGTGAGCAAATGAAAGATCGTGGTTGGATGCGAAGATTAGTGTAGCAGTAGGTCTGAGCGACACTGCTGATTTGTACAAATCCCGTGCCATAATTGTCTCACAGGCAGTGATTCTCTTGAACAAGCTCTCATTCTTCATCGGTGCTGCGTCGTTATCTGAACATACGTTCAAGATTTTGCCAACCAGCTTAACGACGTACTCTCGTCTGCCGATATCGCTGAAGGATAAACTTGAGCGCAGACTTTCATCGACAACGTTCTCCAAGAAGGACGTTATGACTGATTTTCCGCGTTTTCCAGGTCCGATAAGCTCGATTGCGGCACGAGCTCCGACAAGAGAAGAGCAGCAGTATCCAATGATTTCCAAAAGGAACTTTAGCTTTTCAAGCCCCAAGCTACTCTCAACAAAGTCTCTGAATGCAGGTGCTTGCTCGAGAGTTGCACCCACGATGTATTCGAAATCGAGTCATAGTTAAACTTTCTTTCTACGTCATGAGGTATGAGCTGCTGCGTTGCGATATCATAAATTCCATTAGGGATGTTGATGTACATTCTGTTTTTCTCGGCCTCACCCTCGATATCGACCTGAAGTCGAGAATCAACGCAAAGCTTCCGGTAAACAGTTTTAGGTGTGTATGGGTTTAACTCTACACGATCGACCTCACATATCAGATTTGTCAAGATCATCGATATATCTTGATCCACGACACATTGGAAATACGTGCCTGTCCAAATGTAGGGAACGCCATTGCAGAATACCATAGATTTCCTATCGATAAGCTCCTGGTACAGGATACACACCTCCTGCTCGTGATTTGAAATGTGGATCGGAGGCTGTTTGCTTATCCAATCAAGGATAGTTTCAGTTGTCATAAAACTCCTTTCCGGGCGGGATAGCCCGCCCTTTTGTTATATTGTCAAATTACACGACTCCGAAAATAATGCTTATTTTCTTCGTCAATAACATTATAGTCTATTGAAAAATAAATTTCAGAAAAGCTGAATAATTAAAACATATAAATTGTATAACTTTTTTGCGTTAAATTGATGGGAGGAATATTGTGAAATCTACTATTGATTTTTTGTTTAAAGATGTTTCTGACAATAAAGATGGAAAGGAGTTGTTTGGCTTTTCAGCTCAAACTGTCAAAAAGCGTATAAATGATATAGAACATAACTATTTTGAAGGACGAAAGATATACCATGGGCTATCAAAATCCAAGAATAATGCTATTATATTTCGATGTGAAATTAAAGGGCTCTTGCTGCTTTTATTGAAGCTGGAACTTGAAGATGTTTTTCGCGATGATAAATCTAAGAAATCCGGTGTCACGATTGGTAATATTGATAGGATAATTGATTCATACGTATTTGCTCTTGATGAAGAACTTCTGTCAGATTATGAGTATAGAGTGCTTATGCAATTTACTGATATAGATGATGGGTTCACATTTCTTGAATCGATAAAGGCATTCAGAAATGAGCTTTCCAAATCATTGATCATACTAGCAACTAAGTATCACGATCATGCTGCGAATTACTTTAAAATGTTTATAAAGCGAATAAGAGATATTTCTGTTTCAATGATATATGGCTCATACGATTTAAAGCAATTAAACTCATCTTTATTATTACAACCATTAGATTTGAAAATAGCTCTTATCAGAGCCATAAATCAGATATGTGATGATCTTTACTATTTCAAAGAGGATATGATATGCCGACGACGAATCAATTTATTAGATAATAAACAGCTTTCAGAAGAATATAATAATATACGTAACAAGCATTTATGCATAAAGGAAAATAGAGTTGATGATCAGCGTGAATTAACAAGCGATGAATTCCAACACGATGAATTGGATATAATAGATATCAGAGATGAGCTTACAAGTCTCCTCTGCAAGTATTACGAACAAAAGTATCCTCACGTTCCTGTAATCACATCTACTCCTCCAACCAAGGAAAACATAGTAGATATGTTATCTAAAACTGAAAAGGGATTATATAGGTATATAGAGCTATTCATTAAAATGCAAAAACTTTGTTATGGGAAATTGTCCGAAGATGAGTGTGAAGAAATATACACTTATGAGCCGTTTCTACGTGAATTCTATAATACTAGATTCCAATTATTGCACACAGAAATACATGATTGGTCATTTGCTAACTACCTACCTCAAGTAGAGACCTATCTTACAAGACAAATCAAAAAAGACGCCTTAACAAACATTGATCAAATAAACGAGATTATCAAAACTACAATGGATCGTTGTCGTGCAGATGTTATGAAGAGAATTCAAATAATAGCCACAGAGATGAATAAATATGATAACAAAGAACTGCTGGAGATTGAGTACAGCGGCATTATAGATAACATCGAGGAAATTGAAGCAACTTGCGAATCATTAGCTAAAAACCTTATCGCTATGATACTGAAACAAGAGGCAGATAGAAACAAAGAGCCTAAGCCGTATTAAAGTGTGTGGATGTGCGGATTTTTTATAAAAACCTTTTTTAATAATATGCCTGCCCCACGAAGGTGCAAGCCTTATATTTACTTTTGATTTTTATTGTAAAGCCTGTAGTAATGTGACCGAGATATGCCAAGCTCTCGCATTGCCTCGACTGGCTTTTTCTTTCCGCTGCGTACTTCCGCCATCACTTGCTGCCAATTCTCCGGTAGAGGTTTTGACGGTCGCCCGAAGCGGACGTTTTTCTTTTTAGCCGCCTCTATCCCCTCACGCTGACGAGCACGGATTTTATTACGTTCATTCTCAGCGATTGAACCGAGGACTTCAATAAGGATAGAATTTATCATATCCATAACCCACATCTGTTCAGGGGGGAAGTCTGTGAGTGTGGTGGGGATATCCAGTATCTTAACTCTGACACCCATATCCTTGAATACTTCCAATTCTCTCTTTATATCTGCTTTGTTACGACTCAACCTATCAAGCTCTTTGATAACGAGAGTATCACCGCTGCGGAGGATTTGACGTTTCAGATACTGATAGCCTTCACGCTCAGTATCTTTACCTGACGCTTTGTCAATGATGATATTCTGTTGTAGAACTCCGAATTTAGTCAGAGCTTCAATCTGCCTGTCCTCATTCTGCTCACGGCTCGATACACGAGCGTAACCATAAATTCTATTATCCATACGACCTCCAATCTGTCCTAAAATGTGGTGACGACTTTCGGAACGTCCCAAAAGTCAAAACACCACTTTTTGGAACAGTTTTTTTAATGTTTTTCAGCTGTGTCATAAAGTATACTTTTCAGAACGCTGAACAGTATCCCTCATAAACACTTTCACATTCATCAAATCTAATAGCCCTGAGTGTTTCATGGAGCAGGTTGGTATCAACAAGCATATCTTCAACCTCATCGGGAGTATAGCCATAGTCAAGAAGCAATTCAACATCTGAACTATCCACACCATAACAGCCGCAATAAGCAAGGAGCAGTTCTTCATGTATGGGGTAATAGTCAGCGGAATTGTACCAACCAAAACGACTTGAAGCTGTGAGGTATTCAAATTCTGCTCTTGACACAATTCCGTTTTCGTCGATTTTAAGAATATCACCCTCAACGACTTCAACCTTTTCAGC
>JAFQHO010000072.1 GCA_017397925.1 Ruminococcus sp.
ATTAATGACAATGCCGCTCCTTCGGGAGCGGCTATTTTACGTTATTTTGGAGGAAATCAAAATGGAAGAAAAATTAATTTGCTCACACTGTGGAAATGAAATCACAGATGACGACTACTCAATGGTCAACGGACAAGTTGTTTGTTCTGACTGCGTAGAACGCTATTGCTGTACTTGTGACAGATGCGGAGCGACCATATTCGACTCTGACGCTTACGGTGACGAATATACGAATCTTTGCCGTTACTGCTACGATAATTATTACACACGCTGCGAAACTTGTGATGCACTCGTACACGTTGATGACGCATATCACTACAATAATTCAGATTACTGCTCTGAATGTTATCACGATATAGCAAACGAAAACAGCGCAATTAAGGAATATGGTTACAAGCCTGAACCAGTATTTTATGGCGATAATTCAAGATATTTCGGCGTTGAACTTGAAATTGACGGAGCAGGCAAGGACAGCGATAATGCAAGAGAAATCCTCGATATTGGCAATGAGGATAATGAGCATATATACATAAAATCAGACGGTTCACTTGATGACGGAATGGAGATTGTCAGCCACCCTATGACACTGGATTATCACAAGAATTATTGCTGGGCTGAGATCATGAAAAAGGCTGTATCTTTGGGTTATCGCTCACACCAGACAAGTACCTGTGGACTGCATATTCATGTAAACAGAATTTGCTTCGGTGAATCAAGAGAGGAACAGGATGAAGTAATAAGCCGTGTTCTCTACTTTGTAGAACATCACTGGAATGAGTTGCTTAAATTCAGCCGTCGTTCTGAATATACCATAAATCGTTGGGCTGCACGTTATGGATATGAGAATTCACCCAAAGCCATTATGGACAAAGCCAAGAAAGGCAACTTCGGTAGATATGCCGCTGTCAATCTCTGCAACTACAACACAATAGAGTTTCGCCTGTTCCGTGGAACTCTTAAACTGAATACATTTATAGCCACATTGCAACTCGTCAATGAGATTTGCAATGTGGCTGTTTCCATGTCTGATGAAGGATTGCAGAAACTGTCTTGGTCGGAATTTGTGTCAAACATTACAGATACTGAACTTATCCAGTATCTTAAAGAAAGAAATCTTTACATCAACGAAAGTGTTGAAGAAACGGAGGAATTTTGATGAACAAATTTAATCTCATGGCAATGGCTGAAAAGATGCCTGCCAACACATTAACGCAGGAGCTTATCAAGCTTGCCGCTATTATAGCGGCTACTTGTCTTGCGGCAAAAATTGAGAGCATCATTCACGAATTATCAAAAGATAATCCACCTGACATAACAGGCGAAATAAGATACGAGGAGGGAAAGTAATATGTGTGCATTATTTGGCTGGCTTGATTACAAGGGAATTATCCCCCACAAGATTTTGAAGAAACTTACACAGGCATTAGCTAACGCTGCCGAGGAACGTGGAACAGATGCTGCCGGTATTTCATACATTAAGGACGGCAAGGTTACTGTTTATAAGCGTCCAAGGGCAGCGCATCTTATCAGATTCAATGCTCCCGATAATACAAAGGTGATTATGGGACATACACGAATGGCGACACAAGGTGACAAGAAACACAACTACAATAATCATCCGTTCTCCTGCGTGGCAGGAGATACGACATTTGCTTTCGCACATAATGGTGTATTATGGAACGATAAGGATTTACGCAAGAAAGGTTTAGTGCCTGAAAGTCACATTGAAACTGATAGTTATGTAGCATGTCAGCTGATTGAACAGCAGGGAAAGCTTGATTTCAACAGCTTAAAGTATATGGCAGAGACCGTTGAAGGCAATTTCACATTCACCGCTATCGATCAGCACAACAGCTTATACATTATAAAAGGTAGCAATCCTATGTGCCTGCTCCACTTTGAAGCTTTAGGAATTTACATTTATGCCTCAACGGAATCTATTATGAAGAACGCCTTAACGAAAATCGGCTTCCATAAGTTTGATGCTGAAAAGGTTGAAGTCGTTGAGGGTGATATTCTTAAAATCGACGAAAACGGAATTGTGTCAAGAGCAGAGTTTGAATACCTCTCAGCTACAAGCCATTTTGGTTGGTACAATTCCGCTGACTATTATCCGATACATGAAGAATTGCTCCTTGCATATTGTGGTTGCTATGGCATAGATAGTGCTGATGTTGAATTACTTTTGGACTACGGCTATTCAGCAATGGAAATTGAGGATATGCTTGTCGATACAAACCTGCTCCATGAAACACTCAGGGCTATCAGATTTGATGAATGCGAAAGTGTCTATGATGCGTGCTGCGGAGGTGCTTGGTAGTGAGTAAAAAAGGCAATAGCGAAGGCAGTATCTATAAAGATAAAAATGGTCGTTGGAGAGGTGCTGTTACACTATACTGCGAAAACGGCGTTCCAAAACGCAAATACGTATCCGGAAAAACCAAACGTGACGTTACTGAAAAAGTCAATAAACTTTTAAATGACGTGAAATACAACGACTATACTGAACCATCAAAAATCACGCTTTATGAATGGCTCAGCACATGGTTTGATATGTACTGTCGTGGCGAACTCAAACCAACAACTTTAGTCAACTACGAAACATTCATAGAAAGGCATATAAAACCCACTATCGGAAACGTCAAGCTATGCGACTTGAATCCATTAATGTTGCAGAAATTTTATCAGGAGAAATATAGAAACGGCAAGCTTGACGGATCAGGTGGTTTAAGTCCTAAAACAATGCATAATCTCCACACGATGATACATACAGGTCTTGATAAAGCCTATAAAATGGGATACGTGAACCGAAATGTTTCTGACCTTGTAACCCCACCAAAAATGGTAAAGAAGGAACGAAAATTCTTTACTGTTGAGGAACAAACCGAATTGCAGAAACATCTCCCATACGAGCGTATTGGTATGGCTGTATTGCTTGATCTTTATACAGGATTGCGTGTAGGAGAATTACTTGGACTCCCCTGGAAAAATGTTAATCTCAATCTTAACGGTGACAGCTATATCAAAATAACGCAAACAATTTCACGTATACAGAATCCTGATAGAAACAGCACTAAAAAAACAATACTTACTTTCGGAACACCTAAAACAACTTATTCAGTCAGAACTATACCGCTGCTACCTGAGATTGCTGAAAAACTTTCCTTACATCGTGAAGAACAGGAACGCCTAATAACAGAGAATGGCTGGACTGATACAGGTCTTGTATTTATATCCAGCAACGGTAAACCTGTTGATCCAAAAAACTTTCAGAATTCATTTAAGGCTATGCTCAAGAGATATAATATCCGAGTTATAAATGTACACGGAATCAGGCATACTTTTGCAACCCGCAGTCTTGAAAGCGGTATGGATATAAAAACACTCAGCCGTATACTTGGTCACAGTTCAATTCAGATAAGTCTTGACCTATACGCACACGTTACTGATCAGCTGCAAGCTGAACATATGGCTAATTTACGCAATTTCTTGATATAATTGAATACAGCTCGCCCATTTATTGGACGAGCTGATTTTTTTATTTATTACGAGAAATTTATGGACACTTGGACACCTAAAACTTAATAGCCATTAAAATTTCCAAAACATTAATAATCTGATACCAAGCTGCGTAATGGGAATTGCATTTAAATCGACAAGAAGATTATTTAATTGCTGATCCTAAAAAAGCTTTTATCTCATCCGCTATTTTTATATGCTCTTCATTGTGTACATAATGGGGACAGTCAAGCTGTATATACTTGCCATTTTTAAGATTTTCAGCGTAGTTTAACGATGTTTTTATCCAGCTTTCCTTATCGTAATTTATACCTTCAGCATTTGAAATAAACATAAGAACAGGAACATTCGGCATACCTTTTTCAGTAATTATTTCTGCATTCTCAATACAGGATTTTGCCTCGTTTACAACAGCTTCCGAAACGCATCTTCTGCTGTAAAGTGCTTTTATAATACTCAGTTCATTTTCCGTAAGCTCTGAGTTTTTATACATAATATTTACACTTTCGGAAATCAGTCTCACCAAACCCATTTCGCAAAGAACCTGATTCAACTTTAGAATGGCGGTGTTGATTTTTAAATCTGTATAGTATTCAGGTGCTGCCATATCAAGTCCGATAATTGCAGAAACCTCGTCAGGATATTTCTGTGCCCAATATACAGCTTCAAGCCCGGATAGCGAGTGAGGGCAGAGAACATACGGTGCCTGAACATCTGCTTTTGAAAGTGCGGTTCTTGTGTCTTCAAGCATATTATCAATATCTCTGCTCCTGTTGCTGTCATCGCTGAAACCGTAACCGAATTTTTCAACAACTGCAATTTTATATTCATCTGAAAGCTGTGTATAAAGAGCTTTAAAATCGAGTATTGGTGATGGAGTTCCTCCGCCAGACATAAATACAATTGTTATGTCTCCTTCACCCTCAGTATAAACACACATATTTTCACCATCAACCTCTACAAGCTGACCGATAGGTTCAAGTAGTGATTTATCACTTTTCAATTTAATTCTGTGATTGATAAATGCAGCCAGCAAAAGAAAACACAGCACAATTATAAATCCAATTATGATTTTAAGTATCATCTTAGATTTCCTTTTCTGTTCAGCCATTTTTTAGATCCTCAAATCTCTTTTTCAAAAAATCTAATGATTCAGACTGCTCGGCATTTCCGAAAACAAATTCTTCTATTGCGTCTATAGCAGTTTCACCAAGACTGTCTAATGAAATACCTACTGTGTCATCACCTATTAAAAATTTAAAGCCCTGTGTAGTATAAATTGGTGCGGAGTCAAATTTAACAGCGAGATTATAAGCATCGGTTATGAATTCTTCTGCTTCATTATAATCACCGAACATTGCTTTCATTACTGCAATTTCAGCAGAAAGAATAGCTTTTATTTTGTCGATAAAAATAATGCTATTCTTATCGCTTTTTATGCTATCCAAAAAATTATAAAGCCATAAAGCAGCATCTATGCAAAGCGGATTCTTTTGCTGAGAAAACATAAATACCATTCCACCCATTGTGAGTAGTATATTGTTAATAATATTCATATATGAATGATTGAGATATGTTCTGGCATTTTCTGGTTGTTTCAGTAATGTATATGTAAAACCGATACGAGCACTATTTATATCACAGATGTTGTTCTGTTTTAATATTTCGAGTCCCTTTTCTGCTTGTCCTGCATTGAGATAGTTAAGACCGATTAAATTGAGAATGGTTGTTTCATTTACGCTGCTGTCTTTATTCTGGTATAGAAGTGTAATTGCACTACGGTAAAGCTCGTTTGATTTTAATAATAATTTTTCATCTTTAGCATCAAAATACCACAGCATATATACCTTTGCAGCTGTGTAGACAACATCAAAGTTATTCGGATATTTCTTTAGTGTCTTTTCAGCTTCAAGCACTGCTTCAACAAAATCTTTTTCTAATAAAAATCGTTTTATCCGTTCAATCCTGTTTTCAATATTTTCACTCTGTCTGTCATAACCTAAAAGAGTATCAACGGATATTTCAAATAAATCCGCAAGCTCCATTATGAGTTTTACTTCAGGTAAAGATTGACCCGTTTTCCGTAGTTAAAGATATTGATTATGTATGAGTGCCAATGCCATCGTGCAAAGGCACTCATATTCAGTTGTTTACTCGATTTTGCCGATAAAGCGGTAGTAGATGTCAATATTCTGCTCTCGCACACCGCACTCATTGGTAGCTTCGTGAATAACGATCTTTTCAATCAGCGTATTCAAAAGCTCCGCTGTCAGTTCGGTGGGATTGGCGTACTGCTTGATAAGGGAAATCCAAGTCTCCGCATCGACAGTTGTTTGCTTTTCAGATTCAAGCTCAGCAGACAGCCTTTCGATCTTCTCGGTAAGCTCCTGCTGCTCTGTCTGATATTTCTGAGACATCATATTGAAGTTGTATTCCGTGATACGACCGTCCGACCAGTCCTCATACAGCTTCGCAAACTTGCGGTCAACCTCTGTTCTGCGCTTCTCGGCTCTTGTAAGCTCTTCGTTCTGCCTTACGGATGTCCAAATATTTCATCAGCACTTTCGGCAGCATATTCGCTTCAAGCTCGGCTTGCTCTGCAATCATTTCCTTGCGGCACTCGTTAAGCTCAACGAGCCAGTCACGGAGATTTCGGATCATCTGCTTGATGGACTGCATGATGCTGTTGGTCTTTCGGATTTCTCTGTTAAGATTTCCGATGTCTGTTTGGATGCCTCGGCGTTCCATTGCTGTGACGGCAGGACCCATGTGAACAGTTGGGATCAGGTCAATGCCCTGTGCTTCGTAGGAGCGCAGATCAACACGCTCCGGGCGATTGTCGGCTTCCAGATATTTATTCTGAAAGTCCTGCCAGCCCATACGCCATATCATTCCATACTTGCGTTCGTTCCAGTCCACGGTGTTTTCCTTATGGCTTTTCCAGTTGCCGGAGGGGAGACGAATACGCTCGCCGTTCTCGTCAAGGTCATAAACCTTGCGAGCCTTTGGAAGCCATTTCCCCTTTTCATCCATAGCTCGCATTGTCACCAGAACATGAGCATGGGGATTGTGACCGGGTGGATGCGGATCGTGAATCGCAATATCGGCAATCATCCCTTTGGAAACGAAAAATTCATTGCAGTATTCTCGGACGAGCTGCACATATTGTTCTTCTGGGATTTCTCTCGGAAGGGGAAGATGGAATCTTCGGGCAAGCTGTGAGTTCCATTGATTTTCGATTTCCTCAACGGCGTTCCAGAGAGTATTGCGGTCGGCATACTCACGGGGGGCGTTGGGTGGCAGCATGATTTCTGTGTGCGTAATACCTTCCTTGGCATCGTAGCTTTTTGTTTCCTTGTCGTATTGGCTGTATAGCTTCTCGCCGCTTTGGTATGCGGCGGCAGCAACAGCAGATTGTCCTTCGCTTCGTTGGATAACTGCAATATCAAAATGCGGACAAGGCATAGGCATGACCTCCTTTCTTGGTCGGGATAGTGGGAGTTGGACAAAACAAAACTTGCTGTCTGTGAATGATTGCTCTGCAATCGTTCATAGGCGGCAAGTCCACAAAGGGGTAGCTGATAAAGTCAGCGCAGGGGAAGTGTAGCTTCCCCTGTAATGATTTGGAGTTAGCAGTAGCAACGGAAAATTATCTGCACTCCGCATAGGAGCCTTCGGAGAACGCAACGCACCGTCATAGGCGGTGTATAGTTGCGCCCTTACTCCGTAAGGGTCTTTCTCGCTTCGCTCTCCGCTGCCAGTTTTTCCAAAACAGACTTCATTGCAGGCTGATGAAAAGCAATCTTTATGACTGTCATCACTTCATCATCCGTCAGCAGTTCGGGGTTCGGCAGAAAGCTCTCCAACATACCGGCTCGCGTGCAAAGTCGGTGAGTTCTGGCGTTTCGTGTCAGCTTGGAGATTTGGTTCTGCAAAATCTTTTCCTTTTGCTTGGCTTTTCTCAATTCGTTTTCGGTTTCTTCCTTGGCGGCGTAAAGCTCCGACAAGGTTTGTGGCTTCTTTTTTCTGCTCATTGGCGATTCCTCCTTCTAATAAAAATACCGACTGCCAGGACGGGCAACGGTATGTAATGAATTATTGGAAACGGGCAAAACAAAAGCGACCAACTATTTACGGTTGATCGCCTTTGGCTTGGTCATTTTCATTTTAATAGAATGCTCGCATCAAAATTAAAGTTCTACCGTCATCGGTATAAACATCAACTTTATCACCCTTATGAGATTCTATGGTTGCAAGCAGCTGAGATGAAATCTTTTTCTTCCCGGCTAAACTTAGAACATCATCATAAACATCAAAAGTTTTACAGCAGTTAATATCATAAATAAAAACCTTCACTTCCAATACGGTACCAAGATATTCTCCACCAGTAACATATGTTCCATTTCCTCCGGGATAATTATCATATTTATATTGGTCATAGCCCTTTATCCTTTGTTTTATGTAGGTTGCTCGACTTTGATATTTTTCGATTTCAACAATTCGTCCTTTCATAGTTTTCATGTAGTACATCCCTAACAATTATCTATATCGGAGTGGTAGCGACCTGTACCGTTACACCTCCTACAACTCGAATATCGGCGTTCGTAATCATTATCTGATAAATAGTGATTATCGTTGATTCTGTAACCTTTTCCGCCACACTCCGGACAAACATCTCTATCATCTTTGTCTGTTTGCACTTTCACATCTTTTTTTGCTTTCTTCTTTTTCAGCCATCCCAATAGTTTCATTTTCCGCTGTCTCCTTTTCTTAAAACGGTGTGCCATAAAGTCTGATTTTTTGCTCAATGGCTGTTCGATGAGCTTTGTAATACTCCGATAAGAAAGTATCCTTTATCTTTTTTATGTCTTCTAACTTGAATCTATTTAGTCCATTTTCAAAACAAGCAAATACATGGTCTTTTACTTTTTGTTCATCATCAAGAGACTCATAAAGAGTAGACCCTATCATATAATCAAGATTTTTTATATTGACTTGGTCAAACTCACAATTTCTGATAAGGTAAAATGTTTCGTTGATTGTTTCCTCGGTTTCCATTGGAGCACCTATAATAAAATTACCCACGGTAAATATGCCGATAGAATTAGCATATTGAATAATGCTCGGCACTTTCTTTATATTGATGTTTTTTCTGTAAAATTGCAGTATTTCACTGTTTCCGCTTTCAATGCCGAAACTGATAATTCGTATATTACATTTCTTCGCTAAGTCCAAAAATTCTTCATCAATGTTTGCCCAACTACTAATAAAGAATCGGAGGTCTTCATGCAAATTTGCCTGCATGATTTTGCTTAGTAATTTCTTCGCCCTGGAAAGATTAAACGTAAAATTTTCATCTGTAATCCATACATTTCTGTACCCGTTTTCCTTAATGGTCTTCAACTCGTCCAGTACATATTCGTCTGAATGGGTAACATAACAATGTTGCCAACCTTTTCTTTGGCAGAATATACAAGTGTTTTCACACCCCTTAGAAGTCTGCAAAAGAGTGTTCCTTTCGTTGTCCTTATAGTATGGAATGGGCAAGAGCATACTTCTGTCGATATACGGAAGTTCATCATATGCCTCTACATGAGGAATGGTACTGTTTTTCTCATACTGATTGACGAAATCAATGATGTTGTTAATTTCGTTATCGGTTACTGTTTGCTTTGCATTGCCAAAATCTTTCTTGGTGATATAGCAATAGTTTCCGTAAGCGATTGTGTGAGTATATTGATTTAACATATCAATGATTTCTGCGGCGTGTAAAATGTTTTGGGAACGCTTCAATGCATAAGAGTCGCATTCAACAAGAGCAATATCAACATCTTCTCTACGCACATATTCTATAAGTTCATGCTCATCAAAAGTCTCACATGAATAATCTTTAATACCTACTTGATGGTATTTAGACAAGATCGTAGCGATCAAAAGCATTTCATAAGAAAAACCAAATCTTGGTTTCTTAGCTTTATCTGGCTTCGGATAAATTACAAGAACATTCATAGCCTATACCTCCAAGTATTTTTCGGCTTGAGTCAATGCAAATAATCCCCATGAAGCACCATCCTCAATTTCGTGATATGCCCATATTCCGCTTTTCAATTGCGTTCTGCACAGATATTCATATCCTCGCTTAATGGTTTCTCTGTAAGCATCATCTTGCATACTGATTAAAGCGACCAACGCAACGGCTGTACAATAAACATTTTCCCCAACAGGATGATTGAGCCATGGAGCAAACCCTCCACTTACTTCCTGCTGCTTGCATAACCATGTAACCGTCTCATGAATAAGTTTATCATTTGTCGTAGGTTTATAATTATTTTGGTTAAATGCTAAAATCGAATATGCCGCTTTATAGGTCAAAGAATTTAACTCCGAACTCCATGTCTTCTCCAGCCATTCCAAGTTTTTCTCCGTTGCAATCTCCGGCAATAAATATAGTGCAAGACCTGTTACGGGGATTCGGTGCATATCTCGCTTGCTTCTCCCAAATCCTTCTTCATCACCATTACCTGACACGAGCCACTTTATTGCTCTCTTGCGTTCCGTCTCATATTGAGGATAGAACTCCAAGAATTTAATGTTCCATAAGGTATCTGTATTACCAATAAATCCACCGTCGTCTTTTTGAGACGCAAGGCATTTATCGATAATTTTTGAGGGAATATCGTGTGAAGAAAGACCCGACATAAGAAGTAAAGCACAGGTTTTTGTGATGCGGCGAATTTCGATATTCTTTCTGAACATCTCATTACACATATTCAATAGCGACATTGTCGCTCTATTTTCGTATTTTGACATTATTTAGTCCTCCGATTTTACTCTTGGAAAAAAGCGTGTATCACGAATTTGGTCTGCGCCAATAATCCATCGCACAAGTCTATCAATTCCTAATCCGAAGCCACATCGATCTGTCTTGATTTTTTTTACAGAATCAACATACCATTGAATTGGCTCCACCTTTGCAAGGCGTATTTTATTTTGAAGCAGTTCAACATCATTGGTTCGTTCGCAACCTTCACATAGTTCTCCATATGTTTCCGGCAGTAAAATATTCATTGCGATGCTTTTTCCGTTTCCTATATTTTTAGAAGTCCATGTAGCAAACCTGGTAGGGTAATCGACGATTATTACAATCTCCTTTAGTTGCTTCGACACTAAATAATCTACATCACTAATATCTGTGCGTTCATCGTAATCATCCCCGGATAGGTTCGATACAAAGTCATCGTATGTCATAATGTGAGGAGTAAGTTCATCTTTTAACTTCATTATCCTTGCGGTCAGCTCGGACAATGATTTTATGGAGGAAGATTCCGACAGTTGATCCAAAACAAATTCCAAATAGGATTGAATCAGTTGTATCATATCATCCATGGTGCAATTCAACATCTCCACCTCCAGGATGTCAAATTCCACCAAATGATTCAAGGTGTCACATTCGTCACGGAAGCATTTCGATATAGTAAATACCTTGTTAAATTCAGAGGCATACATACCCATAAACAATGCATTGCTGGACGATAATGAATACTTTCCATTATACAGAGGAATATAAATCTCCGATTTCTTGTTTGCGATTGCCTCATGGAGAACAGGTGGTTCAACAAAAATAAAATCTCTATCGAAAAAGAATTTACATGTCAACCTTTCTATCTCGCTCCTCACAAGAACAGCTTGCCTTTTTGTTTCTGTTATCGACCAGTAATATGCATTGTCTGTATTCACATCTATTCTCCGTTTCTCACCCAGTTAATTATTCTGGGAGCATCTGGGTTTTCAGCTACATAGCCGTTTTTACTTAACATATTTATCATTTTATGATTAGATGCATTTGTTTTCGCCATATTTTTATGAAAAGCACGATGATAATGACTTATCAATTTAGTGGCTACACCTTTGCCACGATATTCCGGAAGAACAAGTATTTCTTCCAATAAAGAATAACCTTCCGGACGTCCACTTTCACGCAAAAATCCGACAACTCTATTCTCATACACAGCAACATAACAATGCCTTTCACTTCTGATAATTTGTCTAATCAGTGACGCTTTATTGCCATAGGCTAAGAATTTTTGGTCTTCGCTACTTATCGAATTAAACATATCCATGACAGAATCAACATCTGCCTTTTTTGCTCGGCGAACATAGACATCGTTTTTCACCTCCAGCAATCTTTCTATATTTTCGTGAAAGATTAGCTCACTCTGCTCACGGCTTAAGTTTTGCTTGAGGGCATTGAGTTCATCGGTATATCTATATTTTTCGCCCAAACAATTTTTACCAAATGGATAATCTGAAGCGTAAATCACTCTGTCATATCCAAGAATCTCACATACATTGATTATCGACGGCAAATCACCGACAGTAGATAAGTCCATATACACATTAGGATATTTCTTAAGTGCTAATGCATTATCAATCGTTTGCTCACCGGTATATAGGTGTCCTCTACCCATATGAGCCAGAATAATATTGAGGTTAGGTGCGTATTTTAATATTTGTTCGACCTGCTTAACCTTATTTGCAAATTTCGCATGAAGAATAAGAGGGATGTTAGCATCTTCTATTTGTTGAAGTTCCTTCTTAATATTTTTTATATCTACTTCCTCATAAAGAAGATGTAATTTTACCCCTCGGAAGCCTTTCTCGATATTTTCTTCCAAATGTTCATCTATTCTGCAAAAGGGGATTAGTCTATCTGAATGTTTTTGATAGGCTTCAAAAACATAGCTGTTTGCTTTTACAGTATTGAAGTCCTTGTGTGGAATGGGCAAAATTATAGCCATATCAACATCACTGGCATCCATCAGTTCGATGATCTCGTCGTATGTGGAACAGAGGTCGTACTGAAACTCGCTATTTTCGTTGTCGCAAAAGGACTGTAAACCTATATGCATATGTGCATCAATAATTCTCATTTCTTTGCCTCCTCCATGCACAAGAAGGGGGACTCTTTATGCAAGAGTGCCCCCTTCTCATTACGGTTTAGTTGCAATTGCAATTTGTGCAACCGAAGCACCAATTACCTTCACTAAAGTTTTCCCAAACATCCTTAGTGAAAAGCATTTCGTCTTCTTCCAGAATGATAGGTGCAGAATACTCTTTCATGGTCAAACCTCCTTCAAAATGTTTTTATCGACAGCAGTCTGAATCATCAAAGAACAGTCTGCAATCAATCGTTCCTTATCAACCGCATACTCTTTTTTTACAATCGCAATCATTTCCTCGACCGTAGATGCATCTCTAAACGAGTCCAAAATAAGATAAGAAACTTCGTTTAGACGATACTGATTACCGTTCTCAACATTTAGTGCCCAGCACTTGCTGTCAATTTTTCTTAATACAATTTCTTCTTTGAGCTGAAACTTTTTCGTTAAATCCAACATTGAATGTCCTCCCCCATATAATCACCTGTAGTTGCATAAGCAATCGCTCTGCATCCACCGCAGCGCTCAACATTAACGCACCCGTGGCATTTTCCCTTCAAATTGTTTTTGTCTCTTATTTGCCACAGAATATCGCTGTCATACCAAATTTTAAATAGTCCATCTTCGAGAATGTTTCCAATAGGAATTTCCAGGCGTCTACACGGTAATACAGTTCCATCCCAAAGGATAGCTAATGAAGTCAGTCCGACTGGACAAAAACCTCCTATCTTTTCATTGCCGGTGCAGTCCAGATGTGCTGTGTTGATCCACAAAGGACGCAAGCGTCTTACAGTGAGTTTGGAGTTTATTTCATTCGCACGCACTGTAATTCCTTCGTAAATGGACTTGATTTCTTCCTTGCTTAGAATGTCGTCCAAACTACTGTGTCCACAAGGAGTGACTCTCTCGACTGTTACCGCATTTACATTGCACTGCTCTGCAAAATCAATAATCTGCAAAGCATATTCCTTGTTCTGACGCATCAAGGTAAACATAAAGGAAACCTCGATATTATTAGCTTGCAGTTTCTTAATTGTTTCCAAAACCTTTCGGAATGTTCCTTTTCCTCTAACTCCGTCATGAATTTCTTCAATCGGACCATCCAGCGAGATTTGAATCTGATGTAGTTTTTTGGACTGAACCAGAGCTGCAATATGTTCGTCTGTTATGCAGGTTCCGTTTGTTAGAATATCAAACTGTTTAATTTCGTCTGATTTTTCCAAAAAGTCAACCAATGTAAGTATATGTGGGCTTAAAAAAGGCTCTCCTCCTGTCAGAGATATTCTGCCCAACATATTCCATTTTCTTAAAGCAGTTGTGATTTGGTTCCCAATTTGTAATAATTTATCCAATGGTAAGTCTTCGTAATGATAGCCTTCTTGATAGCAATGAGCACATCTCAAGTTACAGCTATTCATAAAATGCCATTGAAAATAGAATTCTTCTTTCTTCATATTTTCTACTTGCTCCATTCGTGTATTTTGATTACGACACTTTCAGAAAAACCTATGTTTTTAACAAAAGTATTGTTATACAATCCGCTTTGAAGAAGTATCTCTGCCGTCTTTTCCCTTAAAGAGAAGAAGGATACCATTGAAATTATGATAGACCTTGTAAGTTTTTTCTCTTTATGTTCCATGTTTATAACCGATTGTCGAGAGACACCTATTATTTTGGAAAAATCTTCTTGCGTTAGGTTTAATGCATTTCTTAATTGAGGGAGAGTGTCACACATCAAATCTATGCACTCCATAATTCCATCGTTATCCATACTCTACCTCCAATCTAATATTAGTATAACACACGAAATGTAAAAAGTAAATACATTTCATGTGATTTGATGCTGACGATTTGTAAATATTCTGTGAATTTGCACTTAAACCCATCTGAGACTGTTGATTTTATCCTCATAATTCCTCTGCAATAATTGAATGTATTTTGTGTCCTTTGTAAGTTCACGGTCAAAGCAACGGGGTTAAACCCGTTGCTTTGACCGTAGCCTTTGTCTATCAGCTTTCCGGCTTACTCTGGAAGCCGTTCTTTTTGGCGTACTCACTGGCATTCTTTCTGCGTTCCTCGGTGTAGGGGACAGTCAGACGGATGGATAAACGCCACTTGTCAATCTCAAAGGACATGCAACCGATGTCAGCATCATCCTCGGTCATACGGCAGAGGTCGGGGTATTTCTCCGAAAAGGCAGTCAAGCGGTTCTTTAGGTCGGTGTTGTGGGTGCGGATATAAACAATCTTTCTTCTTTTGTCAAAGGAAATATCCGTGGTCTTTTGCTCCTTTGGCACTTCTGTTCGCATAAGGGCTCTTTTCTGCTCAAGTGTAACGAATTAGGGCGTTTTTGGGGTCTTTTTTCGGCTCATGAGCTGCGAAAACAGCGATTTTCAAATAGAAATTGCTCCGGCGATACATTCTTCGTCCGGAGCACTTCTATCGGCTTTTTTCGTTTTTTTACAACTCTTGCCCGTGTTTTCACTCCTTGCTGTTCGTATGCCGTTTCAGCCATGCGATCAGCTCGCTTTTCATCACCATTTTGCGCCCACCGATACGCAGGGTTGGGAAATCCAGGGCGTTCAAAAGGTTGTACGCACCCGCTTTGGAAATCTGCAAGGCTTTTGCAAGCTGCTTGGCATCCATCACATTGGGCATAGTTTCAAAAGGCTCTCTGTTCATAAAATCCTCCTTTCGGGCATCAAAAAAGCAGCCACGGTTATCGTGACTGCTATAATCTGCGAACAACATACTTAAGATTACTCTGGCTTAAGTATGTGTAATAATATCTCTCATAGTTTTCTCTAAGTTTTCGGTCATACTTAGCTTCCCCATGATTTGCTCCTGTCTGAAAGTGCGTAATTTCATCGAGAAGTACATCTGCTAAAAAATCCGATTCTTGTTTGACCGTATTCGGCAGTACAGATTTCTTCAACAAACTTGTGCTTTTGGGTTGTGCCATTTGTATTGCCTTTGTTGAAATCCAAATCTCATGCGTATCTGGGACAAAAAAACCATAATCTCTACCTCTTGTACCAACTAAAACCGAACTCGCTATTTTGCTTGAGTAGAAACTCTCTGCATCAAAAATCACCCAAGAAATCTGTGAATCATCAAAACAAATTTTTCGGCATACCTCAGTAATTTTCTCTTGAAGCACCATTTCGTATATGGCGATATGTGCCGATTGATTATTATATCTTATTTTGCTCATAGTCCACCTTTTTTTACTTTGTGTGCTTATCCAAAAAGCTGCCGTACTCACCGGACACGTACTCCTCATACGCACCGGCGATCTTCTCGATATGCTTGCTGACGGCGCTCGGTGTCTTGAATCCCACAGCGGCGGCAATGTCCTTGAGTGAACTGCCGTCCATTCGCATCCGCAGGATTTGCTTGTCCTGCTCCGTCAGTCTTCGCTCGAACTGTTCAATGCCGATCTTTTGCAGCACCTTTGTTTCAAACTCCGCTTCGGGGTTTGGAATGTCGAACAGCATTTCGCCGTCGATCATAGCGCCGGTTTCTGCGATTTCTTCGATAGAGAGGTGCTTGTGATTTCTGTTATGATACCACGAACGGTTAAAGTCCCGCTTGTGGACGCTGGAGCCACTGTAATCATCGGGATTGCGGTTTTTCCAGAACTCATCGATCATTGGCTGCCAGTTTTCCTCGGCAACGATCATGTCCGTGAGATTGCCGATCAAATTACTGAACTGCTGATAAGTGAGCCAGGGATGCTCGCCATCTCTGTCCATCAGAAACAGCCGTTGGAAGCTCCAATCCATTTCCGTCTCAAACTTCTTGCGGAAATGCTTGATGATTTCATAGGACAGCCGCCAGAGAGGAAAGTCACCGGAGTAATTCTTCCAATCACCGGGAACATCCTTGTATGTGCCGTTCTTGCTCGGCACTTGGAAGAATTGCCACGCAGACCACGCAAAGCAGTCCCATACGAGCAGCAGGAACATATCATTTTCAATAATTTTCATGCTGTCGGGATCGTCAAGCAATTCATAGATGTTTCTCGGCAAGGACAGCGCAGGGGGATACTTCTCGACAAGCTCTCTCGGCAGCGCATAGAACAGCGTCAGCCATGAAAGATTGCTCTCTTGGGGTATTTCGATAATGCCATCGGGCACGACGGCGAAGAAGCTGTAGCGTAGGCTCATGTGGTTCATCTCCCTTCGATTGTCATTTGCTGTGTTACGGATAGTGTAAGTTACCAACTTGGGAACTTGGCTCATCCGTAACAATTTTGCTGAAAGTGAAAAGTCTCATTTTCGGACTGTTCGTTACGGTTAGGCGAGTGGGCAAAATGTCCACTTACGGTAACTGTAACAACAGTACCGCTGCTGTTTTGGCGGTGGTCATTTTGACCACTACCATTAGCCGTAACATTTTACGATTTCCGTTACGCTTATTCCAAGTTGTCAACTTGACAACTTGCCTTATCCGTAACGCTTCCGCGGTATGCTTTCTGTCGGCAGGCATTGCAGCAGTATTTGGCATCTGACCGCTTCGGCGTAAAAGGCTTGCCGCAGGTCTGACAGATGCGGTCTTTTCTTGCATGCTTTCGCCGCCACTTTAATTCCTTTTGATAACCTCGATTGCCGCACAGGGAGTACAGACAATATTTCTTGGTTTCGATCTGCGTTTAAACACCCTGCCGCAGCCTTTGCAGTAAATCTTTCTGACGGCAAGATCAGGACATTCGCCGGAAACTTTTTTCTCGTATAGGCTTTTAAGGTAGTCTTGATTGTAATATTCCCATTCGCCGTTCCAAATCATTCGTACATCCTCCAAAGCAAATATTAAGAGATATTTCCATCCCCCTCTATAACAGAGGGTACGAGAAGGCTCATTTTTTTCCAACTTCTCAAAAATTTTTTGAAATTTCTTAGATTTTTACGATTGACATCGGAATCGAAGCGAAAGAAACGATTTTATCATTATTATACAGGAAAAATGTGAATAAATCTATTATTTCTAATAAGGGCAAAAAATTAAGTGGTATCCGAACCACCAAAGGCTCGGATACCACTTCGGTCAGGTCAGTCAAGAGGCTTGTATTCGGTTACTGCTTTGAGATAAGCTTCGGGATCACCGTTCAGCACAAGGTCAGCATATTCAAGCGGTGCGTTGTAGATCAGATAGTCAAGCTCTGACCGCTGATACATATTGTCGGCAACTTCATTCTCCACGGCGATAGTATCAATGGCAATCATGCTACCGTCGCTGAATTTAAGCTCCACACAGCAGTTATCCATATTGTAGGCACAAGATACAAGGTGTTTCATAGGGTTTTACCTCCAAAATTTGATTATTGGAAGTATCGTAAGCGTGGGTTTTGAAAGCGGTATCTTTAACTATGTGAAACCCCGGACTCCCATTTATACACTGCACCGACTGTAACACCAAGCGCTTCAGCAAGTTGCTCTTGTGTAAAAGAATGCTGCTTTCGGAGCATCTTTATATTTTCTGCAATTTTAATTTTCATCTGCCTACTCCCTTTCGTTAGTATGGTTATATTTTAACACAGATTCCTGATTTTTTCAACCTACTTCCTATATAATTTTCATGGTATTTTTTATACTACTGGTATGGGTTGAAGTTATCCATAAAGTAAGTGAAAAATAAAATCGATCCTATAAAAAGCTTAAGCCCCGCCGATACTGGCGAGGCTTATTGAATAATAAGTATTAAAAGGAAGGAAAAAAGTTACGGCATGACGTTGGAACAATAGTGTCAGATATTACTCCGCATCCAGCACGTTTATCTGAGCAGTTGATATTACCCTTGCCATCTCTGTAAAAAATTTTGTTTTTATAAAGAAATTGCGGACACTTGGACACAAGAAAAATTTATAATCATTTTTATCGCAATCGAATTATAATAGCATATACTTCATTAACAAGCTCATCGATAAGCTCATTTATCTTTTTTATATTTACTTCAATCAATTCATAAGGAGTGTTTTTATAATTCCCACTATCGATCAATTTATATTCATTTTCCACATCAAGCTGAACATACCTAATCTCTTCTTTAAAATTGTTTATTGCTTCATTTATTATTTCATATAAAAATTGATCATCCTGATAATTTGAAAGGGCATACCTATCAAAAAACTTTTTTTCAAAAAAAGACAAATGCATATCAAATTCTATATCACAAATAATTACTTTTTCAATTCTTCTTCTATGTTCAATTAAATTCTTTAAGCTATACTCTTTATCATTCTCTAAACCATTTACTTGTAATTCATACAATAATTCAGCGTAAGACGTAAACTCTTTTTCAAATTCTGCTATACGTTCATCATCTTTTTCATCATAAGTATAATCTTTATATTCAGCTGGGACCTTACCACAAGATTCATCATAATATTTAGTAAGTATTTTTTTTATATTATCTTGTATTTCTGATATTTTATCTTCCTCAAGTTCAAATTCATTTTGCCCTTTATACAATCTTCTTATTGTTTTTAGTTCTTCATCGCTGAATTCTTCTAAATTGATAGGTTTCAAACCTTCACTATATCTAAGCAATACTTTGTCATTTTTATCTTCCATGTAATAAACATCGTCTAATTGTGCATGTTTATACAAAAGTTTTTCTTCATAATTCTTGTTTCTCCACGATAAACCGATATGTTCAGTTTGAGATTTATAAAATTCATTACATAAGCTTTTAAAATTCAATTGCGATTTAGGTAGATAAAGTTTTCTATAGCAAACGTTATCTTCATCAAAATAATAAATATCTCTAATAATTCTTTTTATAGCTTTAATAACAGCCTGCTTTAAATCTATTTGTGTATTATACGTCGAGGGCACCACTCTAGTCAAATCATTACTCGCTTGCAAAATAGTACCTATTTTTATGTCATCTTCCCCATAGGTTCTTCCAATAATCATTTTCGTAATTTGATCAATTTTACTTAGAATGCTATTCGACAATCCCCACATGAAATTATCATAATTCTTTGCATACGAAATAGCCAGACGTTTTAATGACTTTTTAGTTTGGTTCAAGATATCGTTTATTGTATTTACATGCTCTGGATCACAATATTGAACTATTAACTTATATTCGTATTCGTTGAGCTGATCCATTGCTTCACCTATTAATGGTGCGAGCATTTTTTTAATGTTTAAACTTGATACACCATTCTTTTGGGCTCTTCCATCAATTGGTTCATCTATTTCAAGTTTTAATAATAGAAGCAATAATCCTTTGATTTCGAATCTAAACATAAAATCAGATTTTTTCTTAGAACTTATAGCATGATATATTCTTTTTCCTTCAAAATACTTCTCCTCAATCAAATTTATACATTTTCTGATTTTTACCTCTCCGCAATTCAAGTAATTACTTATTTGCTTGTCAGCCATTATTTCTTTAAATGTATAATCGATTGTTCTAATTGTTTTAATTTTTTCCATTTTTCCTCCATTTAAATTCTATTAATTATCGAAATTAACAAACGAATTGCTTGATGCAACTATTCATTTTTCGGTGTATAATATTATTGTAATCTTGAACAGCGCTGAAAATGCATTACAAAATAGAAATTTGAAAATTTAATGCGAAAGGACGAGTCACATGGAAAAGAAAAAGCTGTGCCTTACCGCAGTTGAGCTTTCTGAAATGACAGGATTGTCCTTGTCTATGGTTAGAAAGTTAACACGCTGCGGTGAGGTACCGCACATAAGAATTGGTCAACGAATCCTGTATCCACTCACAGGAATTGAAGACTGGATTAGTAAAACCACTATCACGGAAAGAAAGGAGAGAGATAAAAATGTCTAAAGCTGCAAACGGCGAGGGAACGAAATATAAGCTTGCTGACGGAAAATGGAGTGCTGCAATTCACGTTCCTTTGCCTGACGGCACGAAGCACCGTACATACCATAAATTCCGCACTCGTAAGGAGGCAGATGAGTGGTTGTCGAAAATGAAAACAGAGATAAGGGCGGGCAAACCCGTCCTGTGCTCGAATCAGACCTTTGGCGACTATGTGGAGCAGTGGTATTATAAATACGGCTCCATATCCATCCGTGACAGCACAAAAATGAATTACCTCGGCTACCTACGCCACATTCAGCGGCACAGGGTAAGAAATGTCAAATTGAAAAATCTGACAACAGATCACCTGCAAGAATTTATAGTTTTTCTGCAAAATGCTGGACGGTTGGACACTGGACAATCTCTCAGTCCTAAAACCATGCATAACATAATCAATATGATTCACAAGTCTCTTGAACACGCAGTCGGACGTCAGCTTATATATCACAACCCAGCAGATTACGTTGAACTCCCCCGTGTCGTTACGCCTGGTATCAGAGTACTGACAGAAACTGAAATAGGCGAATTTGTAACAGCTATGGAGGGTGACAGCCTCCAGGTAGCATTGATCATGATGCTGTTCTGTGCTCTTAGACTCGGTGAGTGCTGTGCACTTACACATGATGATGTACGCTACGAGAATGGAATATACTCTCTCAATGTTGCGAAATCGTTGAACAGAGTTACCAACTTCGAAGCTCAGGACGGAGAGCCTAAGACAGTGCTTAGAGTTCAAGAGACCAAGACATCTAAGGGCAATCGACAAGTACCGCTGCTTCCAGAGGTCGCTGAAAAAGTCTTGGCACACATTCAGTGGCAGAAGGAGCAGGCTCAAAAGTCCTACGGTATGTACGAGACTAACCCATATCTCGTATCAAACGAGCTGGGACACTTTCTCGATCCTGGAACGGTACGCAAGAAGCTCAAAGCTGTTGCCGAATCTATCGGCATTACGAACTTTCACCCGCATTGTCTGCGTCATACCTATGCATCGCAGGCTATAAAGGCTGGAGTTCCACTCCTATACCTGAGCGATATACTGGGACACGAGAACACTGCGTTCACGGCAAAAGTATATGTATCGATTGATCTCGAAGGTCGGGCAAAGGCTCAGTCAGCAATGTCTGAACTTGTAAAAAAATCATTATAAAACAATCTATGGGCGGGTGTAATGCCCGCCAGAAAGGAACTTTTATGACTTCAATTGCATTTGTAATTACAGCAGTCCTTGTCGGGATTACGCTCATTCGCATTACTGAAAAGGACGTCGCTACACAGCTCACTCGCGATATCACTCGTCTCGGCATACTTAAATTTGACAGTGAGACGGCATATATCAACGTCAAGACACACTGGCAAAAAATCAGTCGTGTAGATCTGCTTAAGGTAATTCGTAATCTTATCGTTCCCGAAGACAGATACGAAGTTAGCAGTAGAGTGATCGCTGAGGTTGCAAAACGTCTCGCTGAAGATATTTCTCTTCAATTCAGCATTGAGGCGGCAAATACGGTACAGGAATACCTAATAAATTTCAAAAACGGAGTTTACAACATCCTTACCAGTGAATTCACCACGGATCGCAGTAAATGGGTTTTTGATTATGTTCTCAACGTTAACTACACAGAACATTGTACCGAAAAGGACTGTCCAGTGTTCATAAAGTTTATCCGTACATCAGCTGGACTTGAGAATCTTCAGTGCATACTTATATCATTGGGTTTCGGCATTTCCTCACTCAATGGTGTCAAGAAGGCGGTATTCTTATTCGGCGAAACTGATGGTGGAAAATCCACTCTTCTGGACTTTCTTGGCACCGCCGTGGCTCCTGAGCTTGTCTCCAACGTAAATTTTCAGCAGTTGTCGAACGGATACTTTGTAATACAGCTTCTTGGTAAAAAGCTAAATATATCATACGATAATAGTTCCAAGGCAATGGATAATGAGCAGATGTTCAAGTCAATTGTTGCTTGCGAACGCATCAGTGCAAGAGCGCTCAGGGAGAACCCGGTTCAGTTTGTTCCTACAGCAAAACTGTTCTTTGCATCCAATAAACCATATACATATAAGAACCCGGATCTGGCGTTATATCGCCGTATGGTGTTCATCCCGTTCGAGTACAGTGTTCGTCCAGAAGATCAGGATAAAGAGCTCCTCCAGAAACTTGAGCAGGAACGCGATTTTGTTTTTTCCTTAGCAGCCAGAACATTGAAAGGCTTCGTTGAGTCTGGCTACAATTTCAAAATGTCGCCGAAGGCACAGGCATACCTCGAAAGCCGTATTGCAGCACTTCACTCCGTAGACGGTTTCTTAGAGGACCGTACCGTCGTTGATGAGAAAGGCTCGGTATCTAATGCATCTCTATACGAAACATACAAGCTCTGGTGTAACGAGAATGCTTTAGACGCTGTTGACAAGGCAGAATTCAAGGAAAGCGTACTTGCTTTTAACCCCAATATCGACTATAAAAAAATCGGTCCGCGCAACAAGAGAGTCTGGGGCTTCAAAGGCATCCGTCTCAAGACCTCAGATGAACTTATTGATCCAGATGATAAGAACGAGGTAAAGTAAAATGAATTATAATAATATTGGCTATAGACCCAGGGATGACTGGATTTACGTAAGTACGTAATGACGATAATAGCAAGATTCCGTGCTGTAATGACAGTACTGATACACCATTAAAACTATATATAAAGGAGATCATAAATATGGCAGATTTTAAAACGTTTCAGATGAAAATGTACGGCAATGAAGATGAGAAACTTTCTCGTCTTGCGAAAATCGCCCATACTGATAAGACCACTTATGCCAAACATCGTATTTTTTCTGATGAAAAAATGATAATCCTCGACAAATCTAATTACATCTCTCGTATGCTTATAGAAATAAGTGACCAGTTGAGAGGTGCCGAGCGTGATAAGAAGCTTTCCAACGAACTTATCACAAAAACTTACTTAAAGCTTTGTGATATCGAAAGTGCATTTATCTCCATCAGCAAGGAATTAACAGACTTCAAATCGCAGCAGGAAGGCGGTGAATAATAATGTCGATTGTTAAAGATGTTAATGTCAACGGAACGACATCGAACGATACGAAAAGTCTTTTGGAATATCTGACCGATAAGTTAAAGACTGACGGAGGTAAGTATGTCGCTGGTCTAGGTTTTATAACCAATAACTACTTTGATGAATTTCAAGCTGTCAAAATGGCAAACCAAAAGACTTCTGGTCGCCAATTCAGACAAATTACAATATCTCCTTCTCCTGCTGGAAACGAGCTTACTCATCAGGATTACCTGAATATGGGAATTAAAATTGCACGTCATTACTATGGACAAGGCTTTCAGGTTTTAGTAACTGTGCATCTTGATACCAAAACTGTACATCTTCACATGGCAGTAAATAGTGTAAATTTCCGTACAGGAAAGATGTTTTCACAGAGCAAAAGTGAACTTAACCGTTTTAAACTACACTGTGACCACGTTTTTACAGATTACGGCCTTGACCCAATCGGGAAGCCTGCAGAAACAATAATCGATCCCGTTGTACATGAAATGAGCGAAGGATTTGACTGTCTTGAACTCTATGACGAAATATTGGCGGATAAAGCGAGAATTTTCGACGATCTTTATGACGAACAGAATTCAACAACCATTGAAGATGACACGTCATCTGATTATATCGCATACAAAGCGGCTTCATTACCGATTACCACAGGATATTACAACTATAACAAAGAGCAGGAAATTGCTCACGAGGAGGAAAATAATATGGAATACACAGAAGAAAATAATACTCTCCCTACACTCAATAATTCACAATTGCCAGATCAATCAGTACATACATCAGGGCTTATAATTGACTGCAGCAGAAATGTGAATTTAAAAGTACCCAGTAACTACAATAACAGTCAGATTTCTGACCTTATCAACAGCGTCGAACCTGTATCAGAACAGGACAGAGCCTATAACGCAAAAATCGGAATCGGTTCGTTAGCAGAACTTAGAAATCGTGGCTGTGATGTACCTGTATATGTTAACAATTCAACAAATATAAACGTCGTTTTCGACGACGTAATGAACTCAAGTTCGGATATATTTGATGCTTCATTCACAATAGACTAAACCATTAAGCACCCCTCGTGGGTGCTTTCGCTTTATTACCTATTTATATTATATACCATCAATTCCGCTATGTCAAGTGTTGCAATGCGAACTCATTTTTACGATATATTCTCAATACACTTCCACAAACTTCTATAACTCTCTGTGCTCTTAAATGATACTATCAAAAAATTTTTTTGCGTTGCTGCCCGGTTGCTGCCAGAAGGAATTTTAGAGCAAAAAAATAGCCACTCTCGATTTCTCGAAAATGGCTATATTACGTTGGTTGCGGCGGCAGGATTTGAACCTACGACCTTCGGGTTATGAGCCCGACGAGCTACCTAGCTGCTCCACACCGCGATATTTAATTGTTTCTGTCCCTTACGACTATATTATTATACCACGTATTTTTTTAAAAGTCAAGGGAATATGATATTTTTTTTATATTTAACTTATATTCATCAAATATAATCATTATACAAAACAATTAAAATATCATTTTATTAAATTTAACGGTAATTTTCAAAATATTGAAACCATATAGCCTATTCTGAAATATTTATTTAGATTCTCCATAACTCAAATTTAGAATCCTACATTATATTTTAAGAATTACAAATCGTTATATCCAATATTACCAAATTTTTTTCAAGCTCTGGCTGTCAGCAAGCTGCTTTACAGTCATACCCATTTTAGTTCTCTTATACTATTCCAAACCATATTTCTTTTTTATGTGAGGATTATTATGCAAGTATTTAGAAATTTCCCAAGAAACCGCTGTGAAAAATCCAAGCATATATCTATTAGTAATTTTTGGAATGTGGTCACGAATATTATTGTAAGCGTCTACATATGCGATTGCTAATACTCTGCCATCATCAAGATAAAGGATATCATGATTATAAGAATAATTTTCAATTTCTTCTTTAGTTATAATAGCACCATCGTTTGGACTTTCAAAACCATAGTCAATATTTAATTCTTCTTCTCTGACGGGAATATTACAAATAGTTTTGAAAAATCCCTCTCTCCATCCACCATTATTATTGAAAAGTATTGTCATAATATCACTTTCGTCCATATCTTCAGGTATAATAATTTCAGTTGTAGGAGTTTTGTAAAGGTAAATAAGTATCGGTTCAGCACATTGACCATATTGAGCTTTTACATCTATAACTTTCCCATAAAAATAAAGGTTATGGTCTTTTATCTTAACTACAAAAACATCACCGTTGCGGATTTTCTTTCTGCTTTTTTCTAAGAATTCCATATGATAACGTTTAATATTTTCCATCTCAGCCACCACTTTATGTTTTATATTCGATACGCCATTAAGCATATTTATCCCCACTTATATTGTGGAATATTTTCACCCTCTTGTCAATATGTTTTCCGAAATTTGTATACTTGAACAACTAAGAGCTATATAATTTATGCATTATAACATCTGTAATTTGCGAGAACATTTATCCATCAACGTCTCATATGAAAGACTTCAGCATTTTCGAAATAATCTTTAAAAGACCCACCGAATCTTATTTTATAAAAGATATTAATCGAAATGTTGGTAGATTTTTTTTTTTGTAAAAAACGTAAAAATTCGCAAAAAAATATTGACTTACAGCTATTTTTGCTTTATAATAATATTGGATAAAATTTCATAAATCAAGGAGATTTTTACTATGGAAAAGCTTTACACAGGAAAAACAAAGGACGTATTCAAGCTCGAAAACGGCAACGTTATGCTCAAGTTCAAGGACGACTGTACAGGTAAAGACGGCGTTTTTGATCCCGGCGAGAATTCAGTTGGTCTTACAATCGATGGTATCGGCAAGGCTAACCTCCAGACATCCGTTTACTACTTCGAACTTCTTAAGAAGGCTGGTATCAAGACTCACTATGTAAGCGCTGATATCGACAATGCTACTATGGAAGTTCTCCCTGCAACTGTATTTGGAAAAGGTCTTGAAGTAATCTGCCGTCTTGTTGCTACAGGAAGCTTCATCCGCAGATACGGCGAGTATATTGCTGACGGAACTGTTCTTGAGGGCGGTTATGTTGAGTGCACATTCAAGAACGATGCAAAGGGTGATCCCCTTGTAACAAGCGAAGGTCTTGCTGCTCTCGGCGTTATGACTCCCGAAATGTTTGCAAGTATGAAGGAACAGACACTCAAAATCACAAAGATTGTTGCTGACGACCTCAAAACCCTCGGCCTCGATCTCTGGGATATTAAGTTCGAGTTTGGTTACAACAACGATGAAGTAATCCTTATTGATGAAATCGCTTCCGGTAACATGCGTGTATACAAGGGCGATACAATTGTTGATCCTGTTGAGCTTACAAAGATTATCAACAACAGATAATTAATTATTTGTACCTACAGTAAGAATTATAAAACCCGTGCAGATCATTTTCTGCACGGGTTTTTGTTATAAACGAATATCAGATACTATCCTTTATTCGTGATATAACGTTTTTTTCAAGCCTTGATACCTGCGCCTGGGATATACCGATTTCATTAGCAACCTCCACCTGAGTTTTACCCTGCAAAAACCGCAGATAAAGTATATTCCGCTCACGGTCGCCAAGGGATTTTATAGCGTCGCGGATAGCAATTGAACCCATCCAGCTGTCAACATCGTTTTTGTCGCCTATCTGATCCATAATATACATATTATCATCGGAATCGGAATAAACAGGCTCATACAGGGAAATGGGGTCGCTAATGCTTTCAAGGGCAATCACCACATCCGCTCTTTTTTCGCCTATTTCCTTGGCTATTTCCTCAATATTCGGCTCACGCTGATTTTTCAAAATAAGTCGTTCTTTAGCCTGTATCGCCTTATATGCAAGGTCGCGAAGAGAACGGCTGACTTTTATTTGGCTGTAGTCGCGTAAATGTCTTCTAAGTTCTCCCATAATCATAGGTACGCAATATGTCGAAAAACGCACTTCCTTTGTTAAATCAAAATTATTGATAGCCTTAATAAGTCCCACAACACCAATCTGAAAGAGATCGTCAATATCCTCTCCCCTGCCAGTAAATCGCTGTATAACGCTGAGAACAAGTCGCAGATTGCCGTTTATAAGAGCATCCTTTGCCGCTTTACTGCCCGTTTCTTTATACTCCCTCAGAAGCCGCATTTTTTCTTCTTCCTTTAAGACTTTAAGCTCCGAGGTGTTAATTCCCGAAATAACAACTTTATTATACGCCATAATAATATCTCCTTTAAAATCAGGTTGATATTATTATTGACAGTATTTCCCGTTGTAATCATAGGGAGAATTTTCCAAAAAATACGCTCCGTGGTGGAGCGTATCGATGGAAATATGAATTTTGTTCTGGAATTTATGTTTTCGAGTCTTATTTTTTGAGATATTTCTTCATAATTTGAATTTTTTCATTTAAAGATTCAGTATCACTAATCATTTCTTTAGTCAAACCATATTGTTCAAGTTCTTCATATTCCTGATTTATAAGTTTATTTCCAATTTCTATCATTTCATCGTGATACAGATAATCTAAATCGGCAATACATAGTTTCATAAGCAAAGGATCACACAAAAACTCATTTTTGACTTTTTCTGCAGCCTCCTTGAACATATATTCAGATGAATATTTTACATCGCCATAACGCACAGCAAAAAACTCATCATATTTTTTTAGCTTAAAAATAAATTTACCCGATAATTTGTTTTTATCCCATTCGCCGTCACAATCAAAAATATTATAGCATCTGATATATTGATTGTCGCATACGGAGTGAAATTGTTTTTTATCAGAAAAATAATAAAGGTCAGTTTCAAATGATGAATTAACATCATTAAAAACATATAAATCTCCGAAATCATCACACAAGATACTGAATTCATCACCGTATTCTGTTTTAATTTTTATTGTGTGAGATGAGAAAAACAAGGAAATCAACACAAGCGGAATTAAAATTACTGATGTAACTACTATAGCGATAATATAATTCTTCTTCATTAATTCTACTCCTTTGTATAACCAATCAGCTTATCAAGACAAAGCTCAAAACAGCTGCCGTACCACACCTCGTCGGCACATGGCAGAGTTACCTCGATACAATCAGCAATATACTTAACCGCAATATCAAGAGCCTGCTGTATCGATTTACCAAGAGTTACCGCACCCGTGAATACACTTGCAAAGATATCCCCTGTGCCGTGAAGCTGACGGTCAACGTGCCTGCCGAATGAGAAGAAATACTCCCCTGTTTCGGCATCATATGCCGCAGCACCCTCATTTTCACCGAATCGCACACCTGTAAGGACAGGCACACGGCAGCCAAGACCTGACAGCTTTTTCAGCACGTCCTTTACAAAAGCCTCGTCACTTGCTTCTGTATACGGAATATCAAGGAGATAACTTGCTTCCGTCATATTAGGCATTATATAATCAGCTTTTCCGCAGAGACGACGCATCTGCACCACAAATTCATCGTTGAAGCCTGCATAAAGCTTGCCGTGATCACCGAGAACAGGGTCAACGACAATAAAATTGTCATCGCTGCCGAAGCTGTCAAAAAAATCCGAAACTATCTGCACTTGCGAAGCCGAGCCGAGATATCCTGTGTATATAGCCTCAAACCGCAGTCCCAAGGATTTCCAGTGTGCAGAGATATCGGAAATATCCTCGGATAAATCGTGAAATGTATACCCTTCAAATCCCCCTGTATGTGTTGATAATACAGCAGTGGGAATTACCGCCGTTTCAATACCCATAGCCGAAATTATAGGCAATGCAACAGTAAGAGAACATTTTCCGAAACAGGAAATATCCTGTATGGTTACAACTTTTTTCATAAATATCATTCTTTCCTTGAAATCTCATCATTATTACTATTTTACTCTATTTTCAGGTGTTTGTCAACGGATTTGAAAAATAAGTCTTGACAAATGAATATAAATGTGGTATGATAAGTATAACAAATCATACTTTTAGGAGCTGATATTATGGAAATACCAAAAGGATATTATGCGTGGACTGCCACAGTGGGAGAAAAGGGCCAGATTGTTATCCCAAAACAAGCAAGAGATGTTTTCAACATAAAACCGGGAGATACATTACTTATTCTCGGTGATGAAAACAGAGGTCTTGCAATACCGCCCCAACGCTCTATGGCTGAGTTTTTCGCCAGTATATTTGAAGATAAGGAAAATGAAAAATGAAAAAGATAGCTGTATTTTCAATCCCTGCCCACGGTCATACAAACCCTATGCTGCCTGTTGTTTCAGAACTTGTAAAGCGAGGCAATAAGGTACGTTTTTACTCGTTCAACCAATTCGAAGCAAAAATAAAGGCAAGCGGCGCGGTTTTTATCTCCTGTGATGAATTTCTCGGACAGCTTACAGAAAAAGAAGAAAACAACTTGAAAAAAGTTTCAACAACTGAAATGTCAATACAGGATTTACGTATAACCGTAAATATGAACGCTTTTCTTGAAAAAGAGTTCAAGGAATTTCTTCCTGATGTAGTATACACGGATTCCGTATGCTTCTGGGGCAAGCTTAACGCTATGAAGCATAAGGTACCAATGGTAGTTTCCACAAGTACATTTGCATTTAATCAGCTTTCATCCCAGTATATGAAACACAGTTTTGCAGAATTTGTGGATATGATTTTCGGACTGCCGAAAGTTTCAAAGGAACTGAAAAAGCTTGAACCATATGGTTATAAAGTTAAAGGTGTACTGTCACTGGTTCAAAGCGACAACAATACTGATTCTGTTGTATATGCCACCAAAAGATTCCAGCCCTATTCCGAGGTTTATTCAGAGCATTATAATTTTGTAGGCCCTTCTGTATACACAAATAAGCTTCCTGAAAAGAAAAAGGAACGTCCCCTTGTGTATATCTCAATGGGAACTGTTATAAATGACCGTCCCGATTTTTACAGAAACTGTATTGCTGCATTGAAAGATATGCAAGCAGATGTTATAATCTCATGCGGAAATGCCATAAATACGGAAAGTCTTGGTGATATTCCGAAAAATATCAGCGTCCAGCCATATGTAAATCAGCTTGATGTACTTGCAAAGGCTGACGTTTTCATAACCCACTGTGGAATGAACAGCGTATCAGAAAGCTTGTATATGGCGACCCCGATGGTACTGTATCCCCAGACGGGAGAGCAGTTTGCCGTAGCAAGGAGAGCCTCAGAACTTAATGCCGGTATTATGCTGAAAGATGATTCCGCCGATGGTATCAGTAAAGCTGTATCAGAAATCCTAAATAACAATAAATATTCCCAGGGAGCCTCTGAATGCAGCGAGGATTTTCGCAAAGCATCGGGAGCAATCGGAGCAGCTGATTTCATCGAAACAGCCCCTCACAAAGCTTCAAGCAGAGATATTATTGCAGAAATGAACAAGGAAAACGGCAAATTTCAGCTGATTTACTGGCTTGTTGTAATTGCAATAATCGTTCTTTTCTGTATATTTATCACCCCGAAATATTCCTGGATTGTCGGTATGATCGCAGGAATTATTTCAACACCCATAGGGAAGATTATGCAGAATAAGACGTATTACAGGCTCACTGGTAAAAAATTGCAGTAAAAGCAACAAATTTCAGCCAATTATCACTTTTCTCCACTTGACATACAAGCCAAAATAGGGTATAATAAATAAGTATGAAATTCACTTGCAAGAAAGGTGATTATATGAGCAGCAAATCAGGATTCATATCAAATCTGAATAAATCCACCAAAATCACGATGGCATCGTGTATCGGATTTGTTCTGCTTACAGGTATTATTCTTGTTATATTTATATTATTCCCCATAACCCCATCTGAAAAGGTTATGGCGAGCATAGGACGCGAAAACATCAGCAATAAAGGCTCCGACGGTTCACCGCAGAGCGTCACACCGGTTGTAGTTACAACCTCTGCTGATGATGCGGACGAAGAAATAGTAACAACTACGACACGTGCAGGCACAACAACTACACGAACAGTAAATATACGTATTACCACAGGATCCGGTTTTCTGTGGAACGGACGTATTCCGACAGGCGTAATGGGCGGTGGTTCATCTACTACAGTTGTAGAAGACCCTGAAATACCAACTCCGGACCCCGGAGTTACAGGCACAGGAATCCCACAGGGAACTACTCCACCTGAAAATCCAGGCAGCGGAACTGATACACCTCAGGCTACAACACCAAATCCCGACCCAAATGGCGGAACGGTAACACCACCTGCTGATGAACCAGTCACACCGCCTGATACACCAGTAACTCCTCCCGTGGAGAATCCAGACCCACCACCAGCTGAAACTCCTGAACCACCTCCTGCTGAGGGCGAAGGAACAGCTGAAGGCACTTGGTAAATAAGCAAAAAATCGCCGCCTCTGTCAAAGAGACGGCTTTTTATAACATATACTGTCTAAAAATATAATAAAGTTTTCTCTGCAGAGATTTCTTCCACTGAGAATATTCAGAAATATCCTCAATATCAGGAATTTCCCCACAATTAAGCGCATCGTAAACCCTAATACCGGCATCACAATCAGAAATGTGTATATTCTCATTATTTACATCATCGCAAATATCGCCTATATTAACCTCAACCGAAGTAATCGGCTGATTACCGTCACAATCGGTTATACAACGCTGTTCATCAGTCAGCTTTATATCACGGATATCAAGTGTCACAAAAGGCGGCAAAAGGATTTCCGCTTCCTCGGGTTTAGCATAAAAATCAAGAATCTCAGCCACATTTATAACATGACTTCCCTCCGACAGATCAAACTTCATTAAGGCGATACCACGGCGGTCACGGTATGCATCAAGAAAACCGGCTGTTGACGTAGAGGTAAGCGAAACAGTCCTGCCAAGACTGCGGCATATTTCAAAATCTGCCATTCGTTCAACACGGTAAGCAGTGCAGGATTGTTTCAATAAGGACTTTCCAAAAACAGAAAATATACTGTTGAAGAAGTCAAGAAGCCGCGGAACTTCGGCAATTATAGCAGGGTTGAGATATTTTCCCTCCGCTGCCCTCATTTTCTCCGAATGAATATCGGGGAAAAAGAGGGAATTCAGCACAACATATGCCTTCCCGTCACCATAAAAGGGATGATTTCCCTCCACATCTCCAATATAAAATTTTAAAGCATTAATTTCTTTTTCAGACAGATTATTCACACATTTCACCTCATAAAAACGCACGGAAGCTATTCCGTGCGTTTTATTTCATTCTGAATCGCTTGTTGAGATACAGTGTCTCAAAATCCTCAACAGGCATAGGCTTTGCGAAGTAGAATCCCTGATAAATATCGCAGCCGAACCGCGACAGGAACTCAACCTGTTCAAGCTTTTCAACGCCCTCAGTAATAACCTGCATATTCAGGGATTTCGCAAGGGCAATAATCATTTTCAGTATAGTTGTACTTTTCTCGGGATTTGTAGTTTTCTGCAGGAATCCCATATCAATTTTCAGTACATCTGCATCGAGGTCTTTCAACATATTCAGCGATGAATAACCGCTGCCAAAATCGTCTATTTCAACGATAAATCCACGCTTACGCAGCCTTGCAATAAGCTGAAGATGATTTGTTGGGTCATCCATAATAGCACTTTCCGTAACTTCAAGATGAAGCCTTGCAGGGTCAATGTTATACTTATATATAAGACCTGTGATAACATTGTAAACATCAAGAAGATAGAAGTCCTTCTGAGAAATATTAATTGAAAGATAGCTCTTTTTCAATCCCATTTCGTCCCATTTTTTAAGCTGAATGCAGGCAAGCTCCCACATATGCCTGTCAAGACGGCTGATAAGACCTGTCTGCTCCAGAATTTTAATAAACTGGTCAGGACGAATCATACCGTCAGTGGGATGAAACCAGCGTACAAGAACCTCCCCTCCCCTGATACAACCATTCGAAGCAATCTGCGGCTGTACATAAGGGCGGAAATGACCGTTATTTATTGCTGACTCAAATTCACTTATTATACGGTGGTCGCCAATAAAGCTTTCACGAAGCTCTGTTTTATAGTATGCAACACGATTTCTGAAACTATCCTTGATAGTACGTATAGCAAGCATAGCGTGGTCGCACATGACTGAAACCTTCATATCACGGTCAGTTACGCGATACACACCAATGTGAATATGTGTCTTGAATGACGTGTTTTCCACAAAAGAGTCTGCCATAGAATAACAGGCAAGGAGTGCTTCCTCGGAGTAGCGTCTCCGCGGCATACAGATAGCAAATCTGTCACCTGTAAGACGAGCATACACGCAATAGCTTCCACCGAATTTTCTCGTAATATCGGCAATTTTTTTCAGCAACTCGTCACCCTCAGGGACACCGAAAACATCATTAACAATCTTGAAATTCTTGACGTCAGTAACGATGATATTATAATCCTCGTCCTTATTTTCTTTGAGCATAGCTTCAACTACGTCATAGAAATATTCCTTGTTGTAAAGTCCGGTAAGTTTATCGTGAGTTGCACGATATTTCTCAGTTTCATATTTTATGAATTCCTCTGTCTTATCGTGAATGAGGAAGAAATAACCGAGACTTTTCATCAAACTGTCGTATATACGACGATATTCAATTGTATAATAGTGCCTTTCCTCGCCTATTTTTCTTGTCATTTCCCAGATATGTATGGAATTACCGTCTTTTATCTCATCGCGTCTCCATATTTTCAGCTGTTCATCAAGAGTATTAACACTACTGTCCGCTGCACAGAATTCAACGGCAGCAGTATTGGCGTGTACGATATTTCCGTCAATATCCACACAAACAATACCGTCCTTCATACTTGCAACAGTGAAGAACATAAGCCTGTCCATAAGTCCCCTTGGTATATATATAAGGGAGAAATAGAATATCAGGAAGCCCTCCAGAGAATAAAGACCAATAGAGTAGTCAAACTTGAAATCCATATACAGATGCAGGAAACTAAGCACCGCAAGACAGCATATAGAGAAGAACAGTGAACTGTACTTTATCCCGTAGGCTCTTGGTGAAATGAGCATTTTGTGAACAAGCAGTCCCATAACCACCAAAGCCATAAACATAACAAGAATAGTATGATACGTGTAAATCATACTATAATCGTAGGTACGGTGGAATACGTTTCCGAATTCATCAGCAAGCCTTTCCACTTTAAAAGCTATACACTTAAAGGGATTTATCAGAAGAATAACAGCGTCAATACCGGCCGCAATGAATATGGGCATACGCATAAAACCCAGACCGTCAGATTTTCCGATATAATGCCGCGTAAATGAAAGCAAGGACATAACAGTCATAGTTTCAAATATGTTGTAAATCGCAAACAATATAAGGGACAATTTCTCGTTAGGTATAAGCATAGCTGAAACGTTAAACAGGGTAACGCCCATAGCACAGGACAGCAAACGCCTTACATACGTTTCAAGAGGATTGTTTTTAAGCTTAACAATGCAGTAGACAACGCATACAGTCAGAATAACTGTACCTGTCAACAGCAAGCTTATCATAAACCAAATCATTAAACATCATCCCAATCCAGGACGGAAAAAAGATTACCGCCTGAGGTCTTTTAGTAAGCAGCCTGCCGAATCAGACTGCGATAACACACTTATATAATTTCCTTAAACTAATTGTACCATATTTTCACAGATTTGTCAATAACCCAACACAAAATTTAAGAGAAAACCTTTAATTTATTAATAGTGTTAATATTGTATCATTTAGCTTATCATAATAAAATATAAACACAATAGTCAGAAACGTCGAGAAAGCAACACGGAGCAAGCTGTTAAAAATACGGAATTCGCGCTGTTTTTTCGACGAATCCGCCAGAATTTCGAGTATCGTACCGCCGTCAAGAAATTTATAAGGCAGCAGATTAAGCAAACCCTCCATAAGAGAAAAAACCGCAAAATATCCGCCTTTTCCCCCTGCAATAAGAATCAGGAATGCAAGAATATTTGCAAGGGGACCGCATAACTGAATAAAAGCCGCAGTTTTAAGGGAATTTAACGGTGCAGCCGTTATTTTTATCCCCATCCAGCTGAATTCAATGCAGTTTACAGAGCCGCCTGTAAGATAGACAGCAAGAATATGCCCTGCTTCGTGTATGATACAAGCCGCGTAAAAGCCCAGTATAAGGGCATTTTCTCTAAAAATAAATATAAGGGCATTAAACAGCAAAAAAGAAAACTTAACTCTTATTTTCGGCATAATTCCTCTAACAATTCTATAGGATTTTCAAAAAGTTCATTTTCAGAAGATGAAAAATCCTTTACCATTAAAAACAGTTCTTCAGCCATATCGGGAAATCGAATATTCATCAAAATAAGCCCCACAGCTAAAAGCAAGCACAATATCCCCTGCATTGCAGGAATATCCTCAAGAAGTCCCTCACGCCTGCGTCGTTTTTCCTCAGTTTCAAGATATTCTGTCGTATCTTTGTCAGGCATAGTTGCCTGTATTTCTTCATTTTCTTCTGTAACCATAATATTTCACGCTCCTCTTGTGAAATATATGTGAAAACAGCGGAATATAGAACAAAAAATCTAATTATCCCCATAATTTTTACTTGCATTTCGCTGTATTGACACCATATATAAATATGTTGTATAATATATAATGACAGATTATATATTGGAGGGTTTAAATTGAAAAAATACTACAGTTTATTCTTATTGACAGCTGCTGCCACAATACTGACAGGATGCAATGACAAGGGCGGCGATACTTCTGCAAGTACACCCGCGGAGAAAACTGACCCTGAAAGCATTTCTTTCAGCTGGCAGGCTCCTTATGAGGAAAAAATCAATGAATTCAAAGGCTCTGATAGCTACACAGAGACTTCTGCATTTGATATAATTGATGTTTCAGGTGACAAAACTCCTGAGCTTATCATTTCACCCGGTAATGAAGCTACTGCTAAATGTCGTATTTATACATATAAGGACGATGCTGTTTCTGAGCTTGGAGAAATTGGCAACTTTGGCACATTTTCCTACTGTCCCGAAACAAATGTAATCAAGGATGAATTTGTGGGAAATGGCTTTATATTAGGAAAAATCTACTCACTTAAAACATTCCCCCTAAATACACTTCTCTCTTACAGCGACAACTCGGATTCTGCGTCAATGGGCGGCGAAATATATCACGAAATCAACGGCGTTCACGTATCTCTCGCTGAATACGAGGAGGCAATAGCCCCCTATTCCGCCCTCAACACAATTGAAGTAGGCAGACGCTTTACAATGGGTGATAATGCGATAAATTACGGTTTACGCTATTCCGAAAGCTGGAGCGCTGTACTGGATAAAGACCAGAAGAAGCTCTGCAAGGAAAAGTTGGAAGCTGAGCTTGCATTGGCACAGGAGGAAGGCAGAAACGGTGCATTCGATTTCTGCGACCTTAACGGTGATAAAACCCCTGAGCTTATAATCTCCGCCGGTAATGTGCCTGAGGCAGTCTGCACCGTCTACTATTTCTCAAGCGGACAGCTTGTACAAATGGAAGGAACATACGGTGTTAACGGCGCTCTCAGCTTTGATACGGAGCAATATATTTTCTTTAATGATAACGGTGCCGAAAGCAAATACTGGAGCATTGCCAATTCTGCATTCTCAGCCAATGAGTATAAAAAATCCGACAGCATAACCTCCACCGGCAGAAAATACCCCTTGAACGAAAGCGGAATTTCCGCTGTATTTGGTTGATATGGCTAAGTCACGCTATGTATATATATGCAGCAAGTGCGGCAGCGAAAGTCCAAAATGGAACGGACGCTGCTCCTCCTGCGGCTCCTGGAATACACTTGAAGAAGAACTTATAGAAAACGGAACAGGCAATTCTTCATATACTATTCCCAATCTTTCCGATGAAATCCTCGAACTTGCTGATATAGGCGATGATACCGATGTACGCTATAATACGGGAATCGGCGAGCTTGACCGCGTTCTTGGCGGCGGACTTGTAAAAGGCTCTCTTGTGCTTTTAGGCGGTGAGCCCGGTATCGGAAAAAGTACCCTGCTATTGCAGATATGCCAGTTTTTAGGAGAAAATCACTCGGTACTCTATGTATCGGGAGAGGAATCTGCAAGACAGTTGAAACTCCGTGCAGCAAGACTTGGAGTAGACTCTGAAAATCTGTACATACTTACAGCAACCGAAGCAGAGGCAGTTGCTGAAACAATCGCTTCAAGCGCCCCTGATATTGCTATAATCGACTCCGTACAGACAATGAGCATAAGCCGTATTTCGTCAAGTCCCGGAAGTCTTACACAGGTGAGAGAATGTTCAAATCTGTTTATGCATACCGCGAAAAAGCAGGAAATCCCCATAATTATAGTAGGCCACGTCAACAAGGACGGCGCAATTGCAGGCCCTAAGGTTATGGAGCATATAGTTGACGCTGTACTCTATTTTGAGGGTGAACGTCATCAGAGCTACCGCCTGCTCCGTGCGGTGAAAAACCGTTTCGGCTCTACAAATGAAATAGGTGTATTTGAAATGCTCGACAAAGGGCTTGCAGAGGTTGAAAATCCCTCTCAGATGCTTCTTTCGGGCAGACCTCTCAATGTATCGGGTACCTGCGTAGCCTGCGTTATGGAGGGCAGCCGTCCCATTCTTGCGGAGGTTCAGGCTCTTGCAGCTAAAACAAGCTATTCCGCACCGAGAAGAATGACTACAGGATTTGATTTCAACCGTCTGAGCATTCTCATAGCCGTTCTTGAAAAACGACTGGGCATTTTTATGGGCAGCCTTGATATATATCTTAATATAGTTGGCGGTTTCCGTCTTGATGAGCCTGCTGCCGACCTTCCTGTAGCTATGGCGCTTTATTCGGGTATTATGGACAAGCCCATTGATGAAACAATTATTTCATTCGGAGAAATCGGACTTGGCGGTGAACTTCGTTCCGTTTCCCACGCTGCGCAGAGAATACGCGAGGCTGAACGTATGGGCTTTACTAAGGTGATTATCCCGAAGCATAACGCTTCACAGATAAATCCAAAGGATTACAATATTGATATTATCCCTGCAGCTACGGTAAAACAGGCATTCGGGGCTATATAAGGAGAAAAAATGAACAGATATATCAAATCAATCGCAGCGGCATCAGCTGTTTCTTTATTGCTGTGCGGCTGTTCCACAGAGGCAGATAACGGAAGCATTCCGGATAGTACACCATCTGTTTCTGATACTGAACTTCTTGATGAAGCTGTACAGCCATTCAAGGATTATTTCAGCGGATTTCTTGCAAAAGACGGCGAAAAAGTGCTGTTTTCTACAACTCCGCAGACTTATATTGATGAAATGAAGGCCACAGGTAAATACGAGGAATTGCTGTCACAGACTGTTGACAGCCTTATACCCGTTACTTTAGGTTCCTGGGAGGAACAATACGGTGATAATGTATCCGTGGAATTCATTGAAATAACCGACAGTTCCCGCCTTTCCGCAGAACAGCTTGATTTGGCTGAGCTTTGTTACAAATACGGCTACTATGATATTAACGCCGAAGCTGAAGTAGCAGAGGGTTTTGAGGTTAAATTCCGCTACAGCATAAGCGGTTCTGAAAGTTCCGTAGAAAATGAGCTTACAAATTGCTTTGTGAGAATTGATAACGACGGCTGGAAAATGCTTTCCATCACTGCTGCCGACCTTGAACAATTCCGCGGAGCTGACAGCATAAAATCAGAAGAAAATCCTGAAACATAACTGAAAGGGGCTTATATGGCGGCTTTTGTTGAATTCAAAGATGTAAAAAAGACGTATAAAACAGGCGAAACGGAAATCAACGCTCTCAACGGGGCTGATTTTGAGATAAACAAGGGTGAATTCTGCGTTATTGTAGGTGCTTCAGGTGCCGGTAAGACTACAATCCTCAATATTCTCGGCGGTATGGATACTCTTACAAGCGGAAGTGTCATACTTGACGGTACGGATATATCCAAAATGTCCAAAAAACAGCTTACCGCCTACAGAAGATACGATATAGGCTTTGTATTCCAATTCTATAATCTGGTACAAAATCTTACTGCCCTTGAAAATGTGGAGCTTGCGGCACAGATATGCCGTGAACCCCTTGATGCCGCAGAGGTACTTAAACAGGTTGGACTTGAGGAACGTATGAAGAATTTCCCTGCACAGCTTTCAGGCGGCGAACAGCAGAGAGTTGCCATTGCAAGAGCTTTGGCGAAAAATCCTAAGCTGCTCCTTTGCGATGAGCCTACCGGCGCACTGGACTACAATACAGGAAAGGCTGTATTGAAGCTTTTACAGGATACCTGCCGTAAAACAGGTATGACTGTTGTTGTCATCACACACAATTCCGCTATTTCTGCTATGGCTGACAGAATTATAAAAGTCAAGAACGGTAAAGTGTCAAATATGCGGCTCAACGATAATATCGTTGATGTTGCTGATATTGAATGGTGACGGCTATGGCGCGTTCTATGAGAAAAACTACGCTCCGCGAAATAAAGAATACTCTGGGAAGATATATGGCTATTCTGGCTATTATCGCCCTTGGTGTGGGATTTTTCGCAGGAGTGCGTGATACTACCCCTGCAATGGTGAATATGATGAACATATTCCTCAGGGAGAATAATTTTTACGATTACAGAATTATTTCAACATCGGGCTGGAACGATGACAGCGTAAACGAATTTTCACAGCAGCCATATGTACAGTACGCTGAGGGAAGTATCTCCCTTGACGCTCTGTATTGCGTTCCTCGCCGCTCAATTGATGAAACTGTACTGAAAACCCATATGCTGCCCGAAAATATAAACGGTATTCGTGTGGTAGAAGGTACTCTCCCTGCAAAGGCGGACGAATGTGCAATTGAGCATAACAAGGGTTATAAAATCGGCGATAAAATCAGGGTTACTGACACTAACGAGACTGAAACCCTTGAAATATTGGGAAATTCAGAGTATACTGTCACTGCTCTTGTTATGTCCTCCTGCTATATCAACCACGAAAAGGGTACAACTCCTCTTGGAAACGGTACTTTAGACAGCTTTGTGTATCTCCACAAGGATGCCTTTGATACTGAATACTATACCGAGATTTATGTCCGCTTTGATAATGACTATACTATGTATTCCGAGGAATACGACGAATTTATGGAAAATCGCTCTGATGAATGGGAAACTATATCAGAGGATATTGCTCTGAAACATCACAACTCCCTTATGGACGATGCAAAGGCTGAAATCGCTGACGCTAAGGCAGAACTTGAGGATAAGCGCGCTGAGGGACAGGGGGAGCTTGATAAATCCGCAAAGGATATTGCTGACGGCAAGAAACAGCTTGCTGATACTAAAGCTGAGCTTGACAGTGCAAAGGCTGACCTTGATATGCTGAAAGCTTTTATGGGCGACAGTTCCCCTCAGTATACGGAAGGTATGGCTCAGTATGAGCAGGGACTTGCGGAATATGAAAAGGCTGTGGCTGACCTTGAAAAGGGTGAAAAGGAATATAACGACGGTCTTGCGGAATTCAATGAGAAAATTGCTGAGGGCGAAAAGGAAATTGCCGACGCTGAAAAGAAAATAAACGACACAAAATCTCCCTCTGTATATCTTCTTGACCGTAATACTAATATCGGTTATGCTCTGTTTGAAAACGATTCTGAAATTGTGGAGCAGGTTGCAAAGGTTTTCCCCATATTCTTCATACTTGTGGCGGCTCTCGTGTGTATGACTACTATGAGCCGTATGGTTGAGGAACAGCGTACACAAATAGGCATTCTAAAGGCTATCGGTTACTCTGAGGCTTCGATTATGGGAAAGTTTATGTTCTACTCCTGCTCGGCTGCTATTATCGGCTGTGTACTGGGCTTCTTTGTGGGTACAAGACTTTTCCCCGAAATTATTTGGATGACATACAAGCTTATGTATATCCCTCTGGAAATGCCCTACTACTTCGACAGGGAGCTTGCAACTGCTGCTCTTGCAGTATCTTTGCTATGTTCCGCAGGTACAACCTGGATTTCCTGCCGCGTGGAGCTGAAAGAAACTGCCGCTTCTCTTATGCGTCCGAAGGCTCCTAAAGCCGGCAAACGAGTGCTTCCCGAATATATACCGTTCCTCTGGAACAGACTGAAATTCCTACATAAGGTATCAATACGCAATATTTTCCGCTATAAAGGCCGTTTCTTTATGATGGTTATCGGAATAGGCGGATGTATGGCTCTTCTGCTGACAGGCTTCGGTATCAAGGACTCCATTGCAGGCTTTGCAGATACGCAGTTTAATGAAATTCAGACCGCTGACGGTGCTGTTTCCTTTGAAACGGATAAAGCTGATTCCATACGTGACGCTCTTTCCGAAAAAACAAACGGATTTGTTATGATGCGGCACGGCTCCTGGGATTTGCTCTACGACAACAGGGTTAAAAGCATTGAGCTTGATGCTGTTGAGAATTACGATGATATATCGCAGTTTATGGTTTTCCGCAATATGGAGAAGAATCCTATTGCCCCGCCTGAGCTGAATGAGGCTCTTGTAAGCCACAGTATATCTGAAAGATACGGCGTTGAAATCGGAGAAGAAATTACCCTCCGCGACGCTGATATGCGTGAATTACACCTTAAAGTAACGGGAGTTTTTGAAAATCACGCTTATAATCTCATATATATAAGCGGCGATACCTACGAAAATCAGCTTGGAAAATCCCTAACTCCCAACAAGGCGTTCATAAATTTCAATGACAGTGAGAATATAAACAGTCAGAGTTCCGCAATAAACAGCATTGACGGTGTTATTTCCGTTGAGAAGTTTGCTGATACCCGCGACCGTATGGCTGATATGATGAGCAGCCTTGACTATATTGTGCTTCTTGTTATTGTCTGTGCGGCGGCTCTTGCTTTTATCGTCATATACAATCTGACCAATATCAATATTACGGAGCGAATACGTGAAATCGCCACTATTAAGGTGCTTGGATTCTTCCGACGTGAGACTTCCGCTTATGTTCTCCGCGAGAATATTGCCCTTACTTTTTTTGGTATCCTTGCAGGTGTTGCTATCGGCATTCCTCTCCACAGCTTCGTTATGTCGCAGATTAAAGTCGATATCGTTGATTTCAGCACTGTTATCTTTCCGCAGAGCTTTCTCTACAGCGCCGTTCTGACTTTGCTTTTCAACTTCATTGTAAATCTCTTTATGGAAGTAAAGCTTGAAAAAATTAATATGGCTGAATCGCTTAAGTCGGTTGACTAAGGCAACACCGCACAGAGCTTGTGCGAAAGATGCGCAGACAGATTTTTCGTCAGATTGTATAGAAAGCTCGCAGGCATACTGTCGTATGTCAAGAGATTTCTGTGCAAGATGGCGGAAAATATGCAAGCAGATTTCGTGCAAAGCCGTCAGGCATGCTTTGTGCGGTTTTGCCTTTATTTTTGTATTCATTGAACATACCCCCTCACTATAGGGCAAAAATCGGCCTTTTTTCAACCAAAAATGGTTGATTATTGAAAAATATTTTTTATTTTCTACTTTTTTACTATTTTTCAACAGGTTAAATTGTGAGAGTTACACAAAATTTGCTGTTATATGTTTTTGCTATTTCTGTTATATTTTATTATCTTACTGTAGGGGCGGATATTATCCGCCCGAACTGTATAACAGTATATAACAGTTGATGAAAAATGTAATTTTGTAGTGGCGGCGCCTTGACGCCCCGCGTTATTTAATTGAATTTCGTTCCGAAATTGCGGGCGGATGATATCCGCCCCTACACAAAAATATGGTATCGGTTTATTCCGATACCATATTTTTTATTATATACCATTTATATGACCGATTATCTTTTATTATTTCTGATAAAAGCACAATATATCAGTTAATCAGTATTATTTATCATTGAAAACACCTCAAATCTGCGGTATAATATGGTTGTAAGGTTGAAACGGCCATTCAACAAAGGAAACGAAATCAGTCATTTCCAGTATATCATTATTAACCAACTTTATCGCTGCCTGTATAGGCACAGGCGCACAATCATTATGGAGGGAAAATTAATTATGAGAAATTCAATGATGAAGAAAAGAATTATGGCAATCGCTGCTTCCGCAGTTGTAAGCGTTTCTGCTGTAAGCGGTACTCTCAACAGCTTTATTGCTCCTATGACAAACAATCTCTCAACTGCTTATGCAGCTGAGGCAAGCGTTAAAATTAATGCTGCTGTAGGCTACGCTGAGGGTATGTACGCTACATGGGGCGCTGTTTCAGGTGCTTCCGGCTACAACGTTTATGTTGACGGTACTCAGATTGACTCAGAACTTATCAGACAGTACAGCGGCTATATGAGAGCTGACGCTGTTGGTCTTAAGGCAGGCAGCCACACAATCAAGGTTGTTCCAATTATCGGCGGCTCACCTGACACATCAAAGGCTGCTGAGGCTACTGCAAGCGTTTATGCTCACGACAGAAGCGGTTTCGCTTTCAGCAACGGCAAGGCAATGGGTGCTTACAACGGTGACGGTACTCTTAAATCAGGTGCTGTTGTGGTTTATGTGACAAATGCAACAAAGGATTCAGTTTCCGCTAACATTGGCGGCACAACTGCTAAAGGTTTCCAGAATATTCTCAATGCCGCACAGGACAGCTCAACACCTGTATGTATCAGAGTTATCGGTAACATAACAGATCCCTCAACTCTTGATAAGGGCGATCTCCTCATTGATAAGGCAAAGTGCGGTATTACAATTCAGGGTATCGGCTCAGATGCAACTCTCAACGGCTTCGGAATCAGAGTTAAAGGCTCATCTGATGTTGAAATCTGCAACCTCGGTCTTATGAACTGTGACAGCTCAGAAGGCGATGCAGTCGGACTCCAGCAGGATAATGACCACGTATGGGTTCACAACAACGATTTCTTCTATGGTGATCCCGGTTCTGATGCCGACCAGGTTAAGGGCGACGGTGCTCTTGATACTAAAAAATCCCAGTATGTAACACATTCCTACAATCACTTCTGGGACTGCGGAAAAACTCACCTTAACGGAAACGGTGACACAACCCTCAACTATATTACATACCACCACAACTGGTATGACCATTCAGATTCCCGTCATCCCCTTGTACGTGTATCATCTGCGGTACATTGCTACAACAACTACTATGACGGCGTTGCAAAATACGGTATGATTGCAAGACTTGGCAGCTCCGTATTTGCTGAATCCAACTACTTCAAGGACACAAATAACCCTATACTTATCTCTCAGCAGGGTACAGATATTGCTGACGGTGAGCCGATTGCATCAGATGCAGGCGGTATGATTAAATCCTACGGCAATATCTATGACAATACTGAAAAGCCCATTACTCATGCAGATTCTGCTACAGATTTCGACTGCTACGAGGCTTCAGCAGCATCAGAGGCTGTTCCCTCATCATATAAGACAAAGAATGGCGGCACAAGCTACTCTAACTTCGATACAAGCAGCTCAATGTACAGCTATACTGCTGATTCCGCTGCTGATGTTCCCTCTATTGTAATGGCAAAGGCAGGCCGTGTTGACGGCGGTGACTTTGACTGGGATTTCAGCGATCCCTCAGAGGACAGAAATTATGATGTAATCTCAGGACTTAATTCTGCACTTGACTCCTATAAAGATTCTATCGTTGCTATCGGTTCAGGATTCAAGGATGATGTTTCTAATCCTCCTACAACTACTCCTGCTGCTACAAATCCGCCCTCATCGCCTTCAACTACAACGAAGGCTCCCTCTCAGACCACGCCTGCACAGACAAATCCCACAACTCCTTCTGTGTCAGGCGGACAGGTCCATGACTTTACAGCAAACGGACTTAACAGCTCATTCTTTACAATTTCAGGTAACCTTTCTACAAGCAAGGGAACAGTTACATATGACGGAAAGACTCTTACTCAGTGTCTGAAAATAGAATCTGCTACAAGTATTTCATTCAATGCAGGTTCAAATGGAAAGCTTACGCTTGTGTTTGTTGAACCCTCCGCAACTATCAAGGTTGACGGTACAAAATATACTGCTAATAATGGTGTGGTAACCGTTGACCTTGGTACAGGTTCTCATACAATCACAAAGGCTGACAGTGTAAATCTGTTCTATATGGTATTCGGCGGAAGTGCAGGTACAAATACAACTCCTCAGCAGCCTGCTCAGACTACTGTAACCACAACTAAAAATAACACATCCTCTTCTACAACTGTTGTAAATCCTCCTGCATCCAGTTCATCAGGAATTGATAAAATTGTAGACGGTGCAATCTACTGCTCACCTAACGGCACAGGCTCGGGTACAAAGGATTCCCCCACAGATGTTCTTTCAGCTATAAAGAACATCAAGGCAGGTGGTACTATATATCTTCTTGACGGTACATACAAATACGATTCCAGTATAATTATAGATTCTTCAAATAACGGCTCTGCAAACGCTTACAAGACAATTCAGGCTTATCCCGGCAACAGCGGAAAAGTTGTATTCGACTTCTCTGCACAGGCTGTAAGCGGCTCTAACCGCGGATTTGTCCTTGACGGTGATTACTGGCAGTTTGTAAACTTTGAGATTACCAAGGCTGGAGATAATGGTATGCTCCTTTCGGGTAACTACAACAGAATTGTGGAAATGGTATTCAACGACAATCAGGACACAGGATTACAGCTTTCACGTTATGATACAAATGCTTCTACTGTTGCACAGTGGCCCTCATACAATCTGGTTCTCAATTGCACATCAAAGAATAACTGTGATGATGCTACTATGGAAAATGCCGACGGATTTGCTGCTAAGCTTACCTGTGGTGAGGGTAATGTATTTGACGGCTGCATGGCTTATAACAACTCTGATGACGGATGGGATTTATATGCTAAAACAGAAACAGGCCCTATCGGTGTTGTAACTATCAAAAATAGTGTTGCTTTCAGAAATGGATTTACTGAATTCGGCGAGGGCTATGGAGACTGCGACGGTAACGGCTTCAAACTTGGCGGTGCAGGCGTTGGTACTGCTCATATCGTTGAAAACTGCCTTGCATTTGAAAATCTCAACAGCGGTTTCACAGATAATAACAACCCAAAGCTTGGCAGTCTCAAGAATTGTACTGCTTACAATAACGGTGTAGGCGGCAACGGAAAGGCTAACTATATGGTATATCGCTGCTCATCATCAACAAAGCTTGATAACCTTATGTCATTCAACGACACAAGCAAGGTTTCAGACACAGGTGCAGCAGGTATAAAGATAGCCAACGATAAATTTGTGGGCGTTATGAATAATTCCGTCTACTACAATGGCAGCTATTACTTTGCAAAGAGTAATGTTTCTATGACAAACGGTGCAAAAATTGGTGATGTGGTTACAGTTCAGGCTTCTGATTTCATCTCACTTTCAGTTCCGAAAATGGGTACGGACTTCCACACCGCATGGAGAGCTTCTGACGGTTCAATTAAGACAGGCAACTTTGCCGAATCCACAGGTACTTACGCAGCTCTCGGATATCACCTTGACGGAAAGGGTACTGCATCTGCTCTTACAGGACAGACAGGAGCAGCTGCACCTCAGCAGACTACATCTACTACACAGCCTGCAACTACAACAAAGCCTGTAACAACTACTACAACTCCTGCTAACCCCACAACTCCCGCAGCTGGTATTGCAGGTGACGCTAACTGTGACGGCGGTGTTACAATGGCTGACGCTGCAGCAATATTCCAGCACCTCGGCAATCCCGACAAGTATGGTCTTTCTTCACAGGGTATTGCAAATGCTGACGTATTCAACAAGGGTGACGGTGTTACAGGCAGTGACGCACTTTCAGTTCAGAAACTGGTGGCAGGTATAATCTCATCACTTCCGGAATCTGTAAAGTAATTTAAATATGCCCGTTCCTTAAATATAATGATATACGGAAAAGAGAGTTCCTTCGGGAGCTCTTTTTTCTGTGCATAAAAATACCTTATTGCACTTTTGGAACAATAAGGTTGGTCTGTAAAAAATATATTTATAAAAGACAAGCAATGCTCGTCCCAGCGTGTAGAAAAAGGCTTATTTTTATCGGACACGGCACGCCGTGACCACAATTTCAGAATGAAATTCAGTTTTTTCAACAATCTGAGGCGAGCAATGCTCGCCCCTACAATTGGCTATTTTACATTGTTATGTGAAGCAGCGGCCAATGATCACCCACATTACAGTTATACAACATATTTAAAACAACGGCGCAACAAATTTCAGAATCTGCCCCGAAATTTTATAGAAAACCTTTTCTTTTTTGATAGTTTCAAGTGTCACTTCACGGCATTTTTCCAAAGTCTGCAAAAAATCTGCTTCAATATCTGTAATACAGCTTGTCTTATACATATATGCCGCACATTCAAAGTGATGATACAGACTGCGGTAATCGAGATTTATCGTTCCTACAACAGCTTTCTCATCGTCACAGACAAATATTTTTGAATGAACAAATCCGGGTGTATACTCATAAAGCTTTACACCTGCCTTTGTAAGCTCCTTATAGTGGGTTTTGGCAAGGGCGAACGCCATTTTTTTATCGGGGACACCGGGAAGAATTATTTTTACGTCAATACCCCTCTGTGCTGCATATTTTATAGCATTTTCAAGTTCTCCGTCAAGTATCAGATACGGCGTCATAATATGGACATAGCTTGTGGCACGATTCAGGATATCAATATACACATTCTCCCCTACCCTATCGTCGTCAAGAGGACAATCAGCGTAAGGCATTACAAAGCCACTGCATTTTTCCGTGTCAACAGGGGCAAGCCATTTGTCCCACTCAGGCTCTTTTTCTGAGATATTCCACATCTGCAGAAACATCAGAGTAAAACTGCGGACTGCCTCTCCTTTCAGCATAACTGCGGAATCCTTCCAATAGCCAAAGCGTTCACGGCGGTTTATATACTCATCGGCAAAATTAATTCCGCCCGTAAATGCCGTTTTACCGTCTATAACAAGGATTTTTCTATGGTCGCGGTAGTTGTAGTAGGTCGAAAGAAAAGGTGTAACAGGTGCAAATGCTTTGCATTTTATTCCCAAATTTGCCATACGTTTTGGATAATCGTGGGTTAAAGTTGACATTTCGCACATTCCGTCGTACATCACGCGGATTTCAACTCCCTGTGAAGCTTTCTCTCTGAGCTTTTCAAGTATTTTTCCCCACATAAAGCCTTCATCTAATATGAAATACTCCATAAATATGAATTTCTCAGCTTTATCAAGCTCCTCCAGAACTGCTGCAAATTTTTCCTCTCCGCTTGCATAAAACTCCGTTTCAGTATTGGTGTATATAGGAAAACAACCTGTACGGTTTACATAACGGCATAAATCGTCCGTTCCGGAACAAGTAAGCTGCACATCCGCCATAACGCTTTCATCCTGCGGAATTTTAGTTTTTGTTTCTCTGATTAAAGCACCTACACGCTTTTTTATGGCAAAATGTCCGAAATCTGTCTGTGTTAACAGCAGAAGTATCGTTCCCGGTACTGGAAAAACAAAGAATATTATCATCCATGTGAGCTTTGCAGTTGAGTTCATTTCACAATTGAACAGCCAGATAATCGACACTGCTGTAAGTATACCGAAAATCACACGAAAATATGGGCTTGATTCCTCAAAATGAATGTACATTGAAGCTATTATGAATATTTCTAATGCAAAAAGAATCAGAATTATGAAAAGTCTGCTGAAAATCAGCTTAAAAAAGCCTTTTTTCTGCTTTGGTATAAGTCTTAATATTCCATCGTCTGGTATTTTTCTTTTAAACATATGACCCCTCAATCAAAAATAATACTGCCGTTTTCCTTTCTTATTCCCATTACCATAGTGCTGCCCTCACCGAAAACGCCATCAAGTTTCCTTATATAACCATTTACCATATAATTCGGAACAAAGGCTTGTATTGTTCCTGCAAATCCTCCGCCGTGAACTCTCACAGCACCGCTTCCATTGAGATATCTTCGGCTTACGGCTATCCCCACCATGAGCTCCTGTTTTTCCCGATTTTTCGGAGAATACATATTCTGCAGCATCATTGCTGAGGAATTGCCCGATTCGTTGATAAAGCCGAAGAATTCCTCAAGTCTGCCCCATTCAAGTACTTCTGCCACCGATACAGCACGCTGATTTTCCGCAAAGAAGTGTGCTGCTCTGACAATTGCTCTATCATTGCATATTCTACGAATTTCTGTGAGATTTTCGTAAAACTGTTCTTCGTTGGCTTCGCCAAGATAATTAACTCCCATAGCTTTTGCTACGGATTTCATATCACTAACGATTTCATCATAATCATCGTTGAGATTGTCGTGACTTCCCTTTGTATCAACAATACAAAGGCTATAACCCGACTGTAAAAAATCGAAGTCGATTTTATGTATATCAGGCTCGTTCTGATTTCTCAGGTCAATTCTGATTATTCCACCTGTGGCACAGGTCAACTGGTCCATAAGTCCGCATTTTTTTCCAAGAAATTCATTTTCAGCATACTGACCGATTTTCGCTATATCAATTACCGATAGATTTCCATTACCGCTGTTATTGATAATATTGCAAATAAGTATTTCATATGCTGAGGATGAGGAAAGTCCGCTTCCTACCGGAATATCTGACGTTATGTAAGCATCAAAGCCGCCGCATATAATTTCACGCTTAGCAAATTCTGATATAATTCCTGCTGTCAATGCACCAAATTTGCTGTATTTTTCAGCAATATCTGATAGGTCATTTATATCAATTTCCACTGGCTCAAAGCCTTCGGACTTAATCCGCACAACCGCTTCATCGTGATAAGCCACAAATCCCAATATATCAAGGGTTACGGCTGCTGCAAGAACACTCCCGCATTGGTGGTCTGTATGATTTCCGCATATCTCAGTACGCGCCGGAACAGAAAAAACGTGTATATTCTCCCTCTGCGGATAAAGCTTTGAAAAATTTTCTGCTCCGCTCAGATATCTCGCCCTCTGACGAAGCTTTTCAATGTCGCTGTTACGGTATATCTTTGAAAATAACTCGTCCATACCGCCATTTGAAATTTTATTCGATAGTTCATAAATAGTCATATAATCACCCACCTTAAATAATATTATATACCTTTCTAAAAGAAAAATCCATAGTTTTCATTAAATTTTCATTTCATCAATGATTTTTTGTTAATTAAGCATATCGAATACTGTTTATATTTGTTGAATATAGATATTTTTGAAAAGCTTTCACCTTATCTCTTGACATTGGTAATAAAATATAGTATACTTAAATTATAATAAAACGAGTTATAGTTAATCAGAAATTTAATTAATCAAGGAGGCAAAATATTATGGCTGATATAAAAATTATTGCTCCCCCACTGCCGGATATGCCCTGGTGTGAAAAACCTGAAGGATGTGCAGTTCCAATGTGGCGACACCCCGATAATCCCATTATAAAGAGAAATCCCCTCCCCGACGTCGCCCGTATCTTCAACAGTGCCGTTATACCATATGAAAACGGCTATGTGGGAGTATTTCGTGGTGAACAGCGCGACGGTATGCCTCATGTTTATTTCGGAACAAGCTCCGATGCACTTAACTGGAGTTTTCAAGAGGAAAAAATTAAGTTTATTGATGAAGAAGGAAATCCATTTCAGCCTATATATGCATACGATCCAAGATTAATTAAAGTTGAGGATACATATTACGCTATATGGTGTCAGGATATGTACGGCGCGGCTATTGGTATGGCAAAAACTACAGATTTCAAAACATTTACACGTCTTGAAAATCCTTTTCTCCCCTACAACAGAAACGCTGTGCTTTTCCCGCGAAAAATCAACGGAAATTTCATAATGTTATCACGTCCTTGTGATAACGGTCATACAGCCTTCGGTGATATATTTATCAGCGAAAGCCCCGATATGGTTTATTGGGGTAAACACCGTCACGTTATGGGCAAATCGGATAACTGGTGGGAAAGCCTTAAAATCGGCGGTGGAGCAGCACCCATTGAAACAGATAAGGGCTGGCTTATTTTCTATCACGGTGTTGTAAATACCTGTAATGGCTACGTTTACAGTATAGGTGCAGCAATTCTCGATATCAACGAGCCTTCAAAGGTTCTACACCGCTGTTCACGCTATGTCCTTGCTCCCGAAGAATGGTACGAGGAACGCGGATTTGTTCCAAACGTTTGCTTCCCCTGCTGTACTCTGCACGACAGCGAAACAGGACGTATCGCTCTTTATTATGGCTGTGCTGACAGCTATGTCGGAGTTGCTTATACAACTGCGGAGGAAATATATGACTATATATTAAAGTATGACCTCCTTCAGAACGATGATTCCTCAATCGGAAGAAGATAAGAAATCATTACAATTTGCCATTTTCTACCTATCCTCTCGTCCCTGTCGGAAAATCCGACAGGGATTTTTCGTCATTTTGCACAATATATGTTGTTTGTAATTGTTCAATAATAACTTGATTTGCCGTTTTTTTAGATTTTTCACAAAAAAGGCTTGCAGTTTTTTGTGAAATGTGATAAAATAAGTATGATAATTATTATCTAAAGTTATGCTTTGATAATGCAATATGAACATAAGTCGCAAATCCAACGATAAATGTTTTATTTTATTGCTCCGCCTGAAAATCTGAGCGGCGCAGCAATCTGAATAAGGAGTTTACTATGGCAAAAATCAAGACCGCCGTCATTTTTGGCGGTACGTCGCAGGAACACGAATTATCTCTCGCAACTGCTGCCGAGGTTATACGAAATATCCCCACAGATACCTATGAAGTCATCGCTGTGGGTATCACACGCAAAGGGCGTTGGCTCTACTTCCCCGGAGATGCAGATGAAATAGCTGACGGAACGTGGGAAACAAATCCCGACTGCACCTCTGCTATACTTTCCCCTGATCCTCTCCACAGAGGCATTATAATAATGGAAAACGGTGAGGCTTCAATAAGAAGAATTGACGTTGTTCTTCCTTTGTTGCAAGGCAAAAAAGGTGCTGACGGCACAATCCAGGGACTTCTCAATATGGCAGGTATTCCCTATGCCGGCTGTTCTCTGTTGTCCTCTGCTTCCTGTATGGATAAATCCCATACCCATATGATTATGGACGATTACGGCATAAAAACTGCCCCTTGGAAGCTTCTTACACAAAGGGATATCAACAATATAGACGATAAGTGTCTTGAAATCTCAAAGGCTATCGGTTTCCCGATGGCAGTTAAACCTGCCAATAGCGGATGCAGTGCAGGAACAAGCACGGCAAATGATTTTGAAGAACTTGTTGCCGCTGTAAAATTCGCTTTTTCCAACGATAACAAGGTCGTTGTTGAAAAATATATAAGCGGACGCAAACTCGAAGTAGCTGTTTTCGGCTATGACCAGCCGTTTGCTTCAAATGTTGGAGAAATTATTTCCACCAACGCAAAATACGACCCCACTGAAGTCAGAAAAAGCTCTGGGGATGACCTGGTAATTCCGGCAGATTTATCTGCTGAAACCGCTGAATATGTACGCGAAACTGCTATAAAGGCATTCAAAGCAATGAACTGCAAGGGTATAGCAAGAATTGATTTCTTCCTTGCCGATGACGGTTCACTCCTTCTTAATAAAATAGGAACTGCCCCCGGAATGCGTGAAAACAGCGTTTACCCCAAGCTTATGAAGGAATACGGAATGGAGCTTTCAGAAGTAATAGATATGCTCCTTGAGGCAGCTGTTGAAAATGCCGATAAAAGCTATTAAAGGGTGAATTAATTGAAAAGTAATGTTACTATTTCCCTGACCAGTATTCAATGGCAGGATGGCGAAAAAACCGAAACTGAGCTTGTTACAAAGGCTCACCACTCCCGTTCAGGAGGGTGCGATATCATCTCCTACGAAGATACCGAGGCTACAGGCTTTGAAGGCTCTGTAACTACTATAAAAACCGACGGAAATACCGCCTATATCACAAGGGAAGGTACTGCAAACTCAGCTCTTGCCCTTGAAACAGGAAGAAAGAATTTCTGTCAGTATGATACTCCATACGGCAGTATGCAGTTGGGAGTATATACCCACAACGTGGATAATACAATTGCCGAAAACGGCAGACTTTATCTGAAATATTCCCTTGATTTAAACGCTTCTCCCCTTTCGGAGAATGAACTGATAATGAACATAAAATACAATTGAAAGGATTTTATCAATGTCTGATCTTATCAAATCTGCTTCCGAAGAACTTCGCGGACTTATACTTGAAGCTCTTGGAAAACTCGTTGCAGAGGGTGCTGCCCCTGCTGACGCTCTCCCCGATTTTGCAGTAGAAATCCCTGCTGACAAAACTCACGGCGATTTTGCAGCAAATACCGCTATGGTATGTGCAAGAGCATTTAAAATGCCGCCAAGAAAAATTGCTGAGCTTTTATGTGAAAAAATCGACCTCAGCGGCTCTGTTTTCGACCGTGCGGAAATCGCCGGCCCCGGATTTATGAACTTTTTCCTCAATAAGAAATGGTTTTCCGACGCTCTGAAAAACGTACTCGACGAAAACGATAACTACGGCAGAACAAATGCAGGCAACGGCAAAAGAGTTCTCGTTGAATTTGTTTCAGCTAACCCCACCGGCCCTATGCACATAGGAAATGCACGAGGCGGAGCTATCGGTGACTGTCTTGCAAGCGTTCTCGACTGGGCAGGATATAAGGCTGAACGTGAATTCTATGTCAACGATGCAGGTAATCAGATTGAAAAATTCGGCAAATCCCTTGACCTTCGATATATGCAGCTCTGCTCCGATAAAGGTGCTGCTGCAATTGAAAAATACAGCGATACGGAGGAGCTTATAAAGTATCTCTACGATTTAAGCGGCGAGGGTATGGATTTTGAAATGCCTGAGGATGTATATCTTGGTATGGATATCATTGAACACGCATTGAATTTCCTGAATATCAATGGAAATTCCTACGCTGAGGCTTCTGTGGAGGATCGCAGAAAGGCACTTGTCGACTACGCGCTCCCCATTAATATAGCAGGTCTTGAACGTGACCTTAAAAAATATCGTATCATCTATGATAACTGGTTCAAGGAAAGCGTAATCCACGAGAGAAACGAGACTAAAACAGTTGTAGACAAGCTTCTCGAAAACGGCAATGCCTACGAGCTTGACGGTGCTGTATGGTTTAAGGCTACAGAGTACGGTATGGACAAGGACTTTGTTCTCCGTCGTTCAAACGGCCTTTATACGTACATCGTTCCAGATATAGCTTATCACTACGACAAGCTTGTAACACGTAATTTTGACAAGGCAATCAATATCCTCGGTGCCGACCATCACGGATATGTACCTCGTCTGAAAGCAGCTCTTACAGCTCTTGGTGTTGATGCTTCAAAGCTTGATGTTATCCTTATGCAGATGGTACATCTTGTAAGAAACGGCGAAACTGTCAAGCTTTCAAAGAGAAGCGGTAAGGCAATCACTCTTGTCACACTTCTTGATGAAATCCCGATTGACGCTGCAAGATTCTATTTCAACCTCCGTGAAGCTAACTCACAGTTTGAGTTCGACCTTGACCTTGCAGTTGAAAAGTCATCTCAGAACCCCGTATTCTACGTTCAGTACGCTCACGCAAGAATATGCAGCCTTATGGCAAATCTTACAGCTGAGGGTATCACACTTCCCAAAAACGCTGACCTCACTCTCCTCAGCGATACAAGAGAAATTGAGCTTATCCGTCACCTTGCTTCACTCCCCCGTGAGGTTGAGCTTGCGGCTAAGAATTATGACCCTTCAAAGCTTACAAAGTATGCTATTGATACAGCTACTCTTTTCCACCGCTTCTATGACGGATGCAGCGTAAAGAACGCAGAAACGCCTGAACTTATGAATGCAAGAATTATCCTTGCACAGGCTGTAAGACAAGTTCTCAGAAACGTTCTTACAATTCTCAAAATCGAATGTCCCGAAAAAATGTAACAGAAATAATTTCAAAAGTTACTATTCGGTTACAAAGAAAAATCAAGCGTTGTGAATTTATCACAAAGCCAACAGTGAAAATTTGATGAAAAAACAGATTTTCACAAAAATTTAACAGTTTGTTCATAATTTATTCATAAAAATATGTTACAATTTGTAATATATTATGAATCGGATAAAATCTAATTAATGAAAGGGATCTTTACTTATGTCCAACAGATTATTTCAGGGTTTAGTTCACCAGATGAGAGACACAATCGACACAACTATGGGTGTCGTTGATGAAACAGCAACCATTATTGCCTGCAGCGACCTTTCAAAGGTAGGCACAACTAATGAGTTTGTTTCTCTCGATCTCAGCGATTCACACGATATATTTATTCGCGACGGCTATACATACAAGCCTTTCGGCTCCCGTGTAAAGCCTGACTACGCTGTATTTGTAGAGGGCGTTGACGATGCAGCTGCAAAATACGCAAGCATCCTCGCTATTACTCTTTCAAATATCAAGCAGTACTATGATGAAAAGTACGACAGAAACAACTTCATCAAGAACGTAATCCTCGACAACGTACTCCCCGGAGATATCGTTATCAAGGCACGTGAGCTTCACTTCAACGCTGAAATCAGCCGCGCTGTATTCCTTATCAGAATTGTTTCTGCTAATGATATTTCAGCTTACGATGTTATCCAGAACCTTTTCCCTGACAAGAACAAGGACTTTGTTTTCAATATAACAGAGTCTGATATCGTTCTTGTTAAGGAGCTTAAGTCAACAGTTGACTCTAAGGATCTCGAAAAGCTTGCTCGTTCTATTGCTGATACTCTCTCCTCTGAGTTCTATACCCGTGTAAACGTTGGTATCGGTACATCCGTTATCGGCGTGAAGGATTTAGCACGCTCCTTCAAGGAAGCTCAGATGGCTCTCGAAGTTGGTAAGGTATTCGATACAGACAAGGTTATTGTAAGCTATGATAATCTCGGAATTGCTCGTCTTATCTACCACCTCCCCACAACTCTCTGTGAAACATTCCTTCACGAAGTATTCAAGGTTGGAAGCATTGACTCCCTTGATCACGAAACACTTTTCACAATTCAGAAGTTCTTTGAGAACAACCTGAACGTATCCGAAACATCAAGAAAACTCTTTGTACACAGAAATACTCTCGTGTACAGACTTGAAAAAATCAAGAAGCTGACAGGTCTTGACCTCCGTGAGTTCGATCACGCTATTATTTTCAAGATTGCCCTTATGGTAAAGAAGTATCTGTCCGCTAACCCTGTTAAGTTCTGATAGGGCAATACAGCATAAAATCCCGTTCCGTCAGCTGTCGGGCTTCGATAGAAAGAAAAAACGGAAGCTGACTCCGACAGTTCACGGACATTTCAACAGAAAGGTCAGGTGACACCATGGTTGAGCTTCAGAACGTATCCGTGACCTATTCAGGCGGTGTTGACGCTTTAAATAATGTCAGCCTCAAAATAAACGATGGCGATTTCGCTTTCGTTGTAGGTTCATCGGGTGCGGGAAAAAGTACCATGATTAAACTCTTGCTTAAAGAAATCGACGCCACAAGCGGCACAGTTACCGTAAACGGCTATAATTTAGGCAAGCTAAAAAAACGTAAAATCCCCGAATTCCGCCGAACTCTCGGCTTTGTATTCCAGGATTTCCGACTCATTCCATCTATGACGGTTTACGAGAATATAGCTTTCGTACTCCGTGTTCTCGACGCTCCATTAAAGTACATAAGAAAGAGAGTTCCCTACGTTATAAGCCTTGTAGGACTTCACGCAAAAACAAATTCATACCCCGATGAGCTTTCGGGCGGTGAAAAACAGCGTGTTGCCATTGCAAGAGCATTGGTTAACGACCCGCAGCTTATTATCGCGGACGAGCCTACGGGTAATATCGACCCTGAACTCTCCTACGAAATCGTTGAGCTTTTAAAGGGCATCAACGACCAAGGCACAACCATTCTTATGGTAACTCACGAGCACGACCTCGTCCGTCACTTCGGCGGAAGAATAATAAATATTACCAACGGCGAAATCGTATATGATGAAATTGTAACGGGTACAAATGCAGAAGTTCTTCCCGAAGTGGAGCTTGCACAGGCAATGGAAAATGCCGCCCGTCCCCGTCCTCAGTACGCTATGCCCGAGGATATAGGCGAAAATAATGTCCCATACGTGGATGATGTTATAGCCGCCATAACAAGCACCGCCACAGAACAGGGAGGTGCTGAAAAATGAAAATAAGCGGTATCAAATACCTTGCAAATCAGGGTATTGAAAATATCTGGAAGAATAAAATGATGGCTTTTGCCACATTTTGCGTTCTTCTTATATCACTTCTTCTTGTAGGCTGTTCAGTTCTGTTCTATATCAATATGAACTCTATGATCCTTGGTCTTGGTAATCAGAACGAGGTTGCCGTTTACGTCGAAACAGATACTCCGCAGGAGCGCGTTGACGAAATCGGAGAACAGCTCAGAAATATGGACAATATAGGCTCTGTAACCTATATATCCAAAAAAGAAGCATACGAGCGTATGCAGAGTCAGATTTCACAGGGTAAGGAAATTTTCGATTACATCGACGATTACCAGTTTATGCCCGATGGTTTCAGCGTAACCGTTGTTGATAACGAACAGCTTCGCGCAACCGTTGAAGCCATAACACGAATTGAAAATATTCAAAGTGCCGATTCATCACCGCAGGTAGCGGAATTTCTTCGTGAACTCCGCCGTGTTGTCACACTTATAGCAGGAGCGGCAATTATCGCCCTTGCAGCAGTTTCAATGATTATGATTTCCAACACCACAAAAGCAAGTGTATTCTCAAGACGTGAGGAAATCCAGATTATGAAATATGTCGGTGCTACAAATGCATTTATCAGAACTCCCTTCTTTGTCGAGGGACTTGTTACGGGATTTTTCTCTGGGGCAGGCGCTTTCTTTATCACTTGGGCAATTTACCGCTCAGTGTACAACATACTTATGGCACAGGGTATGCTCATCAACGCATTCGGTGCCGGAAGTATTGTTCCTTTTGCCGATATCCGCTTATACTGCGGTCTTGCATATCTTGCAGTCGGCTCTCTTGTAGGAGCATTCGGAAGCGTTATAAGTACACGCAAACATCTTGACGTCTAATAAACCACTCTGACGTTTAAAGCCGTTCAGCATAATTGCTGACGAAAGGAGCATAATACCAATGAACAAGTTAAAATTCATCCGAAAGGCACTTGCACTCATCACATGTACCGCCATTTCGCTGGGAATTGCAGCTTCATTCCCGAAGCTTACCAATGACGGCAGCACAGCAGAGGCTGCAAGAACTATCGGTGAAATACAGGAGCAGAGAAAAGCTAATGCTGAAAAAATTGCTGCTCTTGAAGAAAAAATCGGCGGACTTGAAGGCGAAAAAAATTACGAAAAGCAGCAGCAGGCTTATCTTGAGGAACAGATTGACATAATACAGGAAAATATCAATCTCCTTAATGCAGAGCTTGAAGCTATAAAGGCTGACATAACTGCTACAGAAACAAATATCACAAATCTTGACGCTGATATTGTAAATCAGCAGACCGCAATTGATGAAAATATCGAGCTTTTCAAAAAGCGTCTTTGCACGATGTATATGAGCAGCAATGATACCTCAGCTTCAATTGTACTCGGTTCATCAAGCTTTTACGATATGATGTCAAGAGTTCATATGATTAATCGTATTGCTGAATACGATGATAAGCTTATAGACGAGCTTGTTACAAAAATTGAAAGTCTCGAACAGTCAAAGGCTGACCTTGAAAGAGAAAAACTAAATCTTTCAATGAAGCTTGACGAACAGAATAAGCGTAAAGAAGAAAAAGACGCTGAGATTGCTGTTCTCAATGAAAAAATGCAGTATACACAGACTGAAATTGACCGTCTTGCACGTGAACAGGCAGAGCTTGAACGTGACAAGGCTGACGTTGAGGCTGAACAGGCTGCGCTGGCCGCTGAGGAAGAAGCATGGTATGCTGAAATCAAGCGTCAGCAGGAAGAAGCACAGCGACTCTGGGAGGAGGAGCAGAAGCGTCTCCAGCAGCAACAGCAGCAACAACAGAATAACAACGCAGGGGGAAGCACTTCATCTGCACCCTCTGGCCCCACTTATGTTCCTGTAACTCCATCACAAAGCGGATTTGCATGGCCTGCACCGGGATTCAGCTATATTTCAAGCTATTACGGTCCCCGTTGGGGAAGAAATCACAACGGTATTGACGTTGGTGACATCGGAATTATGGGCGGTACTTGTGTTGCTTCACAGTCGGGCAAAGTTATCGGTGTTGTAAACAGTTGTACTCACAACTTTGCAAAGAATTACAGCTGCGGATGCGGCAATGGTTATGGAAACTATGTTCTTATATCCCATGACGGTACATATTCCACAATTTACGCTCATATGACATCTGCTTGGGTATCTGTAGGAGACTACGTTCAGCAGGGACAGGCTATCGGCTCTATCGGCTGTACAGGCCATTCAACAGGCGCACATCTTCACTTTGAAATACGTGTAAACGGCGTTGCGCAGAATCCCCTTAACTATGTAGGTCCTTGATAAAATTTCACATAACACCGCACAAGTATCTGTGCGGTGTTTCCTTGATATATGACTTATAAAGGAGATAATCTATGAACAAAAAAATCAGCCTTGGACTGGCACTCAGTCTTATAGCTGTATCAATTGCAGTAACATTTATTCTGACCTCCTTTTTCTCCCTCCAGAGCTTCAATACAAAGGTAATGGACGTTAACGAAAAGGCAAAGAAATACACAGCATTGCAGTCTTTGGATGCCATAGTAAGAGAATACTACTATGGTGATATCAACGAGGAAACCCTTGAAGACGGCATATTAAAAGGCTATGTACAGGGACTTGACGACAAATATTCTCGCTATCTTACAGAGGAAGAATATCTCACAGAGCTCAATGAAAATTCAGGTACTCTGGTAGGACTCGGACTCACTCTCACTGAGGATGAAAGCGGATATATCCGCATATCCGAGATTTTAAGCAGTTCTCCAGCCTCTGATTCGGGAATTATGCAGGATGACCTTATTATCAGCATCGACGGCGTAGACGTAAAGGAAATGGGATTTTCAGAAGCTGCCGACAATATGAAAGGTACCGAGGGTTCAACAGTAACGCTTACTATACGCCGAAACGGAAAGGACACTGAGTATACCTTCACACGCCGTTCAATAATTGTAAACAGCGTTGAAGCGGAAATGCTTGGAAATTTAATAGGATATATCAAAATAAACAGCTTTAAAGAGAACACTCCCGAGCAGTTTATCGAAGCTCTTGAACGACTTACAGTAAACGGCGCAAAATCACTTATTTTTGACGTAAGAGGCAACAGCGGCGGACTTGTATCCGCCTTGGAAGAATGTCTTGATCCCCTGCTTCCAGAAGGAATAATAGCCACATCCGAATATAAGGACGGTCACTCTGAAACATTGATATACTCAGATTCTTCTGAGCTTATCCTGCCTATGGCAGTTATCGTTGACAAGCACACAGCAAGTGCAGCAGAGCTTTTCGCAGCATCGCTCCGCGATTTCGGAAAAGCCCCCATTATCGGTGAACAGACATACGGAAAGGGCGTTATGCAGGACATTACAGAGCTTGACGACGGCGGAGCAATTGTTCTTACTGTTGCAGAATATAAAACAGTAAATTCCGAATGTTACAACGGCATTGGATTAACCCCCGATTATCCCGTAGAAAACAGCGATGACGGAAACGATATGCAGTATAATAAGGCTGTTGAGGTTGTACAGCTTATGACAGCGCAATAAAAATTCTAAGGCGATATCTGATGATATCGCCTTTTGATATATGGTGTATATAGAATTTATATATAGAAACTATTTTCAAATCTGAAAATTTGTGGTATAATAAATAATGTATTTGTATCTAATTTTATATCAGGGATAATTGATATTATTTTGGACAATTATCAAATGCAATGTATCTTTCTGGAGGTATTATTATGAACGAAATGGAACTCTATTCACTCTGGTGTGAAAATGCCAAGGCTGACCCGGACCTTGTAACAGAGCTTGAAAGTATAAAAAATGACAACGAGGCTATAAACGACAGATTTTATCGTGACCTTGAATTCGGTACAGGCGGTCTCCGCGGTGTTATCGGTGCAGGCACAAACCGTATGAACATTTATACAGTAAGACGTGCTACACAGGGCTTTGCTGATTATCTCAATCAGGAGTACAATAACCCGGCTGTTGCTGTTTCCTACGACAGCCGTATCAAGAGCGACGTTTTTTCAAAAGCTGCCGCTGAGGTACTTGCAGCTAATGGTATCAAAGTACATATCTATACAGAGCTTATGCCTACTCCCTGCCTCTCATTTGCTGTACGCGCACTGAAATGTCAGGGCGGTATTATGGTAACAGCAAGCCATAACCCTGCAAAATACAACGGCTACAAGGTATATGGCGATGACGGCTGTCAGATTACTCTCCGCGGCGCTGAGATCATTCTTGACAAGATTAATTCACTTGATATTTTCAACGACGTAAAATCCTCTGACTTCGACGAGGAAGTTGCTAAGGGTAATATCCAGTACATCGGAAATGATGTAATTGAGGCATATTACGAAAAGGTTCTTGCTGAGGCTATCAATCCCGATCTTTGCGCATCAAGCGGTCTTAAAGTAGTTTACACTCCCCTCAATGGAACAGGTAACAAACCTGTACGCGAAATTTTAAAGCGTATCGGCATCACAGACGTTACAATCGTTAAGGAACAGGAAAATCCCGACGGAAACTTCACAACCTGTCCTTATCCAAACCCTGAAATCCGTGAGGCTCTTGAAGTTGGTCTCCGTTACTGCAACGAAGTTAAGCCTGACCTGCTTCTTGCTACCGATCCCGACTGCGACAGAGTTGGTATTGCTGTTCCCGACGGCGACGGCTACGCTCTTTTCAGCGGAAACGAAGTTGGAGCAATGCTTCTTGAGTACATAGCTGACCAGAGCATCAAAAAAGGAATTATGCCTGAAAATCCAATTGCTGTAAAGACAATTGTAACTACTGATATCGTTAATTCTATCGGTAAGGAATACGGCGTTGAGATCATTGACGTTCTCACAGGCTTCAAGTTTATCGGCGAGCAGATTGGCTTCCTTGAAGAAAAGGGCGAGGAAAACCGCTATATCTTCGGATTTGAGGAGAGCTACGGCTACCTCTCAGGTGCATATGTACGTGACAAGGACGCTGTTAACGCTTCAATGCTTATCTGCGAAATGGCTGCATACTACCGCACACAGGGAATTTCTCTCCTCGAAGCAAGAGAAAATATGTACAAGAAGTACGGTATGTTCTACCAGACACTTTACAGCTTCACTTTTGAGGGTGAAAGCGGTATGAACAAAATGGATGAGATTATGACAACTCTGAGAAATAATCCTCCTACAGCTATTGCAGGTGTTCCCGTTGTCAAGTTTGACGACTACAAGGCAAGCACATCAAAAGATATTGCAAGCGGCGCTGTAACTGAGCTTACTCTGCCTAAGTCAAATGTACTTGCATTCTTCCTTGAGGGCGGTTCAAAGGTAATTGTTCGTCCATCCGGTACAGAGCCAAAAATCAAGATATACCTTACAGCTAAACAGCCTACAAGAGCTGAAGCCGAGGCGCTTGAAAAGAAGCTTCACGACGAGTTTTCAAAGAATTTTCAGTAAAATATAATTTATAAGGCGGACTTCGGTTCGCCTTATGTTTTAGGAGGGTGAACAAATTGGAAATACAAGAGTTACACAAATACCTTGAAATCGGCAAATCACCTGTTCTTATATATTGCGAGGAAAAATATAACGGAATATGGTGTATGCTGCAATTAACAAAAAACAACAAAATTTTTCTTGATTTTACTGACAATATAAATTCAAATTCTGAGGGAGATTTCAGAACAACTTTTGTGTACGATTCTTTTGAAGAATTACTAAAAGCGGTTGAAAATTTCACAGGTCGTAAAGTAAGCGAATTGTCTATAAATCCAGACGTCACCCATATCAGCGGCAGCAACCCTGCATGGCTGGATTTCCAGTGGGATTTATACAACGGAAAAGTGAAAATGCTTGAAAACTACAAAAAAATCTTTATAGGTGACTTATGGTGGAGATTCCTGTTTCAGAAGAAAGTCAAGCCTGATTGCAGTACAGAGGAATTAAATGCATTGATAATGCAGATAGATTATGAGGATTAACAGAAAAAATGAAAATTAGTAATGATATGACTATGGAAGAAATAATTACCGCTTTAGCTGAGAAATACAACGGAGATTTCAACTGGAGTTTGATTCCCGAAACAAATAATTATTATATAACAGAATTAAAAAAAGAGCTTGGCGCTGACAATCCGCTGTTTCAGAATTCAATCCGTGCTATAGCAAAATGCGAATCCAATGATGATGTTTTATATGTACTGAATGGCGATATATGGCGAATTTATCATCTCACCTATTCTGCAAACAATTCTGAGGAATACCCTAAATACAAAGAATTTTCGAGTATAAAAGCCGCAGCTGAATATATACAGGATAGATTTCTGAAAGAATATTTTTAATTTTCAAGTTAAAATATAAAAATATATCCAACAACTATTGACAAATAAGCCAAGATATGATATAATATATATCTGATGTATGCTTGCACTACTGTCTAAGGAAATTGATGGGCTGCACGATTTACAGAAAATTTAATAAAATGAGGTGAAAATCGTGAAAGAGGGAATCCATCCTAACTTTGTAAAGACAACTATTACATGCCACTGCGGTAACGTAATGGAGACAATGTCTACAAAGGAGAACATCAAGGTTGAAATCTGCTCAAAGTGCCATCCTTTCTATACTGGCAAGCAGAAGCTTGTTGATACAGGCGGACGCGTTGACAGATTCAAGAAGCGTTTCAATCTCGATAAGTAAAATCGTTAATAAGCCGCTCAATATGAGCGGCTTATTTGCACAGATTGAGGATTTTTTATGAACTATTTCACAATTTCAAAACCTGCCAGCGACTCCTTCATCGAGAAAAAATCCGAATTTATCGGATATATCGCTCCTGTGAAAACAAATGATGAAGCTGTCGCTTTTATAAATCAGATAAAGGCAATGCACCGAAAGGCAAGGCATAACGTCTACGCTTATATCCTCCGCGAGGACAATATTTCCCGATATTCCGACGACGGAGAGCCGCAGGGTACGGCTGGTGTGCCTGTCCTTGAGGTACTGCAAAAACGCGGTCTTACCGATGTCTGTGTTGTTGTTACCCGATATTTCGGCGGTATACTTCTTGGCGGCGGAGGCTTGCTCCGTGCCTATTCCCACGCAGCTTCTATTGCCTGCGATGCCGCACAAATTATGGATATGCGGCTTTGTCACCGTCTTACCATAAAAACAGACTATAATTTATACGGCAAGATAAATTATATCCTGCCCAATTTCGATGTTATCACCGTAAACTCCGATTTTGCCGACGCTGTTACCATTGAAATACTTGTTATGTCTGAAAAGCTTGACGCTCTGCGCAAGGAGCTGACAGAGGTTACTAACAATTCGGCAGAAGTGACAGATTTAGGCGAGTTATATGATGATTTTTCGTCAGTTATGACAAACTTTTAATTTTTCTTCAAAAAAAAAGAATATTTTCATACTTTCGACAGTATATGTATTATAGAGGCACAAATAATAAGCTGAAATAATATAAAGGATTCTTTATAAGAATCAGACTGGAAAGGAGTTCAATATGGAAAAGAGCATACGCGAAAACATTGAACTGGCCGAAGCTATGGTACACAGCGAATACGCCTGTTCAAGCACCGATTCCGAAATGACAAAGCGTGAACTTGATGAGGAAAAATGCGATTACCGCACCGATTTCCAGCGCGACCGCGACAGAATTCTCCATTGCAACTCATTCCGAAGGCTTAAACGTAAAACTCAGGTATTCCTCTCCCCCGTAGGCGACCACTACCGTACAAGATTGACACATACCCTTGAAGTATCGCAGATTGCCCGTACAATTTCCCGCTGTATGAACCTCAATGAGGCGCTAACAGAGGCTATTGCTCTCGGTCACGACTTAGGACATTCCCCCTTTGGTCACTGCGGAGAGGCTGTTCTCAACGAGATATGCCCCCACGGTTTCAAGCATTATCTTCAGAGCGTGAGAGTAGTGGAAAGGCTGGAAAAAGAGGGAAAGGGACTTAACCTCACCTGGGCTGTCCGCAACGGCATTGAATGCCATACAAATATGACCGCCGCCACCCGAGAAGGCTGTGTAGTGCGTCTTGCGGACACCATAGCATACATAAACCACGATATCGAGGATTCAATCCGTGCCAATGTTCTGAGAGCGGAACAGCTGCCACAGGACTGTGTTGAAATCCTTGGAGATACAAAAACAAAGCGTATAACAGCACTTATCGCCTCAGTTATCGCCCACGGCAGCGAAACCATTGACTTTGAGCCTGAAATCCGAAAGGCTCACGATGATTTGCGCAGCTTTATGTTCAGAACGGTATATACAAATCCTGCGGCAAAGCAGGAGGAAGGCAAGGCTGAGCTGCTTATCCGCAAGCTTTACAGCTATTTCAAGGATAATTCTTCTATGCTTCCCCGTTTATACCTCAATATCGCAGAGGAATCAGATATTGACCGTGCCGTATGCGACTATATATCCGGAATGAGCGATGAATACGCAGTTGACCTATACACGGAGCTTTTTGTTCCTAAATTCTGGAAATAAGCAAGGAGGTGTGAGCTATGGCATTAAACGATGATTTTACCCTTGAACTTAAAAACGTCAATCCCATTGACAGCGTCATAAGCTCATACGTTCAGCTAAAAAAACGCGGCAGGAACTTAATATGCAACTGCCCATTCCACTCGGAAAAAACACCGTCATTCACGGTTTTCCCCGATACGCAGAGCTTTTACTGCTTTGGCTGCGGTGCAGGCGGCGATATATTCACCTTTGTAATGAAGGCTGAAAATCTGGACTTTATGGAAGCTGTAAGGCTTATCGCTGAAAGAAGCGGTATGACCGTCCCCGAAAGAAAAAGCAATTCTCCCGATAACAGTCAGAGGAGAACAAGAATATACGAAATGAATCGTCTTGCCGCCAATTTTTTCTTCAAAAATCTCGTAAGCGGCAGGGACAAAGCCGGACTTGACTATTTCAAGAGCCGTCAGCTAAGCCCTCAGACTATCAAAAAATTTGGTCTGGGTTATGCCTCTGATTCCTGGGACGAGCTTTGTACAATGCTCACCTCAAAGGGCTATTCAGAATATGAAATAACCGATGCCTGGCTTGCAGGGCGTTCACAGAAGAATAACAGACTTTTTGATATGTTCCGCAAGCGCGTAATGTTCCCCATTGTAGATATGAGAGGAATTGTAATAGGCTTCGGCGGACGAGTTCTCGACGATTCTAAGCCCAAATATCTCAATACAAGCAAAACTCTTGTATTTGACAAAGGTTCAAATCTCTTTGCTATGAATTACGCCAAAAATTCCGACAGCAAGCGGCTTATTCTCTGCGAAGGATATATGGATGTTATAGCCGTCCACCAGGCAGGCTTTGATAATGCCGTAGCAACTCTCGGAACGGCAATCACCCCTGACCAGGCAAGGCTTGTAAAGCGTTACGCTGAGGAGGTAATAATCGCCTACGACAGCGACGGCGCAGGTCAGGCGGCTGCCCGTAAAGCTATATCACATTTTTCAGATGTGGGACTCCGCACTCGTATACTACGTATGGACGGTGCAAAGGACCCCGATGAATATATAAAAAAATTCGGTGTTCAGCGATTCCGTATGCTTATGGATAAATCCGATGACGCCAACAATTTCCTCATTGACCGCTGTGAAAACGACCTGGACATTGAAACTGAGGCAGGCAAGGTTGAACTGCTTAAACGTGTTTCACGTGTTCTTGCGGAAATCCCCTCCCCTCTTGAGCGTGAGGTGTATATTTCGCGAACAGCGTCAAAATACGATTTCCCCGTGGATGTGCTGAAAGCCCATATTGACGGTATGGTGAGGAAAAACAGCTATGCTGAAAAAAATAATCAATGGCAGGCTATAAAAAATAAAACTACACGTCACACAGACGAAATAAATCCACAGGCCAAGGATTTCCGCAAGGAAGCCAAAGCAGAGGAAACTATTATATGCTATATAATGCGGCAGCCTGAGGAGGCTCCAAAGCTTCTTGAAAAGGCTCCCACAAGTATTTTCGTCACCGATTTCAACAGGAAAGTCTATGAGGCTGTCCTTGAAATTGCCCGTTCTGAAAGGGAATTTTCGCTATCCTCCCTCAACGAGGTATTTTCCGCGGATGAAATGGGCAAAATATACGGTATACAGGCAAAAAATGACGGTATAAGCATAAATAACGCCTCAATTTCCGACTGTATAGCCGTGTTGAAAAATCATAAAAAAATCAAATCACCTGAGGATATTTCCGATGATGATTTAATGAATGCATTTAAGAAATCCTAAATACATATTTGTATTTCATAAATCATACGGGGTTCTCTAAAAACCGGAACACGAGCGAAATTTCAAATCAAGCCGTGCCGGAGGCTTTTAGAGGTTCCCATAAACCACAGGAATGGGCGTAAGCCCGAGAAAGAAAAGGAGGAATCACTATGGATTCAAAGAAAAATACCATTGACGCTCTTATTGAACAGGGACAGGCTAACGGTAAGCTGACTACAAAGGAGATTACCGACGCTCTTGAAGAACTGGACTTTGACGTTGACCAGATTAATACCTTTTATGACCGCTGTGAAACGCTCAATATTGAAATCGTTGAGGATATGAATATTGACGCTGATCTGAAAATCGGTCTTGATTCCGCAATGACTGACGATCTGGAAATGGCTCTTTCCACTGAAGGTATCGCCATTGACGACCCTGTTAAGGTATACCTTAAGGAAATCGGACGTGTTCCCCTCCTTGCTACTGAGGAGGAAATCGAGCTTGCACAGCGTATGAAAAGCGGCGACAGATACGCTAAAAAACGTCTTTGCGAGGCTAACCTCCGTCTTGTTGTAAGTATTGCCAAAAAGTATGTAGGCAGAGGTATGCAGTTCCTCGACCTCATTCAGGAGGGAAATCTCGGTCTTATCAAAGCCGTTGAAAAGTTCGACTACACAAAGGGATTCAAGTTCTCCACATATGCTACCTGGTGGATTCGTCAGGCTATTACAAGAGCTATTGCAGATCAGGCAAGAACTATCCGTATTCCTGTTCATATGGTTGAAACTATCACAAAGGTTAAGAAGGTTTCTTCTCAGCTTCTCCACGAAAACGGTCACGACCCCAGCCCGGAGGAAATTGCTGAAAAGCTCAGTATGCCCGTTGATAAGGTTCGTGAGATTATGCGTGTGGCTCAGGATCCTGTATCTCTTGAAACTCCTATCGGTGAGGAGGAGGACAGCCACCTTGGCGACTTCATCCCAGATGATGACGCTCCTGCACCTGCTGAGGCTGCATCTCATACACTCCTCAAAGAGCAGCTCAATGAGGTTCTCAACACCCTTACAGACCGTGAGGCTAAGGTATTAAAGCTACGTTTTGGTCTTGAGGACGGCAAGGCACGCACTCTTGAAGAAGTTGGACAGCGTTTTGAGGTTACACGTGAGCGTATCCGTCAGATTGAGGCAAAGGCTCTCCGTAAGCTCCGCCACCCAAGCCGCAGCAAGAAGGTCAAGGATTTCCTTGATGAATGATTGCGGCTGTACATAGTCATCCAGGGCAGGCTTTATTGGTCTGCCCTTTATATTGAAAACCTCTATTGATACCAATCCCTGAAACAACAGTAGACAAATCTAATGGCATAAATGCCGTATGTCATCGTTGGACATCCTCACCATACGGCAGTATGCTTTCGTCGTCCGCCTTGACATACATCATTTCTGCTCATCATCTTTGTCTACTA
>JAFQHO010000073.1 GCA_017397925.1 Ruminococcus sp.
GATTAAAGAAAAAACAGATAGGTATGACAGCTGCAAGGAAACCTTCCACAGGCGTGCTGTCGCACTCCAAGGGAGGTTGACGAAGCAGATGTCGTGCATAGCTGTTTTTTCTCAAAAGGGGTTTTTAGAGATGCCCTTAAATTAGTTAAGAAGACTTGTGGTATCTTATGCTTGATATATTAAGATAATTATAATCGTCTATACTAGAGGTTTATTCAAAAAACATAATCTTCGATTCATATCACTGAAAACCGGTAGAACTGGTCTAAGATTCACTTTCAATAAACATTATGAAGAATATATGATATTAGTTCATGAATTTTTGGATGAATGTAGGTTTGTTAACAATGGTCTGAATGAAATAATGGTCGTTTCCGTTATCATAGTGAAAAACTATGATAACGGAAACGACTTAGCAAAATCATATGTAAAATATTAAATAATATTGACATTCCCAATTTTAAGTATTATAATATAATTGGATAAATAAAGCCAGTCATAAACCACAAAAAAGTGCCATACAACAGGTATTAGCACGACACAATCAAAAGGGAGTATTAAAATGATAAAAAGCGTATTCAAGAAATTTGTCACCTGTACTTTATCAGCAGTATTTGCAGCGTCATCTATTCCAGTTACATCTGGAATTGCCGCAAATTCCGCTGTTTCAGCACCTGCAATCAGCGATGTATCCGTAAAATCCGCCAAAGCTACAATCAGGGGGGACATTGACGGTGACGGCAGAATTGACGCGTTCGATCTTATCTCAATGAGAAAAATTATCGTTGATATCGAAAACAGTAAATCAGCTTCCGTTGTTGCCGATATTGACGGAAACGGAAATGTCGCAATCAATGATCTGGTTATGCTGGCATACTATGTTATAGGGAAATTAAGTAATTTCCCTGACTACTATGAAACTACGACCACAACCACAAGACCTGTAACAACTAAGACCACAACCAAAAAACCTGTAACAACTAAGACCACGACCAAAAAATCTGTAACAACTACTACAATTACAGTCCCACAGGAAGAAATTTACAAGCCGAATAATTTTTATAAGCCTGTTGATGCTGAAACAGTCAACTACAATGATCCTTATGCATATGCTCAGTATTATCTCAATGATACCGGCGTTTCAAATGTGGTATTTGGGAAGCACACAAAAACTACCAAAGTAAAGGTTGCTGTATATGACAGTGGTTTTAATCTCATGCAGGAAGATCTCAGAGATAATTTTGCAAATGAAAGCTATATTACTGCATCCGGAGATACTACCAATTACGGTCACGGTACAGGTGTTGTAAGCATGATATCTATGGGTTTAAACAATAGTGTAGGTGGTGTCGGCGTCGCTAAGGATGTTGAAATATATGCTATAAGCAGTGACTCATCTTCAATCAGTGATCTTGTGCCTAATGAAGCTTATTCTTTCAACACTTTTAATGATGTACTAAAATACTGTATTGATAATGACATCCTTATCCTCAACCTTTCATTGCTTGGACCAGGTGCAGATGAAAACCTTCTCAAACAGTACCAGGAAAAAGGGGGAGTTATCATTTGTTCTGCCGGAAATGACGGACAAAACAGAGATCTCGAAGAGTATACAGTATATCCATGTTGTTATACAAAGGACTATAATAATGTTATCTCTGTAACAGGTTCAAGAAACAAAAAAGCTACAATGTGGTGCGACTATGGTAAAGAATCCGTCACTATCGCAGCACCTTGCATGGATATGCTCATGCCTTCAAGCGATCCAAATAATCCTTATTATGCTAACTCTGGAACATCTGAGGCATCACCTTTTGTTGCAGGCGTATTTGCACTCTTAAAAAGCTATTTCCCCAACGCTACATCCGATCAAATCAAAAAAGCTATCGTGGATTCTGTAGATAAGGATCAAACTCTTGAGAATAGATGCCAGGCTGGCGGTACTATCAACGCTGAAAAAGCTCTTATCCGCCTCGAAGAGATCATCGATGCTGAACTCACTGACGATTATTATTATATCAAGAACTTGGGTAACAATTCATACCTTACTTACAGTGATGCAGGTATTTACGGTGACGTTTACGTAAAAGGACGTACTCCTGAAAAAAAATGGAAGGTAGAGCGTACAAAGGACGGTTCATATGCTATTTTCCCTGCTGACAACATGAGTGTTTCTCTTGATATCTGGAATGCATATATGGAGAATGACACTCCGGTTTGGCAGTATAATTACAATGAGGACGAGTGTCAGAACTGGTATCTAAAAGACTGCGAAAACGGTTATCAGTTGCAGTCCGCTGTAAAAAAAGACTTTTCCCTTACATACAATAGTGAAGACTACAAAGCAGTTATCAAAGCTACAAACAGCAATTCAAATACCCAACGTTGGGTATTTGAAAAGGCTTCAGAAGTAGATGCTGAGAGCGAAATACTTTCCGGTTCATTCTTCATCAAGAACAACAAGAATGACAAGTACATCACAAGCCCAGGAAATGAAGCAACTACCAATATACAATTCAACAATTACTGCAATAACAATGCAAGTAAGTGGAATATTGAATACGTTGGCAACAGCTATTACAAGATTGTTTCTGCAAATAACACAAACCTCTGTCTCGAAGTTTACTACGCTTCAACAGATGACAATACAGCTGTATGGCAGCTCGGCTACAACAGTCAGACACATCTTCCTTGCCAGCACTGGAAGATAACTAAGAACCCTAACGGTACATACACTATTGCTTCTGAGCTTGACAACAGCCTTATCCTTAACTTCTCCTCTGATACATTAAGCAATCCTTACGGCAGCTACAACCTCTGTGTTTCCCGTGTTGAAGCAGGTCAGTTCTCATCATCATGGTCTCTTGAGAATATTGATGACAAGCTTGACGGCAAGTGCTTTGATACAAAAAATGACCTCGGTCTTGGTAAAATCAAATACATCGGAAATGATAATTACATCATTCAAAAAACAGACAGTACAGTTCTCTCTATCAATGATGACAGTTTCAACGATGTAAATCGCTCTGTAGAATACAAAAATTATGTAAAAGATGATGAATCTCAGCTTTGGAAGATAAGAAAGATCAATGGTAAATACTATCTTATACCTTATAGATTTCAATGTACTACTGTTATCAACGGACAAATAAATACATGGCTTACAAGTAAAACTTCCGGTTTTGAACTGAAATCTTGATAAATAGCTACAATAACCATTCTTGATTTTATTTTGAATTGTCCTCCAGAAGTTTGACAAAGATTTATGGAGAACATTGTGCAAATGCGCTGGAAAAAGGCAAAAGCAAAGCGATAACTCTTAAAACAATAAATGCATCCTTTTTATTATGAAAAGGTGCATTGTATGGTACATATCATGCAACATGGGACAACCGCATGTTTCTTAACGATGTTGATTGCAAAATAACTATTTCCAGCGGTGGTGCTGATATATATTTTGAAAAAGTGTATGTGGATTTTGGTCCAAAATCCGGCAATGCTACAGTATCAAATGTTAAAGAATATGATGAGGGAGCTTATTATTGGTTAGCTGATTATTGCCTTGAAGAACCTGTTTGCGACGAGTATGATGAGATTATTGATTATAAAGAATATTCTGGTAAGTGTGCTGCAAGTGAGGATGGTAAAACACTTTATATTGGCGGTTATAAACAGCTCAATGCTGAGGCTAAATATAAAAAGTAATTAAGATATTCTTGAAGCAGAGTTGTACTTCAACGTCAGATTTTTTTAAAATTTCTTGATATGTTGAAGTACAACATATGCTTATTACTAAAAAATACGAGGTTAATAACATGAAAAATATCAAAAAGTTTTTTTCAGTTTTTATTTTAGTTTCTCTTTGTGCAAGTTCATCTTTTTTATGCGTAGGATGTGGTGATCCTGAACCGCCTGCATTTATGCAGGGGGATGATGAAACTTTTTCGTTAACAGAAATTGTTGAGGCTGGAGTTTATAAAAATATGGATGAAAGTATGGAAGATCATCTTATTATAAATGATGATAATACAATCAGCCTTGTAAATTTTGATGGTCATGAGCTTGCTAATGATTATACTCAAAATCTTAGTGAAGTTGAGATGACAGAAGAAGAATTTTGTGAACTTTTAAAGACACCATATGATACAATTGTACGTAGTGAAGATGTAGAGGAAATGTACTCGATAAGTGTAGGTCTTTTTGGTGACGATGCTCCTGTCAGAATAAGGTTTAAATATAATTCAAATGATAAAACAATATTTTTTCACCGCAACCTCTATAAAATAGAAACCAATGAGCAAGATGATTGATATTTCGCACGTTTGTAAAATTTATGATAATCGTCCTGTTGTAAATGATGTGTCTTTTTCCATTGATAAAGGTTCATTTATAAGCATAGTGGGAAAATCCGGAAGTGGCAAGACTACGCTTATGAATATGATTGGTTCCCTCATTTTACCTGATAAGGGTAAAATTGTGGTTGAGGGAAAAGATATTGTATCCTTTTTATTTATGAAAAGGTGCATCGTATCAAAATTACTGTTTTTGCTATAAGTTTATCATCATTTTTGAGCCAGGATAGTGGGTGGAGATTACTCCAATATTTCACAAAAATTTCACATTTGAAATTGAGGTATGATACTGATTTTTTAAAAATAGGACAAGTGCGTAACGAACTGCGTTGAGTTATCGCGGGTGAGAGAAAAAACAAAAATCGAGTCTACGCTTTGTAAACCCGATTTATAGTATTTACGTCTAATCCTCTTTTCCGTCCCTATGCTGTTTCAGGGCAGCAAAACGGAGCAGCTGCTTGCGTGAGGAGATACCCAGCTTGCTGTAAATGTTCTTGTTGTGATATTTCAGCGTATTTTCCGTAATATGCAGAATTTCCGCAATCTGCTTTGCCGTTTTACCTGAAAGATACAGCTCATACACCCTGTATTCGGCAGGGGTAAGCATACTGAGATTTTCCACGAAGAATTGATATTCTTCCGGAACAATCTCCTCCTTGTGCTTTTCGGCAAGGCGGTCAATTTCACTTTTGGCAAGTTCATATTTTTTTGATGCTTTTTCGTATTCTTCCTTTGCCTTTTGCGCCTCCTCTTCGGCAAATCGTTTTGCGTTCTCAAGGTCGTCAAGCTGCTGCTCATAGTAATTGTCCTTTTCTTCGAGAAAAGCGAAGAGGTCGTCTATTTCACGAATACGAAGCTGCTCGCCATAGTCCTCCTTTGATTTGACCTGCTCTATCTTTTTTAGAATGGGCGAAACATACTTCTTGCTCATGAAAACACAGCAGACGGCGGCGAGAATTGCCGCAATCAGAAAAATCAGCAGAATATTGATCTGTCCTTTACGCAAAAAGCTTTCATACTGCGTTTTCTGAATCATCACAGCAACGCTGAAGGTCTCTTTTCCGAGCGTTATTTTCTCTGTAAGTCCCACACACTTTTCGCTGCCGAAATCGAAAAGCTGTGAGCCTCTTTTGCTTTTGATATTTAACCCGTTTCCGATAGTATTATAACGCCCTGAGCTGAATTGCCCTGAATATATCCCGTTGCTTTCGTCAAGCAGACCGCAGGTTACATCTCCCCAGAGTCCGTCCTCGATTTTGTACGACAGCTGAAACAGAAGGTCGTTAATTTCAAAGCCGCAGACACCGATAATATTGTCGTTATAATCCCGAATGGGAACATAAATATATCTCGCTCTTTCCCATGTATCGGGGATGGGGACGGCAGGACTTAAAACATAGTGGGTTCCGCCCGAAAAGGTTTCTCTGCAGTGTTCAAAAAAATCGGTGCTGCTTTCATTCTTCCAGCCACTGTGGAAATTGATTCCCCTGCTTTTTCCTGTTGAGAATGAGCCTCTGTAAATGGAAAAATCATTATTTACGGTGTTTTCGGAGTAAAGGTTGATGTATTTCAGATATATTCCGCTGTAAAGCTCGGTGTCAGAATTGCTGTTTGCGGTGGTATCAAGAATATAGAACGCACCGCTTGCGGGAGCGACCTGCATATTGAGGTAAACCGAGTCATAAAGCCTGTTTTGTAAGGCATCAAGTGCCTCAGAATTATTTTCCAGTTCTTCAAAGCTGATATGATTCTCAGTCAGATAGTTCTGGATTGCATCCGAAAGCTGTCCCGAAAAGGAGATCGCACAAGCCGCAAGCTCGTCGCAGTCTCCCTCGATACTGTCCGAGCAGGCAGAAAGCTGTGCATTAAGGTCATTCATTATCTGTCTGTCAGTGGGATTAAGGATACCGAACAGATTGAGCAGAATAATAATGACCGCAAGAAATAAGCAGATTACGGAAAAAACATAGAAAGCAAATCGTCTGCGCATTGACAGACCTTCTGTTTTGAACTGCTTTACAAGGCTCCTGATGTCAAGATATTTCAGTATATTCATAGCCATACCCTCACATATCCTTATCGCAAAGCGTTTTCAGTTCATCAAGGGAAGATGCGGCAAGCTCGTTCAGTACAGCTTCCTTATCCTCACTGTTTTCAGTCCGTTCAACATACTGGTTGTGTGCGGATTTCAGCACCAGCTTGACATTCTGCTCGAAATCGCTCTGAACATCCGAGGCGTTGTCATAAACAGGCAGAGAATAAAGCCTGAAGCTCTTCATCATACCGTTCATCATATCATAAAGATTTCGATAGCTTTCATTTTCAGCAATGCTTGTGTCGGCAAAAAGCTCCGCAAAAGCATCATCGGTAACAGGGAGATAGCCTGTGCTTGTCACAAAGCGCAGGTTATTTTCTTTTTCGGTAAGCCATCTTGCAAAAATATATGCGCCGTAATTTTTACGCTCGTCATCACTCTTTACAGCAAAAAGTCCGCCGCCTCTGTGAACTGCGGAAGGCTTGTCCTCGATAAAGGTGGGATAAGGCAGTGAAACCGAGGTAATATTTTCGGTGGTGTTGTCAGCATAGAACACCATTTCAGGCTGATAAAGAATATCAGCAGTTGAGCCTATGTTTGAGATAATCTCAACGGTTTTCCAGCGTGAAGCGGCATATCCGTCATCAAGACAGATTCCGCCGTAGATTACCGCCTTGCTTAAAGGAAGCCACACCTGTTCAAAGGCTTTGTCATTCAGGTTAAGTTTGCCGTTTTCGATGAATTCGCCGCCATAGGCTTTCATTCCGATGTATGCGTAATTGTAAAAATCGTTGATCTGTGTGAAATTCTGACCATCCGACCAGTCGTAATAGAGATTCGCCGTTTTGAAAAAGCCGTCAAAGGTTTTGAGCGTATCGGTTGATACACCTGTTTCTGAACTGAATCTGTCAAACAGAGTCTTGTTCAGGAACAATCCTTCAGAGGATTTGGCAACAGGCAGCATAAGCAACTTATCATCAAAATACCCTTCTGAAATAAATTCATCTCTGAAAGCAGAAAGCTCTTCTTCAGAAAAGTAGCTGTTCCACGAAAGAAGCTTGTCCTCTCCCACGATTTCCGCTACTCTCGGATATGCGGTAAACAGGTCGGGCAGATCCTCTGCACCCGGCTCACCGTTTGCCGAAGCCGAAAGAGCCTTGTCAATTGCCGAGGAGCTTGTCACCGATACAACATTCACCGTAACGCCGTTTTCTCTGCCGACGGTATCATTGAACTGATCAATTGCGTCATTGAGGGGAGATTTTGTCTGACTGCCATAAACGTGCCACATTGTAAGTGTCACAGGATGATCGGCGTCAGGCTTTGTTTTATCTGAACAGCCTGAAAAGCAGACTGCTGTCATTGCAAAGGTTAAAATGATAGAAAGAATCTTTTTCATAATATATTCCCTTTCTGTACGGGTATACTACCCGATTTGCTACCCATTTCTGAGTTTTTTTACACTTTCCTACCCGTTTTTTATGATTAGGGTAGTGCGAAAAAGTACGATTTTTGATACAATAATATCGCAAGGGTAGAAGAGAGTATACATCCTGCTTGCGTTTGGGTGCTCTGTAATGTTCCTGTGGGTGCGCCAACAGTCACAGGAACCGCCATCTATTTATTATAGCATATTGCACCGATTTAGTCAAGATTGCCACAAAAGGAGGATTAGTATGGGTTTATTCAGTAAGGAAGCCTGCGTTTTCTGCGGCACAGAGGTTGGTATGCTGAAGCGCTCAAAGCTTCAGACAAAGGAATACATCTGCAATGATTGCAAGAAAAAAACAAATCCCTTTGCGAGAATGGATTACACTTCAAAGGATAATGCACAGCATATGATGGATACGCTTGCACAGGAAGCAGCAGACTTTGAAGCAAGCTTTGACAGTGCCGAAAACCGTTTTCAGAGTGCCGAGAGAAGCTTCAAGACATGGGATCTTGGAAGCCACAGAGTGCAATACCGCTGCAATACAAGACTTGGTGCTTTTCAGATTATTTCCGAGAATCACAGCAGCTATGAGCACGTTCCTGTGTTTTATTTTGACTCTATGATACCGTATCAGTTCGCCGATGATAACCCGCAGCTTGCAGACTTCCGAAGAAATGGAGTCATGGACGAAGATGCGGAATATGTCACGGTGAAGGAAGAAACGGACATGGACGGCAAACTTACCGGCTGTACAGTCATTATTCCGTATAATGACATCTGTATCCGTGAGATCAGATTGAACGGAAATGTCAGCGATGACAGCGGCAAAAACGTTTTTTACGATCTGGCGGAGAGAATGAACAGTGACAGAAAGGTGTGGATCGACAGAGGCATCTTTGATGCTGAAAGAAAAAACAAAATGCAGATCCGCAACCTTGGCGACACAGCCGCCGCCGCACTCAAAGCCACTGTTACGGGCGGAAATGTTGAGGAAGCAGTGAAACAGGGGATTGACACGGCAAATGCCATTGAAGAAGGCAAAGTAAAACAGGGCTTCTTTGGTAAATTATTTAGAAAATAGGTGAAGAAATTATGAGATTGAAAAAAGTATGGGCGGTTATGATTGTCGCTATGGTAACAGCTTCGATGTCTGCCTGCGGAAATAAGAATCAGAATGAAAATTCGGAATCCACCACAGAAAACACAACCACAGTCACGGAGGATACCACAGCAGCTTCGGAAACTGAAACAACAGAAGAAAATAAAACGAATGCAGAAAGCGTAAAGGTTTTCTACGGCTGGGGTGCCAGCTCTGACGAGGCGAAGTATACCGCAGAAATCTTTTGTCCTGAGGGAGCAAAATTCAGCGAGAATACACTGAAAATTTATGAAGAAGATGGCAGTGTCATGACAGTTGAGGTGGATGACGAAGTCAATGAATATTCTGCAACCAGCAGTATGCACTGGCACCGTGACGCATATAATAACGAGCCGACAGCTTATCCGATTATTGCACAGCTGTATTTTGATGGTGAAGTTGACGCTGAAACCGCAGCAGAAAACAGCGGCTGTTCACAGAAGGTCACACCGCTGGGCTTCAAATGGAACGGTTATGATGTAGTTCTGATCGAAACAACCTACACTTTCAAGGATTACGGCGAACAGACCGAGCTTTTCGCAGGCGTGGAATATGATCTGGACTATTGGAAGACAGAAGATGGTACAGGTGAGGTGAAAGACCTTACAACAAAGGCACTTTTCGGCTTTGATATGTATTCTTATGGCTTTGACGATCTGACACAGGATCAGTGTGCATGGATTATAGGTGAGCTTTTCGGCGTGGATTCGGGAATTGAAAATCCCTTTGCTGTGGAGGAAGAAACAACGGAAGCCGTTGTCAATGTTGATAAAACTGCTCTTGTCGGCACTTGGGTGGATCTGACCAGCGACTGGGAGGATACATACATTTTCAACGCCGACGGCACAGGAACATATATCAGCGGTCCTGAATATGATTTTACTTACCAAGTCAGCGGAGATACACTGACGCTAATTTACGAAGAAAACGATACCGAAGAATATACCGCATCGATAAACGGAAGCAATCTTGTTCTTGTGGATAAATTCCAAAGCGAACAGAGCTTTACAAAGTCCGCTGATGAAACAGAAACAACAACAGAAGCTGAACCCGAGACGCCGGTGGGAACAGATGCGCCGGACCCCAAATCTGAAATCATCGGCACATGGAAGGCAAGAGAAGCAGAGTTTGTAGAAATATTCACTTTCAAGACAGACGGAACAGGGGAATACAGCTATGAGGCCGAAGGCGAAACATATGAATGCAATTTCACATTTGATTTCTTAAGAAGCGATTATGTTAATATCTACTATGATGATGATACTGAAGGCGGGTTCCAGTTTACAATCGAGAACGATAAAATGACAGTCAGAAATGAATATGTGGATGGTTTAGCTTATACACGTCAGTAAGTTTACAGCCAAAAACAGAGCGAAGGAGTATATACTCTTTCGCTCTTGTGTTTAGAAAGGAATTGCTATGAATATGAAAAAGATAACAGGATTGATTTTAATGCTCAGTATGCTGCTGATGAGTACAGGCTGTGGCGATAACGCTTCCGAAAAGGAACCCAGCACAGGCAAAGAAGCGGCAGAGACAACCTCTGTTCCGGAAGAAACAGATTCTTCATCAGAAGCCGAAACAACTGCTCAGACAGAACTGGAGGAAAAAACTACAACAACAGAAAGTACAACCAAAGAAAGCACAACCGTGCCTTCTAATCCGGAAAATGAAGTCGCACTGCTTGATATGAATAAACTGATCATGCACAAATCCGTATCATCCATTCAATATGCTGCGATTTTGACGGAAATGAATTGTGCAACAGCTTCTCTCGGGGAGAATGCCGCAAAACGATATCCTGATCTTGCGTCTGCAATCAACAGCATCAGCGATTTTTACGAAGTCAATCTTTTGGAACAGAATGATATCTATGCAGAAACCGCGGAAGAGGCGCTTTCTTCTGGAGAAGAAAATTTTGAAACATATATATTCGATCTGAATGTACATATACGCCGTGCAGACAGCGTTGCAGTCAGCATTCTTCATGATTTCTATGATTATTACGGAATTGACGCTGAACGCAAAAGCTTCTGGGGAGAAAACTTCAACACGGAAACAGGAGAAACCATTTATCTTCTGGATGTCGTAACAGACATTGATCAATTGGCTGAAGCAGTTGAAGCTGAACTTTACAAATCTTTTGGTGCAGATACCTTTTACAGTGATACTGCTATTGAAAATCATTTCAAGGATTACGGTGCGGATGGCTCTCACTGGACTCTTGAATATAATGGTGTTACAATCTATTTTGATGATGGTGAAATTGCAGGTTCAGGCGTCGGAGATATCAGTGTTACAATAGAATTTGCTGAATATCCCGAACTTTTCAAGGAAAAATACACAGCTGTTCCAGAAGCATATATTGTCGGACTTCCGATGAAGTCAACTTTTTATACAGACCTTGACGGTGACGGAAGCAGTGAAGAACTCACCATAGCAGGCAGCTATGAAGGCGATCTTGGTATTGACAGAACTCTGAGCCTGCGTATTTCAACTACGGAAACTGATTATACAGAAAAACTGCCGGCTAATGGCTGCGAGGCATATTATGTAAAAACAGCAGATGACAGAAACTATCTTTACGTTTTAGCAGAGCTTGAGGCACAGACTGAACTTTATACTTACGATATTACCAATACAACAATATCCAAGGTAGGAAAACAGTCTATCTCACCACATTACAGCGACCAAACAGTGTCAGTGCTGACAGACCCTGATAATATGCATTTTGATATTTTGGGCAATGCCGATGTTGAGCCTGTGGGAGATGATTTCTTTACCGTAGGATATGACGGTATGCCTGTAAGGAAGTAACAGCACTTATCACCGCAATGTGGGAACACTCTTGCGGTGACAGATGATAAATCCAAACAAGGAGGTCACAAAAATGAAAAAGGCAACCCATTGTTTACTATCAGCCTGTTATCACAGAATCGCCAGCTGATATTGAGTTGGCAGGATATTTTTTGGGGGAATACAGCACAGGGTATCGATGTGAGGATGATAGATTGGATGTATTTGATCTTTGAACTTCTGAAAAACAACTGAATACCATACAAAGAACCTTCAATCACGAAGGCTCTTTTTTATCATTGACCGACTATGTAACATAACACCGTGGAACGTCGTTGGCATTTGACAAAAAAAGCCTGTTTTTCATTCTACAGTTGACATTTATAAATTTATTCTGTATAATAGAGATAAATAGAAATTTATTTAATTATCTGAGGTGGTAGAAATGACGTTAATAAACAGTGGTCGTATAAATTTTTATTATAGCGAAGATGTAACGCTGTATATTCTGAAAGGTAAAGAATCGGACCTTCTGATTGATACAGGATTTATTGGCACATGGAAGGAAATGCAGAATTGGATTAATCAATATAATGTAAAACACGTATTATTGACACATGCACATGTTGACCACGAATTTAATGCTGCAAGATTACAGGAAAGGGGAGCGAAAGTATTATTAAGTGCTGCTGATAAGAACTTACGCCGGAATTTTCTTTCCCAGCCTGTTAAGCCTACAGCACCGAAATATCGTTTGCGTAATATAACGCAGCTTGTAGGCGGTGCGTTACTTAAAAGTAAGTCATATACACCTGACATTTATCTGAAAGACAGCGACAGAGATTTGCTGAAATCACTTGGCTATGATGCTGAAATAATTCCATTACCAGGGCATACGTATGGTTCAATAGGTGTTTTCAGCAACGGTGTTTTGTATTGCGGTGATGCCTTTACAATGCTTTGGAAAAAGCCTGATGTAACACCTCATGCTGTAAGTATTCAGGATATGGAGAAATCCTTGAAAACAATACTTGAATTAAATCCCAAATGGCTTGCATGTGGTCATGGTGTTCCTGTAAAAATGGGCAAGGCTCGTCCTGTAATTGGGGAATACCTAAATATCTTATGATTAAAAGTGGAGTTTGGTTTAAAATCCGTAAATGTTCTGATTAAAATGACTATAAAAATACCCTCGTACAGATAACTCAAAATCTGTATGACGGTATTTTTTTACTTCCACGGACGCTTATCATTTGTCCAGCCTTTAGCTTTCCAGTATTCAACATCCGCAGGATTGAATCCTTTTTTCTGCATAACAGACATTATGCTAAAGAATGTTTTTGTTTTTAAGTCAGGCATAATTGTATCAACTTTTTTTGAAATAGTTTTCGCAAGAGATGTAGTCTTTTTATCAATTTTTGATTTTATGGTGGGCTTTAACATTTCCCAACGAGTTTCCATAACTGCTAATCCCAGCTTGTATGTCTTTGC